>NZ_JBWKEI010000006.1:111748-418698 GCF_056435525.1 Streptomyces sp. NPDC043908 | reverse complement strand
CGCTCCCGTTTCCGGGCCCTCCGGGCGCTTCCTTCGTTTCCGACTCTATCAGACTCTTTCGTGTCCGATTTCCCTGTCGGCGGGATTCGCTTTCCAGGATTTCGCTTTCGCGTTTCCCTTTCGGCGTGGTCACTACTTTAGCTGATTTCCCGGGCGGCTCATAATCGGGCCGCATCGAGCCGATGAATCCGAATTCCGGCATGCCGAAACAGGGACCCGTCGGGGTCAGTCGTAGGTAGTGGATGGCCGCTCCGGGTTGCTGAACAGCAGGACCCGTCTTAAGCGGCTCGGGCTACGTTAGGCGCCCGGTCGGGCCGAGTCAAGTTGCGCGGCGGCGTGGCTGATGCGCCCGGTACGGGCTGACTGTCGGGTCGTCAGCGATCCAGAACCGCCAGGGATGCGGGGCGCCTTCGCCGCCCACTCCGGTGCGGGGTCCGCTGCGTACCAGGTCGGCGGCGGGTGGGGTCCCCGTCAGTACGGAGAGCGGGGCGTCCGGGCCGGTGCAGACGTCGGCGCCGTCCAGGGCGCGGTCGACGTCCAGGGCCGTGGCCAGGCGGGCAGGCCCTTTGGCCAGTTCCCTGTCGTTTTTGGCCGAGATACGACGTTTACGCGCGAGCTCCGCGCCCACCTGGATCTCTCCTGCCCGCAGCAGGACCCCGCTCGCCCTGCCCTCCGGTCCGCAGACCAGGTTCAGGCAGTGCCACATTCCGTAGGTGAAGTAGACGTACGCGTGACCGGGCGGGCCGAACATCACGCCGTTGCGGGCCGTGCGCCCCCGGAAGGCGTGGGACCCCGGGTCGTTGGCGCCGTCGTACGCCTCCACCTCCGTCAGTCTCAGCTCGACCGGGCCCTCGGTCGTGCGGCGCACCAGGGTGCGGCCGAGGAGGTCGGTGGCGACCTCCAGGACGGGGCGGTCGAAGAAACCGCGAGGCAGTGGCGTACGTTCGGGGGCCGCGATCATGGCGTCCGAGGGTACCCGGTGAAAGCGCGGAACCGGGGGCCGTCGTGGTGCGTTCAAGTGGGTGCAGGATCTATGGAGGGAACAGCATGGGGTTCAAGCGTCTGCTTGCGAGTCTGGGTGCCGGTGGCGCTTCGGTGGAGACCGAGCTGACCGAGGCGAACGTGGTGCCGGGCGGTGTCGTCCAGGGCGAGGTCCGGATCCAGGGCGGGTCCGTGGACCAGCGGATCGAGGGGCTCTCGGTCGGTCTTCAGGCGCGCGTCGAGATCGAGGGCGGTGACCACGAGACCAAGCAGGACATCGAGTTCACCAAGCTGCGGCTCGGCGGCGCGTTCGAGGTGAAGGCGGGCGCGGTGCACGTGGTGCCGTTCGGCCTGGAGATCCCGTGGGAGACGCCGGTCACGACGGTCGCCGGTCAGCCGCTGCGCGGGATGCACATCGGTGTGACGACGGAGCTGGAGATCGCGCGCGCCCTGGACTCGGGCGACCTGGACCCGATCAACGTGCACCCGCTGCCGGCGCAGCAGGCGATCCTCGACGCCTTCATCCAGCTGGGCTTCCGCTTCAAGAGCGCGGACATGGAGCGAGGCCACATCCGCGGCACCCGCCAGCGGCTGCCGTTCTACCAGGAGATCGAGTTCTACGCGCCGTCGGAGTACCGGGGTCTGAACCAGGTGGAGCTGACCTTCGTCGCGGACGACCGCGCGATGGACGTGGTGCTGGAGATGGACAAGAAGCCCGGCCTGTTCAGCGAGGGCAGCGACTCGTACCGCTCGTTCCAGGTGGGTCTCGACGACTACCAGGGGACTGACTGGGCGGCCTATCTCCACCAGTGGCTGGCGGAGGTCGGCGGTCGGCGGAACTGGTTCTAGGCTCGGTCCCGTCACTGGTTACCGATCAGGAGGTGCCCGCGTGAGCGAGCTCAAGAGGCCGCCGCTTCCCCATGACTTCCACCCCGAGGTGCCCTCGTTCACCGTGGTGAGCGAGGACGTCCAGGAGGGTGCGCCGCTGAAGGACGCCCAGGTGTACGCGGAAGGGAACACCTCTCCCCACCTCCGGTGGGAGGGGTTCCCGGCCGGGACCGAGAGCTTCGCGGTGACGTGCTTCGACCCGGACGCCCCGACGGGCAGCGGGTTCTGGCACTGGGTGGTGTTCGACATCCCGAAGTCGGTGACCGAGCTGCCGGCCGGCGCGGGCACGGGTGAGTTCAAGGGTCTGCCGGCCGGGGCGGTCCAGGTCCGCAACGACTACGGGTCGAAGGACTTCGGTGGCGCGGCCCCGCCGGCCGGTGAGTCGCACCGCTATGTGTTCACCGTCTACGCGGTGGATTCCGCGAAGCTGGGACCGGACGCGGAGGCGTCGCCCGCGGTCGTCGGATTCAATCTGCGGTTCCACACCCTGGCACGCGCCCAGCTGATCGGTACGTACACGGGTCCCTCGAACAGCTGATTCCGGGTAGCTGATCGTTCCTTCATTGTTTGCCCTGCTCTGGTCTTGGAGAGATCAGAGCAGGGCATTTTTAATGCGTTGTCCGTCGTGGCCGGCCCGGCCAGAGTTGATCCAAGCCCGCCAGGGGGTGGGCCGGCACTACGCGGAGGTGGGCACAATGCGGGACACGCTGGTACTGAACGCGAGCTTCGAGCCGCTGTCGACGGTCACTCTGAACCGTGCGGTCGTGCTGGTCCTCCAGGACAAGGCCGTCGTCGAGCAGGAGCATCCCGAGCTGAGGATGCGTGCCGCCGCGGTCGAGATACCGGTGCCCCGGGTGATCAGGCTCTGCCGGTACGTACGGGTGCCGTTCCGAAGACAGGCTCCGTGGTCGAGACGGGGGGTGCTGGTCCGGGACCAGCACCGGTGCGCGTACTGCGGCAGGCGCGCGACGACCGTGGACCACGTGGTGCCGCGCGCCCAGGGGGGCCGTGACAGCTGGCTCAACACGGTGGCGTCCTGCGCGGAGGACAATCACCGCAAGGCGGACCGGACGCCGGAGGAGGCGGGGATGCCGTTGCTGCGTGAGCCCTTCGTGCCTTCGCCCGCCGACGCGATGCTGCTCGCGATGGCCGCCGGGGACCGCTCGGCCCTGCCGGAGTGGCTGGCCCGGGGAGCGGCGTAGAGGGAAGGACCGGGTCGGCCCGCCGCTTGCGGCCGCGGGCCGGCCCTTGGTGTGTCAGCGCAGTACCAGTTGGACGATCGCCACGACGCCGACCGCGATGATCACCCCTCGGAGCACCGAGGGCCTGAGACGGCGGCCCACCTTGGCGCCGAGCTGGCCGCCTATCGTCGAGCCGACAGCGATGAGCAGGACCGCCGTCCAGTCGAAGTCGGCGACGAAGAGGAAGAAGACCGCGGCGACGCCGTTGACCAGCGCCGCGAGGATGTTCTTGACGGCGTTGACGCGCTGGAGGCTCTCGGGGAGCAGCAGGCCCATGAGGGACAGGTAGAGGACGCCCTGCGCCGCGCCGAAGTAACCCCCGTACACACTGGCGAGGAAGAGGCCGACGAGCAGCACGGGGCCGCCGTTGGGGTGGGCCTTGGTGCCGGTGGCCTCGCGGTGGCGTGTGACGGCGGCGGCGATGCGCGGCTGGAAGAGGACGAGCAGCAGCGCGAGGCCGACCAGGACGGGGACGATCGCGTCGAACGCGTTGGACGGCAGTGCGAGCAGCAGGACCGCGCCGAGCAGACCGCCGAGCAGGCTGGTGGACGCGAGGCGCAGGATGCGGCGGCTCTGGCCGCGCAGTTCGCGGCGGTAGCCGATGGCCCCGCTGATGGAGCCTGAGACCAGGCCGAGGGTGTTGGACACGTTCGCCGTGATGGGCGGCAGCCCGGTGGCCAGCAGCACGGGGAAGGTGATCAGGGTGCCGGAGCCGACGATCGTGTTGATGGTGCCGGCGCCGATGCCGGCCGCGAAGACCGCTAGTGCTTCCCAGATGGACAACGCCATCTCCTTACACAATCAGTGAGACGCCTCCCCGCCATGGAGGTCGGGGGGCCGCACCGATCATGCACGGATGTTGGACGACACAGTCAACTGTGGTCAGTCGACGGGCGGTTCCTCGCGGCGCTCGGAGCCCGTGTTGAAGCCGGGCATCCCGCCGCCGAGGTTGCCGAACGCGCCGGAGAGGCCCTTGAGCGCGTCGCCGATCTCGCTGGGCACGATCCAGAGCTTGTTGGCGTCTCCCTCGGCGATCTTCGGGAGCATCTGGAGGTACTGGTAGGAGAGGAGCTTCTGGTCGGGGTCGCCCGCGTGGATGGACTCGAAGACGGTACGGATCGCCTGGGCCTCGCCCTCGGCGCGCAGCGCGGCGGCCTTGGCCTCACCCTCGGCGCGCAGGATCGCGGACTGCTTCTCGCCTTCGGCGCGCAGGATCTCGGACTGCCGGACACCTTCGGCCTGGAGGATCGCGGCGCGCTTGTCACGGTCGGCGCGCATCTGCTTCTCCATCGAGTCCTGGATGGAGGTGGGCGGCTCGATCGCCTTGAGTTCGACGCGGTTGACGCGGATGCCCCACTTGCCGGTGGCCTCGTCGAGGACGCCGCGCAGGGCCGCGTTGATCTCCTCGCGGGAAGTGAGGGTGCGCTCCAGGTCCATGCCGCCGATGATGTTGCGCAGCGTGGTGACGGTGAGCTGTTCGATCGCCTGGATGTAGCTGGCGACCTCGTACGTGGCGGCGCGGGCGTCGGTCACCTGGTAGTAGATGACGGTGTCGATGTTGACGACCAGGTTGTCCTGGGTGATCACCGGCTGCGGCGGGAACGGCACGACCTGCTCGCGCAGGTCGATGCGGTTGCGGATCGAGTCGATGAACGGGACGACGATGTTCAGGCCCGCGTTGAGCGTCCTCGTATAGCGGCCGAAGCGTTCCACGATGGCGGCGCTGGCCTGCGGGATCACCTGGATGGTCTTGATCAGGGCGATGAAGACCAGCACCACCAGGATGATCAGGACGATGATGATCGCTGACATCGCGTTCCCCGTGCCTTTCTTGCCTCTAGGAAGTGCCCGGCAGCTGTGCGGCTGCCGGCCCGGATGATCCTGGCATGGTTCACATGACGATGGCAGTCGCTCCGTCGATCTCGACCACATCGACCTGCTGCCCGGGTTCGAACGACTGGCCGTCGTCGAGGGTGCGGGCCGACCACACCTCGCCCGCGAGCTTGATCCTGCCGCCGCTGCCGTCGACCCTCTCCAGGACGACGGCCTGACGGCCCTTCAGCGCGTCGATGCCGGTGGCGAGGTGGGGCCGCTCGGCGCTGTGCCGGGCGGCGATGGGCCGCACCACGGCGATCAGGGCGACCGAGACCACGACGAAGACGAGGACCTGCGCGACCGTGCCGAGGCCCAGACCCGCGCCGACGGCCGCGGCGACCGCGCCGACCGCCAGCATGCCGAATTCCGGCATGGCGGTCAGCACCAGGGGAATGCCGAGCCCAGCCGCCGCGATCAGCCAACCCACCCATGCGTTCACGAGGTCATGGTAGGTCCGGGCACCCCGTCACGGACAGTGCACCTGTCGATCCGCCGGCGCGCGGCCGGCGTCAGGAGAGCGGCAGGCCGGTGGCGGAGTAGCGGTCGCCGCGGTGCTCGACGACGAGCGGGAGCCCGAAGCAGAGGGAGAGGTTGCGGGAGGTGAGCTCGGTCTCCATGGGGCCGGCGGCGAGCACCTTGCCCTGGCGGATCATGAGGACGTGGGTGAAGCCGGGGGCGATCTCCTCGACGTGGTGCGTGACCATGACCATCGAGGGCGCGTACGGGTCGCGGGCGAGGCGGCCGAGGCGGCGGACCAGGTCCTCGCGGCCGCCGAGGTCGAGACCGGCGGCCGGCTCGTCGAGGAGCAGCAGCTCGGGGTCGGTCATCATCGCGCGGGCGATCAGGGTGCGCTTGCGCTCGCCCTCGGAGAGCGTGCCGAACTTGCGGTCCAGGTAGTCGGTCATGCCGAGCCGGTCGAGGAAGGCGCGGGCGCGCTCCTCGTCGACGGCGTCGTACTGCTCCTGCCAGGTGGCGGTCATGCCGTACGCGGCGGTGAGGACCGTCTGGAGCACGGTCTGGCGCTTGGGCAGCTTGTCGGCCATCGCGACGCCGGCCATGCCGATGCGCGGGCGCAGGTCGAAGACGTCGACCTTGCCGAGACGGTCGCCGAGGATCTTCGCCGTGCCGGTGGACGGGAAGAGGTAGCTGGAGGCGATGTTGAGGAGGGTGGTCTTGCCGGCGCCGTTGGGGCCGAGGATCACCCAGCGCTCGCCCTCCTTGACCGACCAGGAGACCTCGTCCACCAGAGCGCGTCCGTCGCGGACCACGGATACGTCCACCAGCTCCAGTACATCGCTCATGAGCGCGTTGTCTCCCCATGCAATCGTCTTGAGGTCCGGGCTGTGCCTGTGGGCAGGGGCCCGGGGAAATCTCCCAGACAAAACCTACGCCACTGAGGGAGTGGACCTGCCGCGAGGGCCAGTACCTAGGCTGGGTCCATGTTCTCGGAACCACGTTCAGGTCGGCTGGCCGCATGGGGAAATGCCCTGTTGGCCGGGAAAGTTTCGCCGGACGACGCCGCTTCGGCGATCGTCGGCGACGACACGGTGCACCGGGTGGCGGGGCTGCCGGGTGAGGCCGCCCCGGTGGGGCTCACGCTGGCGCTCGGCCGGCTGCGGGGGCTCGGGGTGACGGGCTTCCGGGTCGCGCTGCCCGCGCCGGGGCATCCGCTGGGGCTCAGCGGGCCGCCGGAGTTCAACGCGCGGGCGCTGGAGGCGGAGGAGGCGGTCGTCGGGTTCGGGGCGCCGCACGGGCTGGTGCCGCAGGTGAGCGAGGTGGGGCCCGAGGGGGATGTGCGGGTGGAGGTGCTGTGGCAGTGCCTGGAGGTACGGGAGGCTCCCCCGGCCGACGTGCCCTCGCTCGGGGAGGCGGAGCGGGAGCTGGCGGAGGGGTTGCGGGAGGCGACGTCGGTGCTGACCCGGCTCGACGTGGCCGGGTCGGGGCCGGCGGCCCGGGCGGCGATCGACGCGTACCGGGCGCGCGCGGAGGGGCCGGACGAGCCGGTCCTGGCTCCCGGGTATCCGCCGCGGGCGGTACGGGTGCTGGAGCTGGCCCGGCGGGTGGGGGTGCTGGTGGAGGTGGCGCGCGGCGCGGAGGATGTCGGCGGGGCGGTGAGCGCGTCGGAGCTGTGGGCCCGGGCGGAGGCGTTGCGGCCGGTGGAGCGGGTGGCTCGGCGGGCTCGGGTGGCGGCGTACAACGCGTATGTGGAGGGGGTTGCTCGGGGGTAGGCCCTCCGGGGGGCGGTGGGTGTGGCGGGGGGTAGTTGGCTCTTCCGGGGCCGCGCCCCCGGCCCCGCAGTGGGCCTGCGGCCCCCACACCCCGCTTGGGCTCCGCCCTGGGGCCCGGCTGGGCTCCGCCCTGGGGCCCGGCTGGGCTGCGACCTGCGGCCCGGCTGGCCTGCGGCCTGCGGCCGTCCTTTGGCTCCGCCCGGGCCGTTTGTTTCGTCTGCGGGTTGTGTGTGGCTGGTCGCGCAGTTCCCCGCGCCCCTGGGTACTCCGGAACCTGCGGCCCGCTTCTGTAGCTGCACCCGGGGTGTTTTTCGTCTGCGGGACGTCTGTGGCTGATCGCGCAGTTCCCCGCGCCCCTGAGCATCTGGGGGCGCGGGGAGCTGCGCGGGCAAGCCAGCACGGTCCGCAGACAGAGCCCCGGCTTACACGGCGTTGCCCCCGACTACCCGCACGCGGGATCCTGGCCCACAAGGGGCGCGGGGAACTGCGCGACCAGCCCACCACCTGCCCGCAGACAAACCCCCGGCCGCTCAGGGGCGCGGGGAACTGCGCGAGCAACCCACCACCGGCCCGCCGAAAGTCCCCGCCAAGAGGGACGCAGGGGACCGCCGCGCGCTCGGAGGTGAATCCCGGGTGCAAAAAGGGGCGCGGGGAAACGGGCGCCCGGTGGCGGCCGTCCCGCGCCCCACTCCGCTCACACGTTCGAGGACTCGTTGCCGAACGCCGGGTTCAGGAGGCCGATCACGTTGACCGAGTTGCCCGTGGCGTTGACCGGGACGTGGACCGGGGCCTGGACCAGGTTGCCGGAGAGCACGCCCGGGGACTTCTCGGCCTTGCCGTCCGCCAGCGCGCCGCCGTGCGCGGACGCGGCGCCCGCGCCCGCCGCGACGATTCCTCCGGCGATCATGGCGACGGCGGCGGCCTTCTTCAGGTTCTTCACTTCAGGTTCCTCCTGGTCTCGCCGCGGCGGTCCGCCGCAGCACGCCCTGGAGAACGCCCACCGGCCGCCGAGGATGCGCCGTGTGGGTGACATCCACCCGACGGTATGAATCTCTCACCGGACCATGACGATCCGTATTTACTTATGGGCGTCCATCAGTCGAGCGGATTAGTAGGGCGGGTCAGTCGGTCAGGCCGTGGCGGACTGCCCACAGGGCCGCCTGGGTGCGGTCCGCCAGGTCCAGCTTCATGAGGATGTTGGAGACGTGCGTCTTGACCGTCTTCTCGGAGAGGACCAGCGCCCGGGCGATCTCCCGGTTGGAGCGGCCGTCCGCGATGAGGCCGAGGACCTCCCGCTCGCGCTCGGTGAGCGAGGTGCCCCGGCCCTGGCCGCCGCCCGCGTCGTCCTGGGAGAGCAGCGCGCCCGCGACCTCCGGCTGGAGCAGCACATGCCCGGCGTGCACCGAGCGGATCGCGCCCGCCAGCGCCTCCGGGTCGACGTCCTTGTACACATAGCCCGCCGCCCCCGCCCGCAGGGCGGGCACCACCGTGCGCTGCTCGGTGAAGCTGGTGACGATGAGCACCTTCGCCGGGTTGGCCAGCGCCCGCAGCTTGCGCAGCGCCTCGATGCCGTCCGTGCCGGGCATCTTCACGTCCATCAGGACGACGTCCGGCTTCAGTTCCTCGGCGCGGGCGACCCCCTCGGCGCCGTCGGCGGCCTCGCCGACGACCTCTATGTCGTCCTGGATCTCCAGGAACGTCCGCAGGCCGCGGCGGACCACCTGGTGGTCGTCGACCAGCAGGACTCTGATGCTGTCAGCCACCTGGCACCTCCATCTCGATCGTGGCGCCCTGGCCGGGCGCCGATTTCACGAAGAGCCGGCCCCCGACGCCGCCGGCCCGGTGCCGCATCGACACCAGGCCCAGGTGCCGTCCGGCGCGGCGGACCGCCCGGGGTTCGAAGCCGCGGCCGTCGTCGGTGATCCGCAGGGCGGCGCCCTGGCCGCGCCGCAGGAGGACGACCGAGACGTGCTCGGCGCCCGAGTGGCGCAGGGCGTTGTGCAGGGCCTCCTGGGCGACGCGCAGCAGCGCCTCCTCCTGGGCGGGCGGCAGGGCCCGGACCCCGCAGTTCTCGAAGGTGACCTCGGCGCTGTGGGCGCGGTCGAGGACCTGGATCTGGGTGCGGAGGGTGTTGACCAGGCCGTCCTCCTCCAGGGCGGCCGGGCGCAGCTCGACGACGGCCGCGCGCAGCTCGTCGGCGGCCTCGGCGGCGAGCGCGGCGACCTGCTGGAGCTCGTCCTTGGCGCGCGCGGGGTCGCGGTCGACCAGGGCGGCCGCGGCCTGGGCGGTGAGCCGGAGGGAGAAGAGCTTCTGGCTGACCGCGTCGTGCAGCTCGTGGGCGAGGCGGGTGCGCTCCTCGGTGATGGTGAGCTCGCGGCTGCGTTCGTAGAGCCGGGCGTTGGTCAGGGCGATCGCCGCGTGCTGGGCGAGGATGCCGAGGAGTTCGGCGTCGTCCTCGGTGAAGCCGCAGCCGCCCTCCGGCTTGGGGCAGCGCTTGTTGGCGAGGAAGAGGGTGCCCAGCGTCTCCTCGCCGTCGCGGATCGGCACGCCCAGGAAGTCGGACATGTCCGGGTGGGCCGCGGGCCAGCCGCCGAAGCGGGGATCCTTGCGGACGTCGGCGATCCGCTCCGGCTTCTCGTCCTTGAGCATCGCCGCGAGGATGCCGTGCTGGCGCGGCAGCGGGCCGATCGCCTTCCACTGCTCGTCGCTGACGCCGTCGACGACGAACTGGGCGAAGCCACCGTGGTCGTCGGGGACCCCGAGAGCCGCGTACTCCGCGTCGAGCAGGTCGCGGGCCGAGGCGACGATCGTCTTGAGGACGTCGCGCACCTCCAGATGCCTGCTCATCGCGAGGAGCGCGGTGCTCACGGCGGCGAGGCCGGAGCTCGGTCGGTGGCTCATGGGATCACCGTACCCGCGGGATGTGACGGTCCGTATCCGCCTGTGGACGGCGTCCGGCCGGGCCCTGGGGACTAGGTCGGAGTGCCTTGGGCGGCTGGGGCGTACGGCTGAGGCGCCGGGGGCCTACGGGGAGTGACGCTGGGGCTGTCGGCGAACCCGGGCCCGTAACGGCCGACGCTTACCGCCGACGGACGACAGCGGACAGCGGACAGCGGAGCGCGAGGGGATGGACGATCATGCCGGTAGCGATCATCACGGGGGCGTCGAAGGGCCTCGGGCGGGCGCTCGCGCGGGCGCTGGCCGCACGCGGCTGGGACCTCGTCCTGGACGCGAGGACCGCGTCCGTACTGAAGGAGACGGCCGGGGAGCTGGCGGGGCCGGGGACGAGGGTGGTGGCGCTCGCCGGGGACGTGCGGGACGCCGGGCACCGGCGGGCGCTGGTGGCGGCCGCCGGTGAGCTGGGCGGGCTCGATCTGCTGGTGCACAACGCGAGCGCGCTGGGCGCCGAGCCGCTGGTGCCGCTGGAGCGGCAGAGCCTGGAGGGGTTCCGGGCGGCTCTGGAGACCAATGTGGTGGCGGCGCTGGGGCTGGTGCAGGAGTCGCTCGGTCCGCTGCGGCGCTCGTCGGCGGGGGCGGTGCTGGTGGTCAGTTCGGACGCGGCGGCCGAGGCGTACGCGACCTGGGGCGGGTACGGGGCGTCCAAGGCGGCGCTCGACCAGCTGGCGGCCGTGCTCGCGGTGGAGGAGCCGGGGCTGCGGGTGTGGGCGGTGGACCCGGGCGACATGCGCACCGATCTGTACCGGGCGGCCGTGCCGGGTGACGAGGAGGGGCGGCCGGAGCCGGAGACGGTGGTGCCGGGCTTCCTGAACCTGGTCGAGCGGCGGCCGGCCAGCGGGCGGTACGCGGCTCCCGCGCTGGTGGAGGTGGCCCGGTGAGCCCGGTGAGCCGGCCCGCCCGGGGGAACGCGCGGCCCCGCCCGGTGGGCGCGATGACGGCGGGACTCGCGATCCGGGTGCCGCCGGAGCTGATGGCGTCGGTGCCCGCCGAGGTGCGGGGCTCGGGGCGGGACGACGTGCGGCTGCTGGTGTCGCGCGGCACCGAGGTCTCCCATCACGCGTTCCGGGAGCTGGCCGGGCAGCTGCGCGCCGGGGACGTCCTGGTCGTGAACACCTCGGCGACGATGGCGTCGGCCGTGGACGGCACGGCGGGCGGTGAGCGGGTGGTGGTGCACTTCTCGACGCTGGGGCCGGACGGGCGCTGGGCGGTCGAGCCGCGCACCCCGGAGCCCTCGGGCAGCACCCGGCGGCGTACCGGTACGCGCGCGTGGACGACGGTGGCGCTGCCGGGCGGGCGGCGCCTGGTCCTGGAGGAGCCGCTGGGCGGGGCCGGGGACCGGCTGTGGTGGGCCCGGGCGGAGGGCGGGGACGTGCCGGGGCTGCTGGCGCGGTACGGGCGGCCGATCCGGTACGCGTACACCGCGGGCGACCAGCCGCTCTCCGCCTACCAGACGGTCTTCGCGGTGGCCTCGCCGGACGGGGTGGGCTCGGCGGAGATGCCGAGCGCGGCGCGGCCCTTCACGGTGGACCTGGTCGCGGAGCTGGTGCGGCGCGGGGTGCAGTTCGCGCCGGTCACCCTGCATACGGGGGTGGCCTCGGCCCAGGCGCACGAGCCGCCGTATCCGGAGCGGTTCGAGGTGCCGGTGTCCACGGCCCGGCTGGTGAACGCCGCGCGCGCGGGAGGCGGCCGCGTCGTGGCGGTGGGAACGACGGCCGTACGGGCGCTGGAGTCGGCCGCCGGGGTGGACGGGATCGTCCGCGCGGCGTCGGGGTGGACGGATCTGGTGGTGACGCCCGCGCGCGGGGTACGCGTGGTGGACGGGCTGCTGACCGGGCTGCACGAGCCGGAGGCCTCGCATCTGCTGATGCTGGAGGCGGTCGCGGGGCGGGCGGCGCTCGGCGCCGCGTACACCGAGGCGCTGAGCGGGCTCTACCTCTGGCACGAGTTCGGCGACGTGCACCTCATCCTTCCGGAGGAGCACCATTACACGCTGAATTGCTCGTGCAACTCACGGTGAAAGTGTTACCCGGCCGATGTGAGCCCGCGCATAGGACGCACATCACTTACGAAGCGGCTTAGTGGAGAGATAAAGCCCCTGTGAGCGGGGTGAGCAGGGGCGGGAGGCGCTTTTTCCCCGCCCCTGATCCACTATGCCGCTTCGTACGTCACACCTTTGCCACAGGATTTTGCGGCCGCTAAGAATGGCTCCCGTCGCACAGCGCTGCGGCTCACCGCCGCGGCGCTTTCGTGTGCCGTCCCCGTCGTTCGGAAGAGGTCCCACCACCATGCCCGAGTCCCGCAACCCTGGTCACAGTCGTCTGAACAAGACGCACAAGATCTCGATTGCCGGTGTCGCCGCCCTCGGCGCCGCCGCGCTCGCCCTCTCGGTCCTGCCGGGCAGTGGCGAGTCGGGTACCGCCGTGGCCGCCGAGCCCGTCGCCTTCTCCGTGACCGCCGCCGGTACCAACGCGAAGGCCGTCGAGGCGAGCATCGCCAAGCAGCACGTCACCGCCGTCAAGCAGGCCAAGGTGCAGGCCAAGGCGAAGGCCGAGGCCGACGCGAAGGCCAAGGCCGAGGCCGCGGCGAAGAAGCGCGCGGCGGAGGCGGCCGCGAGCCGCGCCGCCGCCCGCAAGCCGGTGTACGCCAACAACCTGGACGGCTGGATCCGCCAGTCCCTGGACATCATGAAGGCCAAGGGCATCCCGGGTTCGTACAACGGTCTGTACCGCAACATCATGCGTGAGTCGACCGGCAACCCGAACGCCATCAACGGCTGGGACATCAACGCGATCAACGGCGTCCCGTCGAAGGGTCTGCTCCAGGTCATCCAGCCGACCTTCAACGCCTACCACGTGGCCGGCACGTCGTGGAACATCTACGACCCGGTCGCCAACATCACGGCCGCCGCCAACTACGCGGCCGACAAGTACGGCTCGATGGACAACGTCAACGGCGCCTACTGACGGACGCCCACCGGCGCCGACGGCACACGAAAGGGCGGCACCCCGCGGGGGGTGCCGCCCTTCGGCGTGTCCGGGGTCCGCTACTTGCGCATGACCTCCGGCTCGTGGCGGCGCAGCAGGCGCGCGACCGCGAAACCGCACAGGACGCCGAGGGCGATCAGTACGGTGATGTTGATGCCCCACTGGCTCGCCGAGTGCTCCCACAGCGGGTCCAGGTCGTTGGGCTTGTTCTGGTCCCACGGCGGCATCAGGTGCCCGAGGTCGAGCGTGGAGCCGGCGCCCGCGATGGCCCAGCGCGAGGGCATCAGCCAGGCGAACTGCTCCAGGCCGATGGAGCCGTAGACCTTGAAGAGGATGCCGGTGAAGACGACCTGCACGATCGCGAACATGACCAGCAGCGGCATGGTCTTCTCGGCGGTCTTCACCAGCGAGGAGATGACCAGGCCGAACATCATCGAAGTGAAGCCGAGGGCGATGACCACCAGGCAGATCTCGGCGGCCGGCGGCATGATCAGGCCCTCCTTCGGGAGGTCCCGGGTGGAGAAGCCGATGCCGCAGATGATGACGCCCTGGATCGCGGTGATCACGCCGAGGACGATCACCTTGGACATCAGATAGGCCGAGCGGGAGAGGCCGGTGGCCCGTTCCCGTTCGTAGATGACCCGTTCCTTGATCAGTTCTCGTACGGAGTTGGCCGCGCCCGAGAAGCACATGCCGACCGCGAGGATCAGCATGATCGTGCCGGCGTCGCCGTTGAACTTGCTGGAGCTGTCGGGCGGCGCCAGACCGAACTTCGCCGGGATGACCACGCTGACCGCGCCGAGGACGGCGGGCAGGATCACCATCAGGCCCAGGAAGCCCTTGTCGGAGGCGATGACCGAGGAGTACCGCCGGATCAGCGTCCACAGCTGGGCGCCCCAGCTCTGCGGCTTGGGCGGGCGCATCTGGTTCGGCGCCGGCATCTGGACCGACTGGGCGGCCACGGCGTCGATGTCCGCGGCGTACATCTGGTAGTGCTGCGAGCCCTTCCAGCGGCCCGCCCAGTCGTAGTCCCGGTAGTTCTCGAAGGCGGAGAAGACGTCGGCCCAGGTGCCGTAGCCGAAGAAGTTCAGGGCCTCCTCGGGCGGACCGAAGTACGCCACCGAGCCGCCCGGCGCCATCACCAGGAGCTTGTCGCAGATCGCCAGCTCGGCCACCGAGTGGGTGACGACGAGGACCGTGCGGCCGTCGTCGGCGAGGCCGCGCAGCAGCTGCATGACGTCGCGGTCCATGCCCGGGTCGAGGCCGGACGTCGGCTCGTCCAGGAAGATCAGCGACGGCTTGGTCAGCAGCTCCAGGGCGACCGAGACGCGCTTGCGCTGGCCACCGGAGAGGGAGGTGACCTTCTTCTCCTTGTGGATGTCCAGCTTGAGCTCGCGCAGCACCTCGTCGATGCGCTGCTCGCGCTCGGACTCGGTGGTGTCGGCGGGGAAGCGCAGCTTGGCCGCGTACTTCAGCGCCTTCTTGACGGTCAGCTCCTTGTGCAGGATGTCGTCCTGCGGGACCAGACCGATGCGCTGGCGCAGCTCGGCGAACTGCTTGTACAGGTTCCGGTTGTCGTAGAGGACGTCGCCCTGGTTGGCGGGCCGGTAGCCGGTGAGCGCCTTGAGCAGGGTGGACTTGCCGGAGCCGGAGGGGCCGATGACGGCGATCAGGGACTTCTCCGGGACGCCGAAGGAGACGTCCTTGAGGATCTGCTTCCCGCCGTCGACCGTCACCGTGAGGTGGCGGGCCGAGAAGGAGACGTCACCGGTGTCGACGAACTCCTCGAGGCGGTCGCCGACGATCCGGAAGGTGGAGTGGCCGACGCCCACGATGTCGTTCGGGCCGAGCAGCGCGGAGCCGCCCTTGGCGATCGGCTGGCCGTTGACGTACGTGCCGTTGTGCGAGCCGAGGTCGCGGATCTCCATGCGCCCGTCGGGCGTCGAGTGGAACTCGGCGTGGTTGCGCGAGACCTGGAGGTCGGAGACGACCAGCTCGTTCTCCAGCGCACGGCCGATGCGCATCACCCGGCCGAGGGAGAACTGGTGGAACGTGGTGGGGCTGCGGTCGCCGTAGGCCGCCTGCGCGCCCGCCGCCTGGCCGGGACCCTGCGGCGGGACCTGGGCGTGCGGGGGCCGGCCGTGCGGCGCCTGGGCGTGCGGCGCCTGCTGCGGGACCGGCTGCTGCCAGGCCTGCTGGGGCGCCTGCTGCGGGGCCTGCTGGTGCGGGACCGGCTGCTGGGGCTGCTGCGGGGCCCAGCCGGCGCCGCCGTGCTGGGGCTGCTGCGGCGGAGCCTGCTGCGGGGCCTGCTGGGCGGCGGCCGGCGCGCTGTACGCGGCGGCTCCGGCCGGGGCCGCGGCGGCAGCGGCGGCCCCTGCGGTGAGATTCAGCCGCGGGCCGTCCGTCGCGTTGCCCAGGTGCACCGAGGAGCCCGGGCCGATCTCCATCTGATGGATCCGCTGACCCTGCACATAGGTGCCGTTGGTGCTGCCGTGGTCCTCGATGACCCAACTACGGCCGCCCCAGCTGATCGTGGCGTGCCGCCAGGAGACCCTGGCGTCGTCGATCACCATGTCTCCCTGCGGATCACGTCCGAGGGTGTACGACCGGGACGCGTCGAGCGTCCAGGTCCTGCCATTCAATTCCAGTACGAGTTCCGGCACTCCATGCCCCACTTGTTGTCCCCCGAGCAATCCCCCGATACAGGGAGTCTAGGGATGGCGAACATCGTGGGGAACTATTTCAGGCCCGGGCTCGTATCCGAAACCCGCCCCTTGTGGATAACGTGCACAGACCTGTCCCAGTCCGGCAACAGCCGTGTACGCGTGCGCCGTTGACTCAGGTGAAACGCGCCCGGAAAGTAGTAAGCACCCATGACTGCGTACGGATCATGCGCGAATGGGACAACCCAGACAGGTTGGACGGATCCCGGGGGGCCTGGTGACCATGGGGGACAGCGGCGGGAAAAGGGTCCCCGGGGGGCTCGGGGCTCCGGGTGCCGTCGAGGCGCGAGGGGCGTCCGGGGGCGTCCCCTGGGGCGATGTCCTGCTGGCCTCCGTCGCCTCGGTCAGCTGGGCGCTGGTCGGGATGGCCGGGGTCGCGGCCCTCGGGCTGCATCTGCTCGGCGCCGACGCGGCCGGGGCGCTGGGGCCGATGACGGCCGCCGTGGTGGTGCTCGGGGCGGGCGGCTCCGTGACGCCGTCGGGCGACGTCTCGGCGTTCGGCCTGACGGGCGCGCAGGCGACGACGGCCGTCGAGATCACGCCACTGGGAGTCTCGCTGGCGGGCGCGCTGCTCCTCGCCTTCTTCTTCCTGCGCTCGCTGCGGTCGGCCGGCGCGGTGCTGCCCGGGGCGGAGCTCGCGGCGCGGGCGGGCGGGGTCGTGGTCCTGTTCGTCGGGGTGGTGGCGGGGCTCGCCTGGGCCGGCCACGACCTGGTCACCATCGACGGGAGCTCGCTCGGCCTCGGCACGGGCAAGTCGCCGGGGTCCGGCAAGGTGTCGATCCCCGGGCTCGGCGATCTCGGGGACCTCGGGGACATCGGAGGCATCGGGGGGCTGCTGCCGGACCGGCTGGGCCGGCTCGCCGACGCCAAGGCGCAGGTCGGGTTCACCGTGAACACGGCGGACTCCCTGGTGGGCGCGGCGTTCTGGGCGCTCGGGGTGGTGCTGGTCGCCCTGCTCGCCTCGCGGCGCTCACCGCTGCCGCGCGGCTGGGAGTGGCTGCACCGGGCGGTACGGCCCGCCGCGTCGGCGCTGGTCGCGGTGGCCCTGCTGGCGGTGGTGGCGGGGCTCGCGGCGGCGGCGTACGCGATGGCGGGCGACGGCCACCCCGGGCGCGTCGCGGGCGCCGCGCTGCTGGGCGCGCCGAACGGGGTGTGGCTGGCGTTCCCGCTCGGCCTGCTCGTCCCGTGGAACGGGCATGCCACCGGGGCGCTGGCGAAGGTGCTGCCGGACCCGCTGGACAAGCTGCTCGCCTTCAAGGACGACCAGCGCGTGAGCGTGGGGCGGCTGGCCGAACTGGACGGACGCGTCTGGCTGCTGGCGGTCGCCATGGGGGTGGTGATGGTGTACGCCGGGGTGCTCGCGGCGGCGCGCACCCCGGTGCGGGGGCGGTCGGCGGGGGTGTTCGCGGGGTGGTGCGCGCTGTCCCTGGGCGCGGTGACGGCGGTGGCGCTGCCGCTGATGGTGTGGCTGACGGGGGTCTCGGCGGACGCGTCGCTGTCGGTGCTGGGGTTCGACGCGTTCGGGGCCGGGGTGGAACTGCACGGCAGCGCGGGGCTCGCGGCGGTGCTGGGGGCGGGGTGGGGGGCGCTGGCGGGGGGGCTGGGGGGGCTGGTGGCGTACGGGGTGGGGGCTGCGGGGCGGCGGGTGTCGGGGGTGGCGGGGTGGGGTGCGGCGGGGTCCGGGGGTGGTGGGCCGTCGGCGGAGGAGGTGTATGGGCGGGCGGGGCCTTATGCGCCTTCGCCGGTGTATCGGCAGGGGGAGGGGAATCCTTATTTGCGGGATGAGTGAGGGTGGGGTGGGGTGGGGGTGAGCGTGGGGGTTTGCCCCTCCCCGCCCCTTCCCTAAACCCTCCGGGGGTGGGTGGGTGTGAAGGTGCTTTTCCCGGGGCTGCGCCCCTGGGCCCCGAGGACTGCGTCCCGGGGGCGGGGACTGCATCCCTGGGGGCTGCGTCCCTGGGGGCGGGATTCGTCTGCGGGTGGGCGGTGGCTGGGCGCGCAGTTCCCCGCGCCCCTGAGAGGCGGGCTTCGCCTGCCATCGGCCCGCCGGGGTCGAGCTGTACGTCTCCGCCTCGCCGGGTGGGGTGCGGGCGCCTGGACTGACTGTCGACTGCGGGCCGGTGGGGGCTGGGCGCGCAGTTCCCCGCGCCCCTGGGGGGCGGGGTTCGCCCGGACCGTCTGGTTACGCGGTGTCGTATGCAGCAGCCCGCAACCCCCAAGGGGCGCGGGGAACTGCGCGAGCAGCCAGCCACGGTCCGCTGACACAGACCCGCCCCCAGCCCCGAGGGGCGCGGGGAACTGCGCGACCAGCCACCTACCACCCGCAGACGTAGATCCGGCCCCCTGCCCCCGAGGGGCGCGGGGAACTGCGCGAGCAGCCGCCTACCACCCGCAGACGTAAATCCGGCCCCCAGAAGGCCTTCTCCTTACCCCTGAGTGACCAGCGCGTTTCGCTCCGCTGTCAGGCGAGGGGACAAGCCGTCCGCTGGGCGGGACGCCGCGTCGGTGGGGGCGTCGGGCCCTATACGGTGGAAGCACCATGAGCGCTTCTCAGCCCCCTCGCCCCGCTGGTCAGAACCCGGACGCCGGACTTCCGGGAGCGGACACCCCGACCCTGCTCGTCAAGATCTTCGGGAAGGACCGGCCGGGGATCACCGCCGGGCTCTTCGACACCCTGGCCGCCTACTCCGTCGACGTCGTCGACATCGAGCAGGTCGTCACCCGTGGCCGTATCGTCCTGTGCGCGCTCGTCACCGAGCCGAGCGTGAGCACGGAGGGCGAGCTGCGGGCCACCGTGCACAGCTGGGCCGAGTCGCTGCGGCTCCAGGCCGAGATCATCTCCGGTACCGGCGACAACCGGCCGCGCGGCAGCGGGCGTTCGCACGTCACGGTGCTCGGGCACCCGCTCACCGCCGAGTCCACGGCGGCCATAGCGGCCCGGATCACTGCCACCGGCGGCAACATCGACCGTATCTTCCGGCTCGCCAAGTACCCCGTCACCGCCGTCGAGTTCGCCGTCTCCGGCACCGAGACCGGGCCCCTGCGCACCGCGCTGGCCACCGAGGCCGCCGCGCTCGGCGTGGACGTCGCCGTCGTCTCGGCGGGGCTGCACCGGCGCGCCCGGCGGCTGGTCGTCATGGACGTGGACTCCACGCTCATCCAGGACGAGGTCATCGAGCTCTTCGCCGCGCACGCCGGCTGCGAGGACCAGGTCGCCGAGGTCACCGCGCAGGCGATGCGGGGCGAGCTCGACTTCGAGCAGTCGCTGCACGCGCGCGTGGCGCTGCTCGCGGGGCTGGACGCGTCCGTCGTGGACAAGGTCCGCGCCGAGGTGCGGCTCACTCCGGGCGCCCGCACCCTGATCCGTACGCTCAAGCGGCTCGGCTACCAAGTCGGCGTCGTCTCCGGCGGGTTCACCCAGGTCACCGATGATCTGCGGGAGCGGCTCGGGCTCGACTTCGCCTCCGCCAACACCCTGGAGATCGTCGACGGGAAGCTGACGGGACGCGTCACCGGCGCCGTGGTGGACCGGGCCGGCAAGGCGCGGCTGCTGCGGGAGTTCGCCGAGCAGGCGGGCGTCCCGCTCGACCAGACCGTGGCGATCGGCGACGGCGCCAACGACCTGGACATGCTGAACGCGGCCGGTCTGGGCGTCGCCTTCAACGCCAAGCCGGTGGTCCGCCGGGCCGCCCACACCGCGGTGAACGTGCCGTTCCTGGATACCGTGCTCTACCTCCTCGGCATCACCCGAGAAGAGGTCGAGGCCGCCGACGGCCTGGTCGACGAGCCCCACTGATCCCGTAGCGGCAGGAAGAAGCCGAGCAGTCGACGAAGGGCCCCGGTGCGGTCGTCCGCACCGGGGCCCTTCGCGTACACCTACGTCTGGGTACACCTCACGCGTGCGGCGCCCAGAAGTCCGTCAGCGTGCCCACGCCGTGCTCGACCGTCTTCCACGAGCCGGTGAACTCCACCACCGCGAACGCGGCGGTCGGGAAGCCGCTGCGGTTCATCCGCGCCAGGACGTCCCCCTCGGCCTCCCCCGCCAGGGCGTCGGCCAGCGCGTGCATCCCGGGGTTGTGGCCGACCAGGAGGAGGTTGTTGACGTCGTCCGGCGTCTCGTTCAGGAGGGCGAGCAGCTCACCCGGCGACGCCTCGTACAGCCGCTCCTCGTACACGGTCCTGGGGCGGTGCGGCAGCTCCTGCACGGCCAGCTTCCAGGTCTCGCGGGTACGGACCGCGGTGGAGCAGAGAGTCAGGTCGAGGGCGATTCCGGTCTCGGCGAGCCTGCGCCCGGCCACCGGGGCGTCCGTGCGGCCGCGGTCGGCGAGCGGCCGGTCGTGGTCGGACACCTGGGGCCAGTCGGCTTTCGCGTGCCGGAGGAGGACGATCCTGCGGGGTGTGTCGACGCTCATGCCCACCAGCTTCGCACGGATCACGCCATCGGGCGCAGGGTCCCGGTGCGCTCTCGCGCCAGGGTTGACAAGGGTGTTCAGCGGGACAGCGTGTGCTGGACACGGTCCATGAGGCGGCTGATGGCGGGGTCGCCCGCGGCGGCCTGGGCGTCGTGCGAGCCCGTGATGAGCACGAGCAGCACGACGAAGGCGACGGTGGGCAGGACGACGCCCCACCAGGGGAGCCGGAAGTCGGCGCGGCCGTCGGCCGGCTGGGTGGACCGGGTGTGCGTACGGGCCGACATGGCCGCCTCCGTAAATCCGTAAAGGTGAAGTACGTGGTCTCGCTGACGTACATCGAACCTACGGAAGAAGGCGCCCGGGGCCCATCGGGTGACCCACCCACTTACCCCGGGGCTTTTCCCCCTAGGGGTTAGGGGGGCCAGCACCACCATGGGGGTCGTCGGCGCAGGTCAGGGAGAGGCGATCGTCGCGATGACGGCGATGACGACCGTGATCGCCAGCATCGCGCCGAGCACGACGAGGAGCTTCTTCTGACCGTTCTGGGGGTTCGGGTCGAGGACAGGCATGCGCTCAGTCTCGCATCCCCGCCTCGTCCTCCACCGTCCGGTCCCGCCCGGCGAGCGAACCCACCACGATCTGCGGCACCATCAGGCCCGCCATCAGCGCGATCGGCAGCCCCCAGCCGCCGCTGCTGTCGTAGAGGGCGCCGACCAGGGTGGGGCCGGGGATGGAGATGAGGTAGCCGGTGGACTGGGCGAAGGCGGAGAGGCGGACCACGCCGGTGCCGGTCCGGGTGCGCATGCCGATCATGGTGAGGGCGAGCGGGAAGGCGCAGTTGGAGATGCCGAGGAGCAGCGCCCAGGCCCAGGCGCCGGCCGCCGGCGCGAAGTAGAGGCCCGCGTAGCCGGCGAGTCCGCAGGCGCCGAGGACGGCGACGATCGGGCCCTGGGTGCGCATCCGGGTGGCGACGCGCGGGATGACGAACGCGAGCGGTACGCCCATCACCATGGTCACCGCGAGCAGGACGCCCGCGGTCCCGGCGGAGACCCCGGCGTCGCGGAAGATCTGCGGCATCCAGCCCATCGTGATGTAGGCGGCGGTGGCCTGGAGGCCGAAGAAGCAGGCGAGCGCCCAGGCGGTACGGCTGCGGGTGATCTTGAAGGCGGGCGCTTCGGCGGCCTCGTGGGCGGCCGGGGAGCGTCCGGAGGACTGCCCGGAGGGCTTGTCGGAGCCGTCGCGTACGAGCAGGAGCCACGGCAGTACGGCGACGGCGGCGAGCAGCGCCCAGACGCTCAGGCCGGCGCGCCAGCTGCCGCCGAGGCCGTCGGTGACCGGGACGGTGGCGGCGGCCGCCAGGGCGGTGCCGAGCGCCAGGGCCATCGAGTACAGGCCGGTCATGGAGCCGACGCGGTCCGGGAAGTACCGCTTGACGATCACCGGCATCAGGACGTTGCTGACGGCGATGCCCATCAGGGCGAGGGCGCTGGCCGCGAGGAAGCCCGGGGTGCCGCCCGCGAACGGGCGCAGCAGCAGACCGGCGGCGATCGCGGCCATGCCCGCGCAGACGATCACGGCGGGGCCGAAGCGGCGGGCCAGGCGCGGCGCGGTGATGCCGAAGACGGCGAAGCAGAGCGGGGGTACGGAGGTGAGGACACCGGCGACGCTGCCGCTCATGTGCAGTCCGTCGCGCACCTCCTCGAAGAGCGCGCCGAGGCTGGTGATGGCGGGGCGCAGGTTGAGCGCGGCGAGGACGAGGCCGACGAGGACGAGTCGGGTGGTCCAGGCCCGGCCGCCCGCACGGGTGACGGCGGGGGGTTCGAGGGAGGCGGGGGGTGTGGTGCCCGGCGCGGGGCTCAGGGTGCGGGTCTCGTCGTCGGCCATGGGCCCATCATAGAATCATGGGATGATTGGTTGTCCACTCGCGCGGGCGGCCGCGAGATGATGGCCGCACGACGGCCCGCGTACGGGCCGACCACCACGGCCAGGGCCACGGCCCCGAACCCAGAACCCCGAACCCGAAAACCAAGGAGCGGCATGGCGCTGAGCTCTCCCCGGCGGTCCGCCCTCGCCGACCAGGTGATCGCGCAACTGCGCAACCAGATCACCTCGGGCGAGTGGCCGGTGGGGGCGCGCATCCCCACCGAGCCCGAGCTGGTCGAGCAGTTGGGCGTGGCGCGCAACACGGTCCGCGAGGCGGTCCGGGCGCTCGCGCACAACGGACTGCTCGACATCCGCCAGGGCTCCGGGACGTATGTGGTCGCGACGAGCGAGCTGGCGGGCGTGATGCACCGGCGCTTCGCGGACGCCGACCCCCGCCATGTGGCCGAACTGCGCTCCACCCTGGAGTCGTCGGCGGCGCGGCTGGCGGCCGAACGGCGTACGCCACGTGATCTGGCCCAGCTGGACGCGCTCCTGGCCCGGCGCGAGGAGGCGTGGGCGTCGGGTGTCGCGGAGGCGTTCGTGGCCGCCGACTCCACGCTGCACCTGGCGATCGTCGCGGCCTCGCACAACGACGTCCTCACCGAGCTCTACGCCGACCTCGGCGACCTCCTGCGCGACTGGCTCCGCGACGACGTGGGCCGCGAGCTGCGCCCGGAGAACCACATGGACCACGCCCGCCTGGTCGAGGCGATCCGGTCGGGCGACGCGGAGACGGCGGCCGCGGAGGCCGCGGGCCACGCCTTCTTCTGCCTGGGCGAACGGCTCTAGGGCAGGGCTGCTCTAGGGCAGGGCTGCTCTAGGGCAGGGCTGCTCTAGGGCAGGGCTGCTCTAGGGCAGGGCTCCGGCACCGCCGAGCCGGGAGGTCCCGGGGGACGCCTCCGGGGACGGGGACGCCGCGTCCGGGGACGGGGACGGGGAGGCGCCCGGCTTCTCATGGGTGACCCACACCGCCCGCACCTCCTTCCAGCACCGGTCGGTGAGCCGGACGGTCTGGGCCGGGCCCACCTCCACCGGGGCCGCGTCGGCGTCGATGTCCCACCAGCGCGCGCACTCGGTGTGCAGCCGCACCCGGTCGGTGTCGGGGTACGGGTTGTGGCAGTACGCGATCACATGCGAGCCCCGCACCAGGGTGTAGCAGTCGGCCCCGAAGGGCTCGATGGGGGCGGGCGGGGCGGGCTCGTCCGAGGTGGCGGCCCGTACGACCGAAGGGGCCGCGAGGGCGGCGAGGGCCGTGAGCAGCAGCGCCGCGAGGGCGACGGCTCGGCGCTGGGCCGTGCGCAAGGGCCGCAACCGCCCCACCTCCTCCCCACCGACTGCCCGACATGTCCGCTTCGATCAGTCTGCGGGGAGTCGGCCCGGCACGCACGACGGCCGTCCCCCGTCCGCGCGGTGCGGACGGGGGACGGCCGTGGTGAAGGGGAGGCTCAGGCACCCATCATGTGCACGCCGCCGTCGACGTGGACGATCTCGCCCGTGGGCCCCTCTTGGACGCCCCGCTCGCACTGCTCGGCCCGGGGGCCTCACAGGCTTCGCGGGGCTGCACCGGACTCCGTCCGGTGGACCGGGGGGGGGCCGTCGGCGCTCCCGTCGAGAGCGCCCCGCCCCGTCCCGGCCCTGACGCCGTCAGGCGTCCTACGCGCCCATCATGTGCACGCCGCCGTCGACGTGGACGATCTCGCCCGTCGTCTTCGGGAACCAGTCCGAGAGCAGGGCCACGATGGCGCGGCCGGCCGGCTCCGGGTCGGACATGTCCCACTCCAGCGGGGAGCGGGTGTTCCACACGTCCGCCAGGTCCGAGAAGCCCGGGATGGACTTCGCGGCCATGGAGCCGATCGGGCCCGCCGAGACCAGGTTGCAGCGGATGCCCTCCTTGCCCAGGTCGCGGGCGAGGTAGCGGGAGGTCGCCTCCAGGGCGGCCTTCGCGGGGCCCATCCAGTCGTACTGCGGCCAGGCGAACTGCGCGTCGAAGGTCATACCGACGACCGCGGCGCCGGAGCTCATCAGCGGGCGGCAGGCCATGGTCAGCGACTTCAGCGAGAACGCCGAGACGTGCATCGCGGTCGCGACCGACTCGAAGGGGGTGTTCAGGAAGTTGCCGCCGAGGGCGTCCTGCGGGGCGAAGCCGATGGAGTGGACGATGCCGTCCAGGCTGCCGAGCTCGTCCTTGACCAGGCCCGCGAGCCGGTCCAGGTGCTCCTGGTTGGTCACGTCGAGCTCGATGACCTTGGCGGGCTTCGGAAGCTTCCTGGCGATGCGCTCGGTCAGCGTCGGGCGCGGGAAGGCCGTCAGGATGACCTCGGCGCCCTGCTCCTGGGCCAGCTTCGCGGCGTGGAAGGCGATGGAGGACTCCATCAGCACCCCCGTGATGAGGATGCGCTTGCCGTCGAGAATTCCGCTCATGTGATCAGTGACCCATGCCCAATCCGCCGTCAACCGGGATGACGGCACCAGTGATGTACGAGGCGTCGTCCGAGGCGAGGAAGCGGACCGCGGCGGCGATCTCCTCGGGCTGCGCGTAGCGGCCCAGCGGCACTCCCGAAAGGATCGAGGTGCGCTGCTCGTCGGTGAGCACCTTGGTCATGTCGGTGTCGACAAAACCGGGTGCGACGACGTTGAACGTGATGTTGCGGGAGCCCAGCTCGCGCGCGAGGGAGCGGGCGAACCCGACGAGTCCGGCCTTGGAGGCCGCGTAGTTGGCCTGGCCGGGCGAGCCCATCAGGCCGACGACGGACGAGATCAGGACGACACGGCCCTTCTTGGCGCGCAGCATGCCGCGGTTGGCGCGCTTGACGACCCGGAAGGTGCCGGTGAGGTTGGTGTCCAGGACCGAGGTGAAGTCCTCCTCGGACATCCGCATCAGCAGCTGGTCCTTGGTGACCCCGGCGTTGGCGACGAGCACCTCGACGGGCCCGTGGGCCTCCTCGATCTGCTTGTAGGCCTGCTCCACCTGCTCGGCGTCGGTGATGTCGCACTTGACGGCGAGGAACCCCTCCTCCTGGAGGGCGTCCGGCTCTCCGGAGCGGTAGGTGATCGCGACCTTGTCGCCCGTGGAGGCGAAAGCGCGGGCGATGGCGAGGCCGATGCCCCGGTTTCCTCCGGTGACGAGAACCGAGCGGCTCAACGGATCACCCTTTCGATAGCGGTTTCGTACTTCCGCAAACTATCGGTACCGGCAGGTGTACGAGGAATCGACCTGTGACAGTGGCGTACGGAAAGCGCTGTGGGGTCCCTACAGAAAGGGATAGGCAGACGGCCCCGAACCGCGACATGATCGGGCGACCGGTCTCATACGACAGGAGACGACTGTGCCCTCAGGGACCCATTCCCTCGACGAAGCCTTCACGGCGCTGCCGCTGCGGGCCCTCGCCGACGCCGCGCTGGCGCGGGCCCGCGCGCTCGGCGCCGACCATGCCGACTTCCGCCTGGAGCGGGTGCGCAGCGCGGCCTGGCGGCTGCGGGACGCCCGGCCCGCCGGGTCGTCCGACACCACGGACCTCGGTTACGCGGTGCGGGTGGTGCACGGCGGCGCCTGGGGCTTCGCCTCCGGGGTCGACCTCACCATGGACGCCGCCGCCAAGGTCGCCTCGCAGGCGGTGGCGATGGCGAAACTGTCCGCACGGGTGATCGCCGCCGCGGGGTCCGACGAGCGCGTGGAGCTGGCGGACGAGCCGGTGCACTCCGAGAAGACCTGGATCTCGGCGTACGACATCGACCCCTTCTCCGTACCGGACGAGGAGAAGAGCGCGCTGCTCGCCGACTGGAGCGAGCGGCTGCTGCGGGCGGACGGGGTGGCGCACGTGGACGCCTCGCTGCTCACCGTCCACGAGAACAAGTTCTACGCGGACACTGCGGGCACGGTCACCACGCAGCAGCGGGTCCGGCTGCATCCGCAGCTCACCGCGGTCGCGGTGGACGACAAGAGCGGCGAGTTCGACTCGATGCGCACGCTCGCGCCGCCGGCCGGGCGCGGCTGGGAGTACCTGACGGGCACCGGCTGGGACTGGGACTCCGAGCTGGAGCAGATCCCGGCGCTGCTCGCCGAGAAGATGCGGGCGCCCAGCGTGGAGGCGGGCAGCTACGACCTGGTGGTGGACCCGTCGAACCTGTGGCTGACCATCCACGAGTCCATCGGCCACGCCACGGAGCTGGACCGGGCGCTGGGCTACGAGGCGGCGTACGCGGGCACCTCCTTCGCCACCTTCGACCAGCTGGGCAAGCTGGCGTACGGCTCCTCGGTGATGAACGTGACCGGTGACCGCACCGCCGAGCACGGGCTGGCGACCGTCGGGTACGACGACGAGGGCGTCCAGGCGCAGTCCTGGGACCTGGTGAAGGACGGCACGCTCGTCGGTTACCAGCTGGACCGCCGGATCGCGAAGCTGACGGGCCTGGGCCGCTCCAACGGCTGCGCCTTCGCGGACTCCCCCGGCCATGTGCCGGTCCAGCGCATGGCCAACGTCTCGCTCCAGCCGGACCCGGGCGGGCTCTCCACGGAGGACCTGATCGGGGGCGTGGAGCGCGGCATCTACGTGGTCGGCGACCGGTCCTGGTCGATCGACATGCAGCGCTACAACTTCCAGTTCACACAGCAGAGGGCATACAGGATCATCAACGGCCGTCTTTGCGGACAGGTCAGGGACGTTGCCTATCAGGGAACTACCCCCGACTTCTGGGGCTCCCTGAGGGCGGTCGGAGGGCCCCAAACGTACGTGCTCGGAGGGGCTTTCAACTGCGGAAAGGCCCAACCGGGGCAGGTTGCCGCCGTGTCCCACGGCTGCCCTACAGCGATGTTCTCAGGAGTGAACATCCTCAACACCAAAGACGAGTCAGGCCACCCCTGACGGAGTGGCCTGATCGGTCCGAAGTCTGCACGAGGTCTACACGTCGTCACAAGGAACGACTAGGCAACGTCCTCCCACACGTCTTCGTCGTCCTCGGACGGGACGAGCTGAGGGGGCACGATGAGCCCCTTGAAGGGCGCCAGACGGAGCCCTAGGCGGTTCTCCATCGTCCGGGCTCCCCGCTCCATCGCCCGGCGTACGAGGTGCCCGTAGACAAGCTCAGTGGTTCGGGTGCTGCGGTGCCCCACCCATGCCGCGATCTCGAACGTGGGGATGCCTTCATGGATCGCCTCGGAGACGAAGAAGTGCCGGAAGGACTTGGGCGTGTACTGGGGAGTGCCGGCGGCCCTGGCAGCCGCCTTGAACTGGTCCAAGAACCAGTCATAGGACGGATGGCGGTCGTTGATGCGGGGCGACTCGAAGAACCAGCCCCGGTCTCCCCAGGTGCCGAAGGCGTCGATGTGGTTGTTGAAAATCTCAACGAGGGAGGCAGGCACCGGCGTCTTGCGCGCATGCTCAAAGGTCCGGTGCTTCGTCCCCCGCTTCACACCACGGCGGTAGCCAGAGATTTCCTGACAGCCGTACGCCGACACCTGATGGTCGACGGACAGCACGCCCCCTTCCCAGTTCATGGACTCCTCTGAGAGGGCCAGGGACTCGCCGGGGCGGGTTCCGCACCCCGCCATGGCCCAGAACCCGGCACGGATGAGCTTGGGTGCCTCAGCGATGATGCCCAACACCTCGTGCATGGTCGGGATCTCTTCGTCGGAGACGGGAGTCATTGCCTGGCCTGACCGCCTCCTGGGGTTGGCCTTCTTGCACGGATTCCGGCCGATGATCTCGGCGTTGTGCGCGTAGTTGAAGACCGATGACAGGACGTTCTTGCGCCCGGCAATACCGGTCTCCTTGTAGCCCCGTTCCTTCTGGTCCGTCTCCCATTCCAGAATCATCGTCGGGGTAATGCTGGCAACGGGCTTGTTACCGAAGAACGGCCCATAGTGGTTGTCGTAGACACTCTGATAGTTCCGCTTGGAAGACTCTTCCAGCGTCCCCGCATTGACCCACTCTTCCCAGACCTGAGCGAATGTCCGCTGTCCGGCCTTTGGGTTGATGTAAGTCCCCAGGTCTTTGTCACGTTCGACCTTGACCGCGAATGCCTCAGCGTCTTCCAGCTTCTTGAAGGAAACCTGACGTGGCTTGCCCGCACGTCCACCCGGCTCCCGGTAGGACACTCGGTAGGGCTTGTGCGGGCACGTCGGCTTCTTACGCCTGGGGCAGGTGCAGTCTTCTTTCTTGATGGTCGCCACGCTCGTTGACCCCCCACATGTTGATTGGTTAGTTGCCTCCTGGGTAGGCTACTAACCTTCCTCGTTGGCGTCAATCCATTGTTCCAGAACCCGAGTTCGGAACCGGATGTGCTTGCCAACTCGCACGATGGGGATGCCCCATCGACGGTAGGAGTCCACGAGCGTCCTCTTGCTTACCCCCAACATCTCTGCCGCCTGATCTGGCGTGAGAAGTACGTTGCTTCCGCCCCTCACGGCTTCATCCCCCAGTCAAGAACCTTGGCTTCCCACCCGGTTTCGGTTCGCCATACCACCCGGAATACGCCTGCCGCCTTCAGTCGGGGCAAGCACCGATAACACGGAGCCCGAGTGATGTAGACCGTTCCGCCTTCCAGGTCTTCACGCCTCGCGTTGATCAGCAAGTTCTCTTCGGCATGGATCGCTATACAGTTCCCGTAGTCACTGCCGGCGGGTGCCTGCTCGTAAGTCAGCCGTCCTCGCGGACAGGCACCCCTCAGACAGCCCGCCTCGCCGGGAACCGTCCCGTTCATCCCCGACATGACGACACGGCGCTTTCGGTCCAGGAGGACCGCACCAACCTTGCTCCTGGTGCAGTCCCCCCGAGTGGCCACAGCGTCAGCAATGCCGAGGGCCCACATGTCCCACGAGGGACGACTAGTAGGCGTCATACCAGTCCCCATCGTGGACGAGATCCCGTACGACTCCGTTTCCCGTGACAAGTACGGACCCCTTGTATCCCATGCCGTCCACGCCACCCTCAATGACGAATCCGTACTTCGTTGTCAGGTCTGAGAGTTCCGTGAGGAACGCCCGAAGAGCCTCACTCACAGTCCATCTCCATGTCTTCGAGCATCAGAGCCCCGCTTCGTCTCGAACCTGACGGAGAACTTCCAGCTTCAGAGAGGCCCGGTAGGCAAGAGCAAAGTCTTCCTGCTTGGCACCAAGAGCCTGAGTCGCCTCAAGAGAGGTGATCTTCCGGCGAAGCGCATTCGCCAACTTCTCATCCTTGATGTCCACGGTGACCGTGACGCACTCCTTCGGGATGTTCGTCAGGTCGAGCTTGTGAGCCTGCGGCCCCTCGTACTCATAGCGCGGAAACATCGGCATCACACGTCCTCGAATATCTCGGTCGGTATCCCCGCCTTCTTGGCGAGGTTGGCAGTCATGGAAGCCCCAGGGCTTCCGCCTTTGATGAAGGCAAAGCAGAGATCAGCTCCAGCGCTGACCATCTCGGCATTCCGAAGAAACCCGGCCCGCTTCCCATAGGCGTCCCAGTTGGCTGGGTGCCGGCGGACGCTCATGCCGACCTCACGGGCGAATCTGTCGGCCATGGCATCGGCCCCCCGAGGACAGGCCCCGTGAATCAACAGCACGTCACGGGGCCTGAACCTCCCGAGCCACAGCACTTCACCAATGACGCCCTCCAGGAGGGCAACGTTCGTCCAGCTTCGCGAGCCGGTTACGAGAAGCCTCAGCCCTCGGATTCCGCGTAGTCGATGGGCGACAGGCCCATGATGATGTTCCAGGTGTCTCCTGCCATTTCCTTGGCAAGATCGTGGGGAACACCAGACGCCATGGCTTCTGTGAGGACAGTCCCGGAGATGCGGGCGGCAGTGATCGCAAATGCGCCCTGCTTGTGCAGCCGGTTGGCGTTCATCTCGGTCTCAATGCCCGAGATCAGTTCCTCAAAGGAGCCCGCGGCTTCGGTCTGCTCTTCGTTCTGCTCGTTCTCGTCGTTCACTGCGGTTCCCCCGTCTCAAGCCATGCGTTGTGAAGCAGCACGATGTGTGCCGCGATTTCCTCAGCCATGAAGCTCCCCAGCGAGGGGGCCCCCTCCGAGGGCTTCCGTGGATCGGCAGCGGGAGTGATGCAGGAACCCCCGATCAGGTCGTCTGCCTGTACCCGCCACCGCTGTGAGCGGAAGTCAACTAGTGCCCCCATTGCTCCCCCTAGTGCTTGCTTTCTTCCAGTTCCAGCACGCTCCCCCAGGAGCGTCCACCGATTTCCGCATCAGCCGGAATGAGGAGGCCCTGTACGGAAAACTCCATGATCCGCGCGGCCTCGCGCGCCATCTCAACCGCATCCTCCTTCGGGAAGGAAAAGACCAGCTCGTCATGAATTGGCAAACGCACAAAGGGTGTGTAGCCTGCCTTGTCGAGTTCCAGGATGGCTCTGGCCGTTACGTCGCGACTCCCACCTTGGATGAAGTAGTTGAGGGCTCGGAACCACTTACCGGGGTCTACCGGAAGGCGACGCCCGGTAGCTGTCCAGACATAGCCTGTCTTCCTGGCTTCGTCGGCAAGCCGTCTTCCGAAGGCCCCGACCCCCGGATACGTGGCCGCAAACGCGTCCAGTACGGCACGAGCCGTTTCTTCATCGACCCCGGCTTGTTCCATGAGGGCGGCCCAGCCGCCTCCATAGACCGTTAGGAAGTTCGCCATCTTCCCGACCTTGCGGGGGACGCCGGCAGCGTCCGCCGTGATCTGGTGTAGGTCTCTTCCGTGAAGGAACGCGTCGAGCATCGTCTTATCACGGGAGAACGCTGCGAGATAGCGCAATTCCATGTTGCCGAAGTCAATGGAGCAACTGACATGCCCCTCGTCGGCCAAGAACATATGCCTGACATAGCCGTCCCCTGAGGGGAATGTCTGAGCCGGGATGCTGCCGGTAATACTCATCCGAGATGTCCTGGCCTGGAGAGAATTGATTCCCGCGTGGACGCGATTGTTCGCGTCCCGACCGTTCAAAGCCCTCTCAAACCACGTCTTACGCCACTTGGAAGCCTTGCGCGACTTGATTACCGCATCGGCCAGCGGATGCTTGAGGCCGGACAATACGTCGTCGTCCATCGCGAGCTGACCCTTTTTCGTGCGCTTGGTCAGCTTGACACCCATGCGGGTGAAGGCTTCTACGAGCTGTTGATTGGAATTCGGGTTCTCGACCTCGAATGACCGAGCAACCGCCTCCCACTCCTGTTGTTCTGCCGCCAGTTCCGCACACCGGGTTTCGGCGTACTCGACATCGAGCAGATAGCCCGTTCGCTCCATCTTGGCCGTAACGTGCGCTAGCTGGTGTTCCCAGCCGATTAGCCCTTGAGCTTTGGACCGAGCCGGTACAAGACGGTAGAGAATCTGAAAAAGCCGGTAGGCAAGAGCCGGGTCCATCCCCGCGTACAGCAAAAAATCCGGGTCGAACAGCTCAACCAGCTTCCAAATCTTCTCCTTCGTCGTCTTGTACTTCTTGGCTATGAGGGTCATGGAGCCCTTGACCTCATCTGCGGTCGTCTCGCAGACGTAGAACTTGGTCAGCTCCTCCAACTTGAGCCCCGGACCACGCTCCTTCACCGCCCTCGGGTCAACGAGGTGGGCCAGGAGCTTGGTATCCCACATCTTCGGAGCAAGCTCCTCCAACGGGATTCCAAGGGTCTGCTCGACCACGTGAAGGTCATACGTGCCGTTGTGGGCTACCAGCCACTCAAGGCGGCGCAGGGCCCGCCTGACGGCCTCCGCGAAGACCGGGCCCAGCTCCACGGGGATCACCCATGTCTCTGAGCCCGTACCGAACTGGGCCAACCGGCACCTGAAGTCAGGGGCCCACCAGTCCAGTCCGGTTGTCTCCGTGTCGAACCCAAGGATTCGGTGCCGAGAAACGAACTCCTCGAACGCGGGAAGGTCCCTCTCAGACTCGACAACGTGAATCGAGATAGGTTGACCCTTCAGCCGATAAGCAAGCTGCTTCAAGAGACCTCCCCCGTCTAGTGAAGTTGTTCAAGGAACGCCTTTCCTACGTACTCGGTGTAGGCAGGCGGGATACATTCGCGGATTCCCTCGCGGGACATCCAAGGGACGCCAAGGTCTTCCTTTGCGTCGTCCACTCCGATGAAGTTCCCGACGTAAATCCCCATCTCGTCGGGCTTTCGGCGGCGACCCATCTTGGTTTGCCGCCTGATGTGCTCTGGGTGGTCCGGTTCTTTCAGCTCCCATCCGCCAGGCTCAAAGAGCCGGTGGCGGTAGGTGTTGAGCCCGAAGTAGGCACCACACAAGAGCACTGGGTTGTGCATCTCGGGTTCGGCCCCCATGACGTTCTCAATCACCCATGGGACGCCCACGGCGTTAAGGGCCTCCCGCGTTGGGGCCAACAGGTCCGGGTGATCGTTCTGCATGATGCGCTGTGTCTTGCTGTAGAGCTGACACGGCGGTGAGGCGTGGATGAAGTCGAATCGATGCCCATACGTGAGTAGGAACTGAATCGCTTCGGCCTGTACAAATTCCCACGGGTAACGAGGTTGCGGAGCGATGTCGACGCCCACCACCTCAAATCCCGCGTCGCGGTACCCCTTACTTGCTCCCCCCTGGCAGCAGTAGAGGTCAAGTAGTTTTCTGATCCCCCCATACCCCCTTTACGGTGCCACTCGGCCGTGCTTGACGAAGGCGGCATGGGTGTGAGGCATCGAGGCGCGGAACTCCCGTTCCATTGCCTCTGCGACCATCTCAATTTCCCGCTGAGGGAACGAGGGGTATTGAGCATCCTCGGAGATGGTTCGGAGGCTCAGGAAGTGCATGAGAGATCGGGCGTTACAGGTCGCGTAGTACGACGTGAAAGTGCCGACAGGCAGCACCATGCGGGCTACCTCTCGCGCAATGCCCGCCTTCAGCATGTCCTTGTAGGCTGCGAATGCCTCGCCGTATGCCTCCAGCATGTTGGTGGCCATTCGAGCGAAGTGAGCGTCACTGCCCGCCTTGAAGGCGTAAGCACCGGGCTTGCCCACCTGCAAAAGGGCTCGCTCCTTGGCGGGCACGTAGAAGGCGCCTTCAAGCTCCTTATACCTTCCGGATTCCTCGTTATAGCTCCAACCAGCCCTGTGCCTCATGTGCTCTCGGGCTACAAAAATCGGGGCCTCTACGAGGAAGGTGTACGAGTTGTGCTCAAACGGGCTGCCGTGCCTGTCCCGAATGAGGAAGTTGATAAGACCTTCGGTCGGCAGGTCGTCAGCAGCCGACTGCTTGCCGATGGTCGAGACTCGCGCGGCCTTGGCAACCATTGCGTCGTTGGCCGAGATGTTGACCAGCTTCACGGTTACGTCAGACCGAATGGAGATGTCTGCCACTGAATGACTCCATAGGAAAGGGGGCCGAGGAATCCCCGGCCCCCTGAGGTGCCTTGAAAGCGGTCAGCTCTTACGAGAAAGAGCCGTCCTTCTGTCGCCAGAGCGGGTCACACTGCGAGCCCTTCGGCGCGTTGCAGAACAGAGCGCCCCAAGGGCCGTTCTTGCCGGTGCCCTCTCGGAGGGTTCGGCCGTGCTGGCAGGAGTCGCCATCCGGGGCCGGAGTGCTCTGCTGGGTCTGGACCTTGCCGCCGCTGAAAGTCTTGGGAGCCGAGTTGCCACCCTTGCCGGCGGTCGGCTGATGGGTCTCCCGGACCTTCTTTGCGGCCAGTGCCGCGAGGTCGATGACGCCCTTGTCGGCAAGGGCCTTCATCACGTCCACCGCGTTTACCGCGACCTCTTCGGCGGACTCGCCGTAGACAGTCGGCGTGATCCACTCGGCGTCATATCCGGCTGCGGCCTTGAAGGTCAGGCCGATCTTGAACTTGTTCGGAGAGGTAGCGCTCACGGTGTTCTGGGTCATAGGCGGGGTCTCCTTCGGGGTTTCCTGTTCGCCCCAGGGAGAGGGGCCGTCGAACGGGTTCGGAAAGCTCATTCAGCTCACTCCGGGTTGCTGCGAGTTGCCCAGGAGGCAACTAACTGGCCAAAGAGAAGGGCCTCAGATCGGGCAAGCGCCAGAGGCACAGATTTCGTCGTAAGAGGTGTCCGCGGTCTCGATTCCCACAGCCGCCGCAAGCTCCTCGTACTCTTCCTTGGTAATCCGCTCGTAAGGCGGCTGCTCAAAGGAAAGCTCCGGGAAGACCGTGGTTCCCTTGAGCCTCGGAAGAAATGGCACCAGGGCCTCAACGAGGTCGTCAACCGAATATGCGTTGGGATCGACGTTCACCGTGTAGGAGACCGCCTGATCCGCCCAGTGCTCTTGATAGAGAGCCTGAACCGACAGCATGTCCCGAAGGGTCAAATCTCCAGCGTGCTGGAAGTTCTCGCCCCCGACCTCAACAAGCGGGTCTTTCGTGGGGATGGTGACGACAGAGGTATTGGCCGCATACTTGTCCGGCTCCACGTGGTACCCCTTGCGGCGGTACTCCTCGACCTGGGCCTTCTCGGAGGGCTCAAGGTCAGAGAAGCGGATACGCCGCTTGAAGTACCCCGCAAACGGCGCGTGAACGGCTTCGCCGCTGGTGCCGGCCAGCTTGCTCGTGGTCCCTGTCGGCGCAATCACCCGCGTCTTGATCGGGACAGGAATCCGCAGTTCGTTTGCGTACTCCCGAGCCGCGAGGGTGACTGTCTGAGCCATGATGTCAAGCTCAAAGTCGATGCCCTCCCTAGCAGCCTCGGAATACTTCACCCCGAGCTTGACCAGGAAATCAGCGAAGCCAAGATGTCCGACACCGATGCGTCGGTATCTGGCAATAGCCACAGCCGACTTCGGATCAGCGACCTGAGCGAAGGTGGCCCTGATCAGATAGCGAGTGAGGTACCTGTGAGCCTTCCGAAGCCCCTCATCGTCTATCTCCCCGTTGTCGTCCACGAACGCGCCGAGATTGACGGAACCGAGATTGCACGGCTCCCACGGGGTAAGTGTTGCCTCGCCACATGGATTCGTAGTGTAGGTGCCGTCAACCTCCCCCTCAGCCGTCAGGCTCGAATTCCAGATACCGGGCTCGCCATTCCGGAGCATTCCGGCTGCGATCTCTCGGAGGATCGGCATGGACGGAGATGACATCTTGCCGAGAAGACGTATGAAGTCGTCGTCAATCTCGACCGATACATTCGTCGTCCAGTGGCCTCCCTCCGCCTTGATCCGCAGGAACGTCCAGATGAGCGGATCACGCCAATGCATGATCGACATACGGGCCGACCGCCGGACACCACCAGAGACGATGCACTGAGCTATCTCGTGGTCGATCTGCATGGCGTCGATGCCGTGGAGCTGCCGGCCGTGGCCGCCCTTGAGCACCTGGCCCACGGCCTTGAGCATCTGCCCGAACGGCTGAGGTCCGCTGGCCGTACCGCCGAACGCCTTGAGCGGCGTCCCCTTGGCCCGTACTCGGCTCACGTCGTAGACCCGAGCTGCGTGACGCGTCTTGGGATCGTGGGCCGTCCGTACGAGGTCCCCCAGGGCCTCAGCCCAGCCCTCACGGCTGTCCTGGACCTGATAGGCCCCCGTCCACTCGTGGCTGTACTCCGTGCTGATCAGCCCGGCCTCAACGAGGTCAAGGAAGTCGGGATGGTCGGGGTCACAGACGATGTGAACCTCTACCGGGATGACCAGCTCGGGGAAGCCCTCGAAGTACCGCGATGAGTAGTTGGCCCCAACACCCCCGCCTTCCGCCAGGCGGAGGAGGGCGAACATGAAGTGTTCCTCAGGCCGCTCGGGGTCCCAGCCTGCCGCCCAACAGTTGTTCAGGGCGAAGTCAGCGACACCCGAACTCTTGAGGTGCCTCCCCGCCGGCAACACCTTGAAGGAGCCGATCAGGTCGAGCAGCGCCGCCCTCTCCCCCTTCTCCGTGTAGCGCTCGGGCACGAGGGCGAGGTTGCCGTCTACGACGCGCTCAACGGTCTCCTCCCATGTCTCCTGCTCTCCCGAGGGCTTGACCCTGGAGTACGTCCTTTCGTAAACCGTCTTTGCGGTCTCGGTGGGAAATGCAGTCATGCAGTCACCTTTCGTAGATCCCGATTCATCTGACGTGCGAGCGCATCGAGCCCGCGGTTGCTTGCCTTGCGCTCTGTGTCGTCCTTCGGCGGCATGCCGTAGACATACCGACGCATCAGCACCTCTCGCGTCTTTGGAGCCAGCTTGTTGAGCGCCAAGGACGCATCAAGACGGGCAGAGACGAGGTTGTCTGTGATGCGGCAGGAAAGAAGGTCGTCTTCTCGCCCGAGCATCTGACCAAGCTCGTCGTCTGAGTAGACGAAGGTGGCTAGGGCCAACTTGGCTTCGTCGGGCGTGTAGTAGTAATTCCCGTCCTCAACGTCTCGGGCATCGCGCTCCTTTGAGGCGTACTGCGTGCCTGCCTTCTTGGCGAACTGCCACAGAAAGGTGTCCGTGTAGTTCTGCGCGATCAGCGTCTTTCGCTCGTAGGCGTGAAGAAGAATGGCCTGCTTCACGTCGTCCTTCTCCACCACGCTCCAGGCGGAGGCGATGGATCGGGCTGTCTTGTCAGCGATATCCGCCACGTGAGCCCAGTCGATCTCAGTCACGCGGTTCCCCCCTTACTTGCAAAGCGCCCCCCAGCGCCACGAACGAGCTTGCCGTAACGAACGCCTTCAACGACAAAGGAGCCGTCCCGGCGAACGTCTACGGGATAGGGGGATACGTCGTGGTCACCGACGTAAAGAATTCCGAAGCCTGCTTGCCAGTTGGCGACGGCTCCAGGGCCCAGGTATTGAGCCTTCCTCGGGTCCATCATGTGTCCGACCTCGAAGCCCCATCGCATTCCCCCGAGATGCGAAGGGCCGTGCCGGCGGACGCCCAGGCGGTGAGTGTGGCCCATGACCAAGTTCATGGTGGCCTTGCTCGCATGACCGTAGGCGGTCGTTCCTGCGATGCTCGACAGCCCCTTGATCTCGTGACCATGGATAAGCCCGGTGTCGGGCCCCACCTTGTGGAAGGGCGGTGTCAGGGAGATGCCGAAGCCGTCGAAATCCAGGAGCTTGGAGAAGTGGAAGTCATCGGCGTACTCGGCCAGGGCGGGAGCCTTGGCAGATAGGTAGGTTCGCGGCCGAAGGTCATGGTTTCCTTCCAGGATGCCGAAAGGCCCGTCGTAGACAGCTCGGATCGGCTCAAGAACCTTGCGCTTCGTGACTTCCGAATCGCTCTTGACCTGCTGCCGATACTCGTACCTCGTGCCCTCGTTCCAGCGGCTTGGGGTCTCGTAATCGTTGAGGTCACCAATCTGGTACAGCTCGTCAGGCTGATAGTCCCCGATAAAGCCGATCAGGTTGTTGAGTGCCTTCGGATCGTGGTACGGAACCTGAAGGTCAGATATGACGACTACACGCTTCAAATGGTTTCCCCCGTTGCCTTCGCGTAAGCCAGTCCCCAGGGGTCTCCGTCGTCCTGGCTCATCTGCATGTCGTTGAATCGGGTGTACGTCCCCTGAGAAAGGTTCGGGAAGAAGCGCCGAACAACCCCGTAGGCCCTACAGCCCTCTTCCTTCACGAGGTCTTCCAGGGGAATGCCAAGCCGGTGCAGGACAACGCCGACAGCGCAGCCGGCAGAGACGAGAGAGCCGTCCTCGTCCTTGTGCACGTAGAAGCAAGAGCCGTCGCGCTCGTCTTCCTTCATGTGGGCGGGAGCCGAATACACGTACTCCGCTCGTTCCGCCACAACGTCCCTCAGGGCGGTAAGGGCGATCTCGTCAGTGACCTGCTCGACGGCCGTAGTCATCGGCTCTCCCCGTTCTTGTAGCACTTCGGATCTGCGATGACGGCAATTGCCTTTCCGGCCTTGCCGCCTCCTCTGGTGGTGAAGACTCGATGCCCGAACCCGTCGCACTTGTCCGCGAAGTTGGCGAAGCCGTCAGGCATGGAGTGAATACGCGCGGGACCGTCGTCCTTGTACTGCACGGGAGCGTCGTTCCATTCCTCGGTCATGGAACTGCACGCGGAAAGAGAAAGGGCCGCTATAGCGGCCCCGGCGACGACAGCAATCCGTTTCACGACTTCTCCATTCGGGATATCTCGCGGTCGATGTACCAACGAGCCTTCTTGAGGTCTTCCAGCTCGGTCGCCTTGGACTTGCGTCCGGCACGAGCGATGTACTTGACCGCGTTTCCACGGTTGAAGTTCAGATGCTCGGTGAGGTCGATTACCTCAAGGCCGTTCGGAAGCCACGTGTAGTGACTCGGATGGTCTACTGAATCGGTCTTGCCGATCGGATCACTCTTCACGAGGTCGGCTCTCACTTCGTCTTCCATGAACCAGAGGTAACGAACTACGGGGCCGTATACCTTGACGTAAAGGGTGTACGGGTTGAGATGCGTCCGGTTGCGGACGCTCGCAACACGCCCCCTCTTACCTGAGTGTGGCCCTTCGGTGATTACGACTTTGGAACCGACGTTCACATGCCGATCCTTTTCCTCAGGGCTTCGGGCCCGAAGTTGGTAAGCACAGAATTGGAATCGCGGGAATCGGTCATCTTGATGACCTTGCCGTTAGGCAGGTCGGCCGCTAGTTGGTCCATGAAGACCAATCCCGGCTCATCCTCGGCAATGAGGTAGACGACCTCGTAACCCAGCAGTGCGGGGGTCCAGTAGTCCCGCCATGTCCCGGTGCCAGGGGCACCCACAGCAGGGATGCCGGCGAGCGCCCAGGACTGCGTGTCGAACTCGCCTTCAACGACCACCAGGAGCGGGCTGGGCTCGATGAGGGCCGACGTGTTGTAGAGCCTCGGCGGATCGCCAGGAAGGCTCTGGTACTTGCCGTGGCCCTCGTGCCGCTCCTTCTCCCCCTTCTGGAAGAAGTAGAGGCCGTCAGCGTCCTTCACGCACTGTTCAGCGATGCACCGGAAGCGGCAGGTGGCTACGCCATGCTCGCCGCCTGCGGGACGGATGTAGGGGATGCAGAGGCTTCCTGCGTACCGCTCATGCCCAGGTAGAGCCGAAGCGACGTAGCCCAGGCCGAACTTGCCCGCTACCTCCGCGAGGCCCCGCGCCGCTACGTACTCCTCGGCCGGGCTCCCTTGGTAGCTCTCGTGGTACCTCTTCGCTGTCTCCACCGAATTCGGTACGTGCGAATTCTTTGGCTTCAGTGAAGCCAAGTTTCTCCTCCCTCATGATCACGGCATAGGAGTCTTCCGACAGATTGCATGCGAAGCAGTTCCATCGGTCTTTATCGAGATCCACCGACGCCGAAGGATTGGAGTCCGGATGCGAAGGGAGGGGGCAAGCGATTTTCACTCGCCCCCTCGATGCCTTCAGCTCCAGCCCGTAGAAGTGGGCGAGGACTCTAGCGATCGGTGGTTTCGATGAGCTGTCGCTCACCATTGGGACCCACCTTGTAGCGCGTCACCGGAAAGTCGTACTTGCGGGCTGCGGACTGCCACATGTGGTAATTGCCGCGCCACTGCCGCGAGTAGGACGGGTCAGAGCCCGTGTGCGTGTCGCTCATGGCTGCCCCTGGGGCTTAGAAGCGGTACGACGGGTAAGAGGACTTCGGCTCGTTGAGCCACCGCAGAGAGCCGGACATCTGCTTGAGAATCGGCTTGCCGATGGTGTCGATACCAGCGCGCTGAAGCGCGTAGTAAATGCCGTCCGTGTGCTTGCGCGGGGAACCCTTGCTGTCGCCGGTGATGTTGCCCACCAGGGCGTGAAGGGCCTCGGCCTCCTCATGGGTCAGGGTCAGCGTGACCGCCGGCACCTTCTTCGTCTCGGTGACGATCTTCTCAACGTGAGTGCGCTTGGCCTCAGCCATTTTCAATCCTCTTGTCGTAGGTGTAGCGAGGTCCGAGAACTTTCCAGGCCGGATAGTCCTCTAGGTAATCGGCGGCCCTCCGCAATACGTCTGGCCTGTCCCGTGCCCCCCGTGCTAGGAGCTGGCCATTGCATCGGGCACAAAGAAGGCCGCGAACCGCCTCCGTCTTATGACAGTGGTCCACGGCCAGATTGGTCTTGCGCGTCTCTCTACAGATCGCGCATTTTCCCCCTTGCGCCTCCAAGAGGCGCTGATAGTCCTCGGCAGACAACCCGTAGGTGGCTTGGAGCCTCGCGTTTCGCGATGCCTGCCGACGACTGGTCTTGCGACAGGAAGAACAGACCTTCCCCCGAGAGGAGGTGTAGAACCTCTCAGACCTGTTCTTCCCGCACTTCGTGCACTCCCGATATCCCTTGCGGGTCTCGGCCATTAGACCCCCGTCCTGATGGCCCTTTCCAGCTTGCGCAGTTCCTTGAGTCGGGCGTTCTCGTCCACCATGGCGAAGAGGTTGAACAGCGGGATTGCCGTGGTCAAGCCCTTTTCGCGGAAGTTGATGACTGCCGTCTTCACCCCGCCCTTGGCGGCCCCCACGAGGACCCTGGAAAGCTGGTGCAGGTTCAGACGCTTCGGGTCGCCAATCTCCACGACCATGGCGACGCCTTCCGTGTCCACCCCCGACAGATCCAGTCCGGGGAATCGGCCTTCCAGAGCGAAGCCGAACTCACGCTCAGCCTTGAAGCCGCCCCGGATGATCTGTGCTGCTGCCACGCTTTCCATTTTCAAGCTACGCCTTTCGTACCCAGGAGGCAACTAATTAAGCAGAAAGAGAGTCCGGAAGCTCGTCGTCAAGCTCCTCCAACCGCAGGTTGGCGCGGTTGAGTCGGAAGCTCGCGAAGGTTCCTCCGGACGAATCCTCGAACCCTTCCCGATTCTTCACCGGGCTCACATTAAGGATGCGGCTGTTCATTCCGTCAACCTCTTTGTGGATGGTGAGGATGAGCGAAGGTACGCGGTGCACCTTGCCCTTTACGCCGCTGAGCGGAATGGGCTTCAATCCGTCGCTGTGCTCTCCAGTCACATGGTGGAGACCGAGCACATGGGCGGCCGTCGCCCGCGCCATGTCGTCCAAGTATTCGCACAGGCCCTCCAAGCCGAATGTGAAGCTCTCCGCATCCCCCACGGCTCCAGTGTCGACGTTCGTAACGTTGTCCACCACGAGCAGATGAGGAGTGCATCCATACACCTCCAGATAGCACAAGAGGTGAAGCTCAATTTCCTGCTGCGTCGGCCTGGCGGAGAAGTTGAACCTCGTCCACCAGCGCTTTCCTAGTGCTGCTTCATACTCCGAGAAATCTCCCTCCGTCAAGGCTCGCTTGATGGTCTTGGAGTCCTCACCGGTAATCATGGCCGTGGCCCTGGATACCTGGGTTGCGGAGCTTGAGTCAGCAGAGAAGTACAGGACCGGAACGTTGGCCGTCATCGCCAGGAACAGGGCGAAGAGGCTTTTTCCCGTGCCTGGACCTGCAACGACTAGGGACAGTTCCGAGCGCCGGAACTCGACCTCTAGACGCTTGAGGGACTTGAACGTGTGAGGGATCGGCTCGCCTGCGGCCCCCCGGATTCTTACCGACTGAGCAAGGGAGAACAACGGCTCACCTTCCTTTCCATCACACGCCCCACCCAGGAGGCAACTTACTTGCCTGAAAAAATGCCCCGGATGGGGCGTGTCCTGCTACTTACAGCATATGCCAGGGGCATCTACCGGGCAATGCGGTTCCTACCCACGTCGAGATGAGCAGGCGTGAGAGACATCGCAGAAGCGGCAGTGAAAGCCGGGCTTGGCGGGGAAATCCCCCGCCTTCACGCCCTGGTCCATCTTCACGAACCGGTCTGCTACGTCGGCCTCGGTGACGCCGGTCAGGTCGACCGGCCTGGAGAGGCCACCCGTCTTGGCCATGTACCAGTCCGCATCATTGACCTCCACCCCCAGAACCTTGCGCGCCAAGACGCCGTACGTCTGGAGCTGGAACTTGCTCTTCGTGCTGCCTGTCTTGAGGTCCCGCACCCGGACCGAGCCGTCAGGCCCGTCTAGGAGCTGGTCCACGTAGCCCTGGACAGTGACACCACCGATGTCAGCCGTCAAGTGCCTTTCGATGCCGGGCTTGCCGGCGGGGTCCTTCCAGATGGAGGGCTTGTGCTCTTCAGCCCACCGCACGTAGGACCGCGCCTGATCCATCCCGAGGACGTATCGAGCCTCTATGTCCGACTGCCCATCGGTGCCGGCGGTCATCCACCGGTCAAGGTTGGGCTCCTCGGCAAGGCTCTCGTTGATGAGCCGGGTGTAGTCATCGTGAAACAGGTCTGCGACCCGATCCGCGGTGAGCTTCCTCCCGCCTTCCTCGTACGTCTCGATGGCAGCGTGAAATGCCGTGCCCTGATGAGACCACGCCGCAGGACGGGGCTTTACCCTTTTAAGCCGCTGTAGCTCGTACTGATGCGGGCACTTTTCGTACTGCTCGGCCTGACTGACTGACCGCGACATGTTGGCCAGCACAGAAAAACGGTCGCTCATGCGCCTCCCAATCGGGTTGCAACTCGGGATGCACAACGTGCACCCAGAACTTTGTGGACAACGGGAACCACCTGTGAGGGTGATCGTAGAACTCCGTTTCCACAACCCGATTTCGCCAAGGAGAGCGCAACTCAGTACTGACCTTCAGAAGGGCTCTCTCGTCCGCTCCGAACATCGCATCTGTCTCGGTGACGATGAAGTACGTCCCTACTGTGAGCGTGGCTACCCGCGCGACCCTGAGCGCGTCGGATCGGTAGACCTCCGTCCTCTGGACGACCCGAGCCCCATTGATCGCTTCCCGCAGCTCCTCACGGGTCTCACACCGGCTTGCCGATGCCCCCAGGACCATGAGAACCACGCCCCCCTCCCATCGTGCTGTGTCCGTCGTGCCACTCGAACGCCCGTACGAAGCGCCGTTCGTGCTCATGAGCGTACGCCGCAGCGCACGTGAAGCAAACGTGAAAATCGATGTGACCAGGATCACTCTCAACAAGTTGTTGCAGCAGCACAACCAAAGAAGGCCCGTGCAGGTCAAACCTGCTCGGGCCTCGCTTCTGTGCGTAAGTTACTCGGCTGTAGCTTCCCGCGTAGACTCGCTCTGAGCTGGGGTGAAGCGGAACAGCGCAGTCCGGTCGTCCTGCGGAACGTCCTCGGGCCACCGGATGACGAGAGAATCGTCTCTCTCGGGATCACGCTTCACCCAGCGGACACCTTGGACCGGGTCCAGGGATAGAACCTCCCCAGAGTTCAGATGGTTCCAGAACGTTCGCAGAGCGAGTTCCGATCTTGCTGACACTTCCCCGCCCATGCGCTGGCGCACCCAGGCCCGCAGACCAGTGAAGGACTCGGAGTTCTTCAGAGCGTCCTTATCCGGATAACTGGCCAGGTCCCATGGAAGGACGTTGGTCACGTCCTTATACGCCTGCCGCGCGTACTTATCCATGTTGTTGAACGCCTTGGTCACTGCCTGGCGTTTGATTTTGTATTGGTCTGCGATTGCCTGATGGGAAAAGCCAGCCGCTTCGAGCTTCAGAAGCTCGGCATCGCTGGGGAGAATTCTTGGTCTCATTTCCCGTTCCTTATTAGGTCAGTCGCAATCAGGGTTCAAGGTGCAGCATCCTCCAGCGGGTTGGGGCGCGGGAGCGTACCGCATGCTACCGGGCCAGCCTGGTACCCCACATCGGCTTTGTAAGCTCATGTGATCTAGGTCTCAGGTGTTGCCCGACGTGTCCCGGAGGAGCCCACAGGACACGTACATACTTAGTGAGAGTTAAAGACAACAGATGCGGTTGCCTTGGTGCTCAGTCAATTACTACTAGTAACGAAACAACGTTGCTTTACTTGACTGAGACCTTCCGTTTACTCCTCGTTCAACTAACTTCTTCCCCCTCTGTTGAGTCTCCCTGCTGGTGGTCAGCCCAGGTAGAGAGCCAGTCGGGGCAGGTGGCCCCGGCGCCAGACTAGAAGCCTCCGGGGCCACCACCAAGAGTCTTGGCGTAAGAAACGCTCACGTGTCTCAACGTGTTCGAACGACTTTTCGAATAGAGGTGGTGGCCATGCCCCGCGCTGCGTCCATCTGCCTCGTAGGTGGTTGCCCAAGGCGAACTGTCCGCTCTGGCCGCTGTGCTGAGCATGCGCCTACTGAGCGTGCCTGGGCTCGCACGAGCGCCAGGAACCAGATCAGGGATGCCGCCCGGCGACTGTGGGACCGACGCATCAGACCGCGTGCCTTGGCACGTGACGGCTTCGCCTGCGTCCTCTGCGGAGCCAGGGAGGCCCTGGAGGTCGACCACATCCTTCCCATCGCCCAGGGCGGTACTTGGACCCTGGACAACGCTCAAACTCTCTGCCAGACGTGCCACCGAGCCAAGACGGTTAAGGACCGCCGGCAGGAGCAGTAACGGCCCCTAGCTCAGACGTGTAGAGCACCGGAGTGAAATCCCGGAGGTCACTGGTTCGAATCCAGTGGGGTCGGCGCAGGTGCCCGTGCCGGAACACGGGATAGCCCGGAGGTGTATGCGATATCGGACCGCAGCCCGATCCCTTCCGGGTCTATGGCCATTAGCTCAGCCTGGTTAGAGCACCGCCCTGATAAGGCGGGGGTCCCTGGTTCAAATCCGGGATGGTCAACGAGGACAGGCGTCCTTTCCTGAGGGCTTAAAGCACGACTTAGGCGGCGTGCACCTGTCCGTGAAAGTGGGGTAGCTCCCCTGTCTCTGAAACTCGCCCTGATCAGGTGACGGACGAGACGCGCGTTTAGTTTAGTGGCCTAGAACTCCTCCCTTTCCGGGAGGCGACGCGGGTTCGAATCCCGCAACGCGCCCAATCTTTGGAGCTGGGAAGTATGCGGATGACCGGGACCCGCGGCAGTGGCCGCGTAAGAGTCTCAGCGGGGGCATACAGGGCTCGGGGTGGTTTCCCGAGCCCACGACCGGGACAACGGGGATGGCGGCCTACCGTGCGGCCCGCCGGTCTAATGACGTGTAGCTCAATGGCAGAGCAGGGCACTGTTAATGCTCGGGTTGCTGGTTCGAGTCCAGCCATGTCAGCCGTAGCGGGATAGCGCAGTTGGTAGCGCGCCGGGCTCATAACCCGGAGGTCACCGGTTCGAGTCCGGTTCTCGCAACTCTGGATCTGTAGCTCAGTTGGTAGAGCAGAGGACTCTTAATCCTCTGGCCGTAGGTTCGAGTCCTACCAGATTCACGGAGCAAGAGACATATGTAGGGCATGCACTCCCTTGGCGCTGTGAGACAGCGGCTCTCTTGCAATGGGACGTAGCTCAATCGGAAGAGCACCGGTCTCCAAAACCGGGGGATGTTGGTTCGAGTCCAACCGGCTCAGCAGTGGTGGTCATCGCCTCTGCCCCGTGGTCGACGTGGGGGCAAGCCGTGATCACAACCACCCTGGCACATCGAGGTGGCCCAGACATACAGCGCTGGGGAAATCGGTGCAGGCCCGCAGACACCAGCTCGGCCCTGGTGGCGGTCCCCTCTGGTCGTAGCTCAGTAGGCAGAGCGCCGCATTTGGGATGCGGAGGCCGCAGGTTCGAGACCTGCCGACTAGACCACCCAGGCCCCCGAGGAGGGGCCTTCTTTGTTGTTACCTCAGGGAAGTGATGCAGCAATGTACGAGGGCCAGGACGAGCCCGAGGGGCCCCGGCTGAGGGCCGCTGACCAGCCCAACAGGGCCCAGCGCAAGCGGGGTTGGCGTCAGGATGCCCTCTTCGAGATTGAGGACCTGGCGGACCTCGTGGACGTAGACCTCTCGGGGGTGAGGCTCCCATGACACGAGGACCAGCCCCCAAGGAGAACGCCCAGCGCCGCAACGTGCACCCCAACGCACAGAAGTTGCCGGCGGAGGCCCAGCCCGGCCGCGAGCTGCCTAAGGGGCTTGGCATCACGACTCCCGGAGCTAAACGGTTCTGGAAGACGTGGAGCACGGCACCCCAGACAGCGGCTTGGACAGAGACCGACTGGGCTGAGTTGGAGCTGACTACCAAGCTCGTTGATGGGCTTTTCCTTGGTGACTTGAAGCTCGCCGGTGAAATCCGTCAGCGCGTCGCCAAATGGGGCGCAACGGTTGAGGACCGTGCTCGACTCCGAATGACCTTTGAGAAGCCCGACGAGGGCGAGCCCGCGGCTGCCCCTGAGACGCCCGAAGAGATGGATATGGATGAGGAGCTTTACAAGCTGCTGAACGGCTCCTAGATAGGCGGTGATCCTTGCAGACAGGCAATCTGCCCGCAGGGGTCCCAAAGCCGAACGAGACGCTTGGTTACGGCATCATCCGATGGGCTCAGAAGTTCATTGTCCAGCCTGATGGAGACACGGCGGGCGAGCCCTGGAAGTTCACCCCGGAACAGCTTCGCTTTGTCTTGTGGTTTTACGCCATCAACCCGGATGGGACTTGGAAGTACAGCGCGGCCACTCTCCGCCGCGCTAAGGGCTGGGGAAAAACGCCACTCCTGGCGGCCCTCGCCATTGTCGAGTTCCTAGGCCCTTGCCGCTTCTCGCACTGGGACGCTTTCGGCCTCCCTGTTGGTAAGTCTGTTCCGCTTCCCGTGGTTCAGGTTGGCGCTACCGCGCTCGACCAGACCGAGCAAACCATGGACATGATCCGAGGCATGCTCTCGGAGTCTCCAGCCGAAGCCGTTTATGGGCTGGACATCGGCAAGATGGTCGTCCAGTTCAAGTCTGGCAAGCCGGGCAGCATCAAGCCCAAGGCGACTGCCGGCAGGACCAACGAGGGTAACCGCCCGACGTTTTGCCTCATGGACGAGGTCCACCACTGGGTTGGTTCGAACGGTGGCCCGGACTTCTACCAGACGTTGAAGCGGAATATCGAAAAGACCACGAAGGCGGGTAGCCGCTGGGTCTGCACGACCAACGCTTACAACCCCAACGAGGACAGCGTTGCTCAGATCATCCACGAGAGTGAGATGGTCGCGCAGGGCTATTGGCTGTACGACTGCCTTGAGGGCTCAATAGCCCTCGAAGACATCCGAGACGCCGAAAGAGTACGTGCGGCCCTCGTAGAGGCATACGGAGACGCGTCCTGGGCCGACATCGACGGCCTGACTCGAACTATTCTCTATGACCGGACGACTCCGGACTCAACTTACTGCCGCTTCTTCTTCAACCAGATCGCTGAATCCTCAGACGGCTGGATGAGTAAGAGTGAGTGGGACGCCTGCTTTGACGAGGACGACCCCATTAAGCCCGGCGATCAGATAGCCGTGGGCTTTGACGGGTCGATCCGCGGTGACTCAACTGGGCTCGTAGGCGTCAGATTGCGTGACGCCAAGCTCTTTGTTCTGGGCGTCTGGGAGCGTCCTGAGAATGCCCCCGATGACTGGGAAGTCGATGTTCTCGCCGTTGAGGCCGCAGTAGCGGAGACGTTCCGACGTTATCGCGTCGAATGGTTCTACGCCGATCCGCCGTACTGGCAGGAGAACATTGGCCGCTGGGCAATCGAGCACGGCGAGGATTACGTATTTGAGTTCTGGACGAACAAGCCCACGAGGATGGTCCAGGCCGTTGAGCGCTTCCGCACTGCCGCAATGGTCGGTGACCTGAGGCACGACGGAGACCACAGGCTTACTCGGCACGTCCTGAACGCTGTTACTCGTGAGGTTCCTCAGGGACTCCTCATCACTAAAGACAGTCCGAGATCCAAAAGGAAGATCGACCTTGCCGTATGTGCCGTCCTCGCCCTGGAGGCGAGAGCTGACGCCATCGCTGATGGCCGCATGCAAATTCGGAGGTCACGAGTAGTGGGGTGGTAGCCATTGGCCGATATTGAAGTTGGGTCACCACCCAATACGCCTTCGGGCTGGGTCGACTGGCTACATTCCAAGCTCCTCCGTCGTCGGACTTACCTGAAGTTCTGTTCCGACTACTACGACGGCAAGCATCAGCGGATGGTCTTTGCTCAGGCCAAGTACCAGAGTGAGTTTGGCCGTCTCTTCGACGGCTGGTCAGACAACTTCTGTGGGCTCATCGTGGACAGCGTCAATGAGCGCATGTTCATCGACGGCTTCCAGATGACCGACGAGCCAGGCGGAGACAAGGACGCTCGGGAAATCTGGCAGCGCAACCACCTGGACGCCGAGTCGAACGCGGCCCACCTGGACGCGATGGTTCACGGTGTCTCGTACGCCATCGTGTGGGCGGACGGTGCCGGCGAGCCGACCATCAGCATCGAGAGCGCTGAGAACGTGGTTGTCCAGTACCGGCCTGGAAGCCGCTGGGACATCGAGGCCGCAGCCAAGTTCTACACGGACGACTGGGGACGCGAGTTCGTCACCCTGTGGTGGAACGGCAGCGTCTACACCGGGAACGGCCTGGCAGGCCAGTGGGGCGACTACAAGGCCGCCAAGAACCCGCTCGGTGAGCCTCCCGTTGTCCCCATCCCGAACCGGTCTCGTCTCACCGGTCCTCCGATCTCCGACCTCTCTGTTGTCATCCCCCTTGCTGACGCGATCAACAAGACCGTGGCTGACGCCCTGGTGGCCAGTGAGTACGCGGCATGGCCCCAGAGGTACGTGACTGGCCTGGAGATCCAGGAGGACGAGCAGGGCCGTCCCGTCGAGCCCTACCGCGTTGCCGTGGACAAGCTCCTTCAGGCCGAGAACCCAGACGTGAAGTTTGGGCAGTTCGAGGCCGCAGACCTCAAGAACTACGTGAACTTGGTCAACATGCTGGTTCAGCATATGGCCTCTATTTCCCGTATCCCGTTCCACTACTTTCTGTTGAACGGCGGTACTGCCCCCTCCGGTGAATCCATCACCTCTGCTGAGGCTGGCCTGATCGCAAAGACCCGAGAGCGCATGTTGCATTTCGGAGAGGCTTGGGAGCGCGTAATGCGCCTTGCCTTCCGAGTGATGGGCGACAAGAGGGCCGATGCACACGGCGCTGAGGTCATCTGGCGTGATCCCGAGAACCGGACCGAGGCCCAGCATTATGACGCCCTTCTGAAGGCTCAGATGATCGGCGTTCCAAGAGACCAGCTCCTTCTTGATGCGGGCTACACGCCGCAGCAGATTGAGCGCTTCCGTGTCATGCGGGAGCAAGACGCCAAGGACGCAATGGAATTGGCGAAGAAGTACCCGGCCCCACAGCCGGAACAGCCCAACGACCAGAAGGCCAACGAGAAGGAAGCTCGTAAGGCCCCTCAGGGCAACTCGGGCAACGCAGCTCGCAAGGCCGCGTAGCTCGCATTCACCAAAGGACGGCTCCCGCAATGGGGGCCTTTTTTGATGCCACCGAAATGGAAGGCTCCCATGGACGACACCACGCAGAACACCGAGAACAACCAGCAGGCCCCCGCCGGCACCGAGCCCCAGAAGGCTCCGACCGTCGAGGAGCTTCAGGCAGACGTGGAGCGTTGGAAGACGCTCTCTCGCCAGAACGAGAAGAACTACAACGAGGCCCGTACCGAGCTTTCCAAGCTCAAGGAAGCGTCCATGACGGACGCCGAGAAGGCGATTGAGAAGGCCAAGGAAGACGCGCGGAATGCTGCGCTTTCCGAGGTTGGCTCTCGCCTTGTTGAGGCCGAGCTTCGCGTTCAGGCGGCTACCGCTGGTGTGACTCTTCCGCCTGCCGAGTTCCTGAATGTTCAGCGCTTCATTGGTGCTGACGGGTCTCCGGACACCGCTGCCATTCAGACGTTTGTGTCGTCCCTTCCGCAGCCGTCCAAGGCCCCTGAATTTGCCCAGGGGATTGGCCTTGGCCGTCAGGGCGATTCCGGGGGTTATGCCGCCGGTCAGATCGGCCGTGACGCCCTTTCCCGTATGTCTCCCCAGGAAATTGCTGCTGCCCGAAAGAAGGGACAGCTCGACGCTCTCATGAGGGGGGACCTCTGAAAATGAGGTAACGCATGACCTTTACCACTCAGACCGGTAACAACACCGGTGCCGGCCAGCTCCAGGCCGCAGGGGGCCACTTCATCCCCGAGATTTGGACCGCCCAGCTCCTTGAGGATCTGGACGACAATCTTGTCCTTGGCTCCCCGGAGATCGTAAACCGCCAGTACGAGGGCGAGTTTCGGCGTGAGGGCGACGTTGTGCGAATCCCGCACTTCGTTGACACCGTTTCCGACAAGGGAATCGTCAAGGCGTACGGTTCCATCGGTACGGCGGACCACGCGGCGCTTGAGTACATCAAGATGACCGTGGCTAAGGGTTCGAGCTTCCACCTGGAGCTGGACAACCTTCACCAGCTCCAGACCAAGACCGGTATCGACCTCATGAGCAATCTGGTCAAGCAGCGTGCTCGCACTCTGGCGAACACTCTTGACTCGCTCATCGCCAAGACCATTCTCGCGGCCGTTGCGGGTAAGGACCTGAATGGTTCGGAGGACCGCAACGCGACCGTTTCGGGTCTGCCTGCTCTGCACGGCAAGATCGACGGCATTGTTGAGGCCAACTTCACTGCGGGCGTTGACATCTCGGTCTATGACTTCGTGGTCGCGATGCTCGAAAATCTCGACATCAAGGGCGCTCCGCAGGATCGGTTCCTGTTCATCTCCCCGAAGCTGCGTTCTGCGCTTCTGCGTGACCCGAAGTTCATCGACGCTTCTCACTTCGGTGGGGGCGCGGTTATGCCTTCCGGGGTCATCGGTCAGATTCTCGGTGTTCCGGTTCGCGTTGCGAACACCCTGGGTTCTCACACCCGTCCCACTGAGAAGCTGGTCAAGAACCGTCACACCGACTTCTCTTCGGTGGACATGTTCATGGGCTCGACCTCAGCCGTTTCGCTCATCGTTCCGTTCGCGGAGATGCAGGCGTACCAGCCAGAGGCGAAGTTCACCAACGCCATCAAGAGCCGCGTCATCTACGACGCGAAGGTCATTCGGCCTGAACAGCTCATCGTGGCGCAGAACGTTGAGGCCCTGATCGCGACCCACAACGCCGCGTAAGGAGAAACGTTTTGCCTCTGGCTTCCGTTGACGATGTGGCCGCCCGTCTTGGGCGGCCCATCGCCGCAGACGAAACCGCCCGCGTTTCTGCCTTCCTGGCGGACGTTACGGGCCTCATTGAGGACTACTGCGGTCGGGACCTGGACAGGCGGAGCGGCCAGAGCATCACCCTCTACCCGGAGGGTGGCTGTGCCCTCCCTGTACCGGCTCGGTATCAGACCTTCCTCACCGTGTCGGCCGTCGAGCAGGACGGCCAGGCGGTCACTGACTACACCTTCAACGGTCGTCAGTTGACCCGTGATGCCGGCTGGGGCGAATCCGCGGTGACTCTCTCGGCCTCCTGGGGCTACGAGGACACTCCCGCTTCCCTCAGGGCGATTGCCTGTTCAGAGGTGATCCGGTGGCTTGCCCTCTCCCCTGGTGTCGAGTCGGAACGAGTCGGTGAGGTTGAGGTGACGTTCGCAGGTGCCAGCTCGGCACAGACGCTCTCAACGGCCACCAGGACCAGCCTCCGCCAAGGGCGGTGGCGTCGTGGTGCTGTCGGCTCCCTGGTACTCCGCAGAGAGGGCCCCGTCCTCGACCTGAGGGGGCCTGTTGTTCTCCATGACTGATCCGGTCGAGGTCTGGCGGGCTCCCAAGGTCAGCAACGCCTACACCACACATCCCGACTGGGACCAGGCCGTGAAGGTCTGGGAAGGCACTGCCTCTGTCCAGCCCGACAAGACATATGAGTCCTTCTCTCCTGCCCGTGACCAGTCTCAGGAACGGCTCTCCGTGTTCCTGCCGTACGGGGCCGTCGTCGCCTCTGGCGACAGGGTGAAGCTCGGGGGCCAGTTCTATGAGGTCGACGGAGAGCCCGAACGCTGGGCCTACACGTCCCGCCGGCACCTGAAGCTCTCCGCCTGGAGGGCCCTGAGATGAGCCAGCCCAAGAGCGCCCGGACCAAGCTCGTCCTTCATCGCGGGTGGCAACGCGAGGTGTTCACTCTCCCCGGTACCCGTGAGGCCCTGGAACTGGCCGTGAAGCGCATTGACGCCTACGCCAAGGGCGACGCTCCCCGACGCTCCCGTAACGGTCGTGCCTGGAACTCCATTCGGAACCAGATCGATGCCGTTGTCTATATGGACCGTGACGGCTGGTACGGCGGAATCATCATCGAGGGCAACCCCCGAGCACGTCACGCAATGCTGCAAGAGCGGGGCTTCACGAGTCCACGGGGCCGCAGGGTGAAGGGCCGTCGTTGGCTCAAGGGTGCCCTACTGAAAGCGAGGGTCGATGAATGAGGATCGATCCCATTGAGTTTCTGGTCACCTACCTCGAATCCGTCTCGGAGATCCCGGATGGTTCCGTTCTCGGTGACCTCAACAATCACGTCACTGGCGAGACAGCCGTCTACCTAGAGCACATGGGCGGATTCCGTGTTGTGCGGGACTCCATGGACCGCGTTGACGTGGAGTACGCCGCTTACTCGATGGACCGAAAAACGGCCATCGATCTCGCCCTTCTCGTTCGAGAGAAGTTCTTGGAGGAGCTTCCGAACACTTCGGTTGGTGGCGCTCTCGTCCTGGACGTAGAGGAGATCGACTCTCCGAAGTACGACCCTGACGACTCCTCGCGCGAGCACGTCTATTGCGGTCAGGTAGCTGTCTTCTACACCGCCGCATAATCCCCAACCCCCGTAGGCCCCCTCTCGGGGGCTTTTTTTATGCCCTCTGGAGGCCCCATGGCCAATGACGCCAAGAAGATTCGGTTTGCGCCTAACGGCTCGATCTATGTTGCTCCTGCTTCGCAGAGCCTCACCGTACCGACTGACCTGGGTACGGCGGAGACCCCGCCAACTGGCTACAAGGCCCTCGGGTACGTGGATGAGGGCGGCGTTACCCTTACGCCTGCCATCGAGACCCAGCCCGTCAATGCGTGGCAGTCGGCTACCGCAGTCCTTTACAACGTGACTTCTGCTTCGTTCTCTGTGAAGGCGACGCTCCAGGAGACGAACGAGGTCACTACGGAACTGTTCTGGGGTGCTGAGTGGGTTGAGATCATGTCGACCGACCCGACCCCTGTTGGTACTGGTGTCTTCAAGCTCGACCTCTCGTCCACTCCTGAGCTGAAGGAAATCAGCCTCGTTGTGGACTGGAACCAGGGTTCCATCCGGAACCGTGTGGTGATCCCGCGAGCCATGATTTCCGACCGTGGTGCAATCCAGCTCAGCCGCACCGAGAACGGCAAGTTCGAGCTGACGATTGAGGCTCTGGACTCCGCCGGCAAGCTCGGTTACGTCCTCACCAACGACGACATCGTTGAGGGCCCGTAAGTAATGCCCTGAGCCGGGGCGGGGTTACGTCCCCGGCACTCTCTCTCACCCACCCCAAGGAGTTGCCCCATGTCCACTCAGAAGAAGTCTGGTGCGAAGAAGAACGGTGCCAAGAAGGTTGCTGCGGCTGCCGCTGAGGCCAAGAAGACCTTTGCGACGTTCGAGCACCGCGGGCTCACGTTCAAGCTCCCGCACCCGCGCAACTTCCCGCTCCAGGTGCTCATGACGGATGACGAGCTGGTTGCCACTCAGCTCATCCTTGGCGAGGACCAGTGGGCCGCCTACCTGTCGACCGAGCCGGACATTGAAGACTTCGGTGAGCTTGCCCGCAAGATGTCTGAGGCTCAGGGACGGGACGACGAGTCGGGAAACTGATTGCAGTCGTCCGCGTCATTCAGGAGTTCCCTGACGAACTCGAAGCCGACTTGCTTGAGTTCTTCGGCGTTGACCTCCTGGACCTGTGGCGCGGACGGCTTTCACTGCGTCGCATCGGTGTCCTCATCCACTCTCTGATGAGCAAGCCCGGACGCTCAACTCTCCTTATGGCCATGGACGATCGTGCCAAGTGGCCCGAGAGCAATTACATGCTCGCGCGTGTGTCTGACGCGCTTGAGCTTTCCAACTTCCTCTTCCTCAAGGCGAACGTCGATGAGTCCGACGCCAGAGACCTTGAGCTTCCTCCACCGATTCCACGGCCCGGCGAACCGGAGCCGCAGGCCGGTCCAGAGCCACAGTTCAGCGACGCGCACGAACTGAACGACTTCTTTGGGCGGCTGAATAGCGCCTAGGGGGTTCCATGGCTGAAGGATCGCGCGGCCCAATCAAGGTCGGTACTGGCTACGTCGAGATCATTCCCAAGATCCTCCAAAAGGACATTGACGAGCTGCGGGCCAAGGTCACTTCCGAGATGGCCAAGCTCGGAGCTACGGCCGCCAAGGAAGTAAACAAGGCCGTGAAGGAGGGCCTTGCTGGTCTGCCGAAGGAAACGCAGAAGCAGGCGAAGAAGGCCAAGGAAGCCGTCGAGAAGGAAGCCGTCGACTCAGCCAAGACCCTGAAGCGGATCGAAAAGCAGATCACGAAGGAGTTTGGCGAGGAGGCCGCTAAGCGGTTCCGTGAGTACCGGAAGACCGAAGAGAAGAAGCAGAAGCTACTTGCTCAGACCTCGACCGAGACGCGTACCGCTCTCCGTGAGACCGTGCGCCAGGAGGAGCAGGCCGCCAAGCAGCGCCAGGCCGCCGCTGAGCGCCTGGAACGCGACCGCCGACAGCTCCAGATCCAGACGCAGCGCGAGCACGACCGCATCGAGCGGGAGAAGCGCCAGGAGGAAGAGCGTCAGGCGAAGCTAGCTCTTGCGGCCCAGAAGGAGGCCCTGAGGGCTCAGGTTGCCGCACAGCGTGAGGCCGTTCGTCAGCAGGTAGCCGCCCTCAAGGAACAGGCCGCAGCACAGCGGGCCGTACTCCAGGACGGCATTGCAGACCAGCAGCGGCGAATGGTCCAGCTCCGGGACCAAATCCGGGATATCAACCGGAACATCAACACGACCAACACGACCACGCAGTCTTATTTCACCAAGACTGGAACCAGCCTGAAGAAGATGGGCACGTGGTTCGATCAGGTCGGAATGTCCATCAACGAGGCAGCGAACATTTTGACCACTCGCTTCCTCGCTCCTCTGGCCACTGCCGGCGCTGCCCTGACGGCCATTGGTGTTGAGAACGCGGATAAGCGTCTTCTCGGTCAGCTCGGTCTTACCTCGGCTGGTGTTTCCAAGTCTGTCTCTGCTCAGCAGATGCGGGCGATCCAGGAATACGCGATTAATACGCCGTTCTCGATCGATGTCATGCACGAATACCAAATGAAGATGATTCGTTCGGTAGCGGGCTCGGACAAGAACTGGTACAGCAAGGACGCTTCTACGCGGACCGGTGCAGCCAATAAGGCTGCCGAGAAGACGACTGACATCATCATGGCTATCGGTGACTCGATGGCCCGTGCCGGTAACCTCAATCCTCAGCAGTTCCAGCGCGCTATGTACGCGATGGACATGATCATGGATATGGACCGTGCGCCAACGAAGAACGTCAAGCAGTTGGCCGCAGCCTCCGGTATGCCTGCCTCTGAGCTTGCTCAGCTCCTTGGGTTCAAGAACTCACAGGAGATGTGGAAGGTCATCGGTACTCCTGCCAAGGATGGTGGCGGCGTAACCGGTCAGCAGATCGCTAACGCGATGCTGAACTACTGGAACCCCGAGAAGTACAAGGGTGGCCAGAAGGGCGACGGTTCCAAGGGTTTCGCTGCCCAGATGACGAGTCAGACCATTACTGGTCGGCTTCAGCAGATGAAGGAGCGAGCCTCTTTCGAGCTGGGCAACCTGTTCATCAAGGAAGACGAAAACGGCCAGTACCGATACACCGACCTCGGCAACAAGCTCGCGGGCAAGGATGGAATCCTGGACCAAGTTCAGGATATGGCCAAGAAGTGGGCCCCTAAGGTTGATGACTTCCTTGAGGAGTTCCTTGACGCGGGCTCGCACTTCCTCACCATGCTCGACACATCAGCAACATGGCTGGAGGAGTCCGGACTTGCCGACCTCGCCAAGCCAATCGCTGACTTCCTGATCAAGTGGGGTCCGCTGATCCTTGCCGTGGGCCTCCTGTCCAAGGTCATCGGCAAGGCCACTGGGCTTGTCGGTAGGGCTTTCTCCCCTCTTGCAGGGGCAACACGCGCTGGTGTCCGCGCCTACGAGGGACAGCGGGACATCCGCAGCCAGCGCCGTGCAGCTCGGGACGCTCGCAACGAGGCACGCAGTAACGGTTCCTCTCGTCGGGAGGTCCGCCAGGCGGGCCGTGACGCCTACAGGCAGCAGCGCACGACCAACCGCAACGGTGACAGCCGTACGACTGGCAGGCGGCTCCTGGACGGCTTCATGGGCCGTGACTCCCGAGAGCAGGACGGACAGCGCCAGATCCGAGCCCTTGAGGACCAGATCCGTGAGGCTCGGGACGAGGCCACCAACCTCCGTGACGAGCTGCGAGAAACCAACCGTGAGTCCATGCGGCAGATCACGGCCGCGCTCGCCAGCAACGGCTCCAGCTCGGTGCAGGGTGCCGCTAATCAGGCGGGCCAGGCGGTCAACTCCGTCCAGACGCAGGCACAGCAGGCCAACCACACCAGCCTTGACCAGCTCCGCCAGGAGATTGAGAAGGTTGAGAAGGCCGCGCGGGATGTGGTCTCCCGTCTTGGCACGGTCAAGAACGACGTAGACGCGCTGAACGGCAAGAACCTCAACGCGGTCACCACCGAGTTCGATCAGCTCAAGTCGGCTGCCCAGAACGCCGGAAAGGAAATCACCTCCGACAACACCCGTATCGGCAATCTCGACAAGAAGAATGTCAACGGGGTGACTGGCTCGGTAAACGGGCTGCGCGATGCCGCGAAGAAGGCTGCCGATCAAATCGGTGACGGCGCTATGTCGTCGTCCACCTCTGGCCGAGTGGCCAACCTGAACAAGCGTCGGCTGACGGACATCATCGGTGAGTTCAAGAAGCTCACGGGTGCCGCAGATGACGCCTACAAGAAGGTTGGTCAGGGCACGGGTGCGGGCTCGCTCGCTGGTCGTATTGGACTCCTCAACGGGCGTTCGCTGAAGGACATCACTGACAAGGTCAAGAGCCTTGAGAAGGAACTGAAGGACGCCAAGGGTGAGGCTGAGGGCCTGGATACGGCCCTTGGGAACATCTCCAAGAAGAGCCCTGGTGGTGGCGGCTCCTCTGGTGACGGCAAGAAAAAGAAGAAGGCCCGCGGTGGCGTCATGCGCACGTCTGACGTGGGCGGCGTCATGCCGGGCTACTCACCTTGGGTCGACAACATCCCAGCGATTCTCTCGCCGGGTGAGGCCGTTCTTCGCCCTGAGGTAACTCAGGCCATTGGTCCCGAGACGATCAACTCTTGGAACGCTTTGGCGATCCGAGGAAAGATCAGCCGTCATGCTCGCGGTAAGGGTGGTGGAAAGTTCGACCTTGACCAGATCAAGGAACTCATCGAACTGCAAAACATCTACCCCGTGGGCACTGCGATGCTCAAGACGATGAAGCTCGACGGGTCTTCTGACCCACTCGGCGGAGACGTTCAGGGCGGAATTCTGCGGACGGGTGACCACTCCGCCGGCATCGGCGGTTCCGTGGCGGCCACCAAGTTCAAGGGCATGTACGACTGGATGACTGAGGACGTTTATACGCTCCTCAAGAAGGTGCCCTCAGGTATCGGCCAGATTGCCGGGATTCTCGGCGGTGCCCTCGGTCCCGTCCTCGGAGACTACTTCTGGGACGACGTTTGGAAGGGTCAGGGAAATATCGTTGACCGAGGTCAAAAGTACCTCGGTGACGTGTTCTCCATGAAGACCCTGGAAGCCGTCTGGGACAACCTTTGGGGCGGCGTGACGGATTCCCTGGGTTCAATCTGGGATGCCGTAACCAACCCGATCGACACCTTCACCGGGGTGTTCGATGACATCGGGGACATCGTTTCCGGGTCTTACAACAACCTGATTGGGATGGTCGAGACCGTAAAGGAAATCAAGGACGCCCCACTTTCCTACGTCGGCCGCGTTGCTCAGGGCTTCATGGACAATGCCCAGGAAGCTATGCCGAACCTGGATGGCCTGTTCGACTTCAGCGACGGTGCCAGGGTCAACGCCAAGACCCCGGACTTCGGGGCGAATATGTCGGCTCCTGGCAAGGGCTCCGGTGCTCAGAAGTGGGCTCCGATAGCTGCTCAGGCGCTTGGCATGCTCGGTCTCCCCGCAACCGCTCTGCCTACAGTCCTGCACCGTATCGGGTTGGAGTCCGGCGGTAACCCGAACATCGTCAACAAGTGGGATTCCAACTGGAAGGCAGGACACCCCAGTGTCGGCCTTATGCAGGTAATTGGACCCACCTTTGCGGCATACGCCGGGATGTTCCGGAAGACCGGTCCCTTCATGTACGGAACTTCTGTTAATCCGCTGGCCAACATCTATGCGGGCCTCAACTACGCGAGAAATCGCTACGGGTCCCGTTGGCAGTCTGTTCTTGCAGGCAACACCGGTTATGCGACTGGCACCCTTTCCGCGTCCCCAGGGCTCGCCCTGGTGGGTGAGAAGGGCCGTGAACTCGTCGCCTTCGGTGGCGGAGAGCGGGTGTTCAACAACGAGGAGACCGAAGGGATTCTCAACGGCAAGAAGTACGAAATTCACGTGCATGAGGCTCGCACCGAGCCGACGCCTCAGGCCGTGCTTAGGGCTCTCAGAACTGCGGAGGCCCTTTACACGACCCTGTAAGGAGGCGCTATGCCAATTCCGGTGAGGGCCAGACCGGCACCGCCAGTAGTCGTTACGGCTACTCCGCCGGCACCGGTCTCCTGGGGTCGGACGAGCGTTTCTGTGGTCGGGAACAACGGTCAGGGGGAGGAAATCCCCCTGACCCTGTTCAACGGCCGCGAGTGGCCAGCCATCCTCATGCAGCCCGGTGCCACGGGCCTGGATATGCCACCGTTCGCGCTCTTCTCCGATGACTCCCCCAACCTCGACGGCTCTATCTACCGTTCTGCTCGTGCTTCGGCACGAGAGATCATGATTCCGGTACACCTCCACGGCGTTGACCGCCGGACGGTGAATCAGCTCAAGCGCAAGCTGTTCCAGTCACTCAATCCAAAGCGCGGGTATTGCCTCCTGAAGTTCACAGAGGGAAGCGGCCGAACCCGGCAGCTCACCGCGTACTACAAGGGCGGCATGGAAGGTTCCGAAGGTACCGACTCAGCAGGGTTCACCTGGGCTAAGTACGCCCTCACTTTCACGGCTATGGACCCCTGGTTCTACCAGGATCAGTCAGAGACCGTGCGATGGGACTTCGGTGCCGGCCAGCCACTTCTAAGCACCACCGCGGCCTTCTTTCCCATGAAGATTGCTGATGGTGTCATGGGCGGTCCGGGCGAAAGTCTCGTGATCTCGAACCCTGGCGACATCGAGGCATGGCCCATATGGAAGCTCTACGGGCCCATCAAGTCGTTCAACCTCACCAGCCCGTACGGAGAAGTCGTCAAGGCGTCTCCTCCTTCTGACGGCTCGGATCTCGTGCCACTCGGTCGCGTCCTATCCATCGATACCCGCCCTGGAAAGAAGACGGTGAAGGACAACCTAGGCACCAACTATTGGTCCAAGCTCGACACGAACCCGCAATTCTGGTCGGTCGAGCCTGGAGACACAAATGCATCTGTTTCTGTGGTGACCGGTTCAGGCAAGGCGTCAGTTGTTCTTACCTTCCAACCCCGGTACGCATCTTTCGTGTAGGGGGACTCTTGGGCTACCGAGTTGAGGTGTTCGACAAGAACTTGAAGCGCATTGGCGAGATTGATGAATGGATCTCGCTCGACTTCACGGTACGGCTCTGCCAGGAAGGCGCCTGGCAGATCCTCATTAAGGACGGCACCACTCAGTCTCAGCTCATCGAGAAGGGCGGGGGCATCGCCATTTGGCAGGACGGAGTTTCCAAGCCGCTCCTGTCTGGTCAGGTCGACACCTTCCAGAAGTATTGGACCAAGCTCCAGCACACGGGAACCGGTTCCCTCTACATCGCCGGAAAGTGTCACAACACCCTGGCTTACAGGCGTCTCGCCTTCCCTGACCCGACAAAGACCGTAGACAAGCAGTATCAGTCTCGGCTTTACACGCGTCCCGTCAGGAGCCTCTACGCGCCTGAGGCAATCTGGGATGAGTTCAACACGGCCTTTGGTCCTGGTGCCCTTGCGGACCGCCGTGTGAGTTGGGTGAACCTCGGTACCAGACCTACGAACCCCCTTGGCACCAACGTCCCGACGCCATGGGGCCTCGGTGACTCCCTCCGTTTCGACAACATCGGATCGAAGGTTGAGGAATGGTACGACAAGCGCAACTTTGCTTATCGCTTCCTCTACAACGGCACCACTCAGAAGGTCGACCTTGAGATTTTCTCGCCGCGCGACAAGTCCAAGGAAGTGCGCTTCTCCCCTGAACTGGGGAATCTCCGTGAGTACATCTGGACCCTCTCCGCGCCCAAGGTAACGCGGGCCATTGTCGGCGCTGCCGGCGAGAAGCGGGATCGGTACTACTACCAAAAGGTAGACAGTGACTCCGAGTCCGAGTGGGGCTTGAAGGTCGAGCAGTTCATTGACCGCCGGGACATCCCCTTGAAGGTGGACGTCAATACGGGGCAAGTCGTGAAGTCGGAAACCGACATGACGACCGACGACTACAACACCGCCCTTCAGGCAGCCCAGGAGGCTGCGACGGATGCTCTCACCGAGGGCGAGAAGAGCGGCAACTTCCAGATTTACCCCATCGACACTCCCGATTGCGCCTTCGGGAAGCACTATTTCGTGGGCGACAAGGTGACCGTTGCCGTGGACGGCACGGAATACACAGACATCGTGCGCGAGGTTGTCATTTCGGTAGATGACGGGGGCAACGTCCAGGACATCTCTCCAAAGATCGGCCAGCAGGGGACGGGAGACCCGCTGAACCTCTACAAGACCGTTTATGACATGCAGAAGAAGCTACGCAAACTTGAGGCAAGGATGTGATGCCCGGTGGCAGAACTTAGCTACCCGTTTAACGCGGACAATGCCAACGGCGGCTCACAGATTGTCTCTCAGTCCCAGTGGCAATCCATGGCTCGTATGTGGGGAGGCGACAGAGTTGATTTCCAGCTCACCGCCTCTTCGTACGGAACCACTTCCCTGCCGTTCAACGCGACCATCGTCAACGGCCGTACCGTTCAGATCAACCCTGGTAAGGCGTGGGTCGGGGGCTTCTACTACACGCTCACGTCCACGCTGTCCGTGACGATCCCCAACAACAGCACGACCAAGCCCCGCAAGGATCTCATCGTCCTCCAGGCCGACATGTCCAAGAGCGCGGTGAACATCGCCGTTGTCACGGGCACGGCTGCGGCAACTCCCGTAGCTCCAGCTCCCCGCCGGCAGGTGGGTGGTATCTGGGAGATGCCCCTTTACGAGGTCGACGCTGCGGCCAACAACGCCTCCATCTCAATCTCTGGTCGCATGCCGTTCGACATGCCTGGGCAGGTCTCGTACCCGTGGAACGCGGCTCCCAGTGCGGTCACGCTTCCTCGGGGCACGTTCACGTACGACCTGGACAGCAACGGCGGTGACAGCCAGAGCGAGGCGTTCAATGGACGTGACGGCTATGTCGTCACTCGCCACCTGGGCGACTCCAGGACGTACACGCCGAGCATGGTGAACATCGGTAACCCTGCCACGCGGTCCGGGCGTTGGCGCTGGATCGCGCCCAATACGGTCTGGTTCTCGGTCTACATCGCCAGTACGTCAACGTCAGACCTCAAGATTGCCAAGGACTTCACCTACGGTGTAACGCTCCCTGTCCCGGCAAATGGATCGACCGGACAGATTTTCTCGGGGCACTTGGACAACAACGGATCTGACGGTTCTTCGGTCCTCCCGAACTTCGTGGACATCACTGCGAAGGTCAACCGAGGTGGCAGCCAGTCCACTATGTGGCTCTACATGCCTAATGCCAACTACACGGCCAACACCGGACTTGACGGCATCGCTTACTTCCCGCGCAAGGGTTTCCTCACCATCTCCGGGGTTTACGAAGCCAACGTGCTCTAGTCGCCAACAGATCAGAAATTGCTCAGCCCCCAACAGGGGGCTTTCTTGTTTTCAGGGGGAATCATGGCTCGATATCTGTTTGGCGGCACCGCGGCTGATGTGGCCGAGGACGTTGCGGGTGCTCGCGTACCGGGTGCGACCGGAACTGTTTGGGATGGTGCTTCGGAGGGGGCAGCCCAGGTAACGGACCTCACCGACCTGGGCGGGGCTCCGCTCACGATGCTCGTCGCTGACGAAGACGGCATGATCCCTGGCTTCTACGGCCCTGACGGTGCTGTGCGCCTCTGGATCGACTTCGGAGGCCCCCGTGTTGCCCTGGTGGCCAACGATGTTGGAGAGCGTCTGTCGGCGCACGTGGCGGCTGATGACCCGCACGGCTCCCGAGCTGCCGCTATGGCAGAGGTGAACGCCCTCCGAGGGGCAGCGAACGGCCTGGCCACGCTCGACACCACAGGCAAGGTACCTGCTTCGCAAATTCCCGCCCTGTCGGCTCCTGACCTGCTCGACTGGCTCAACGTCCAGTCGCCACAGTTCGGTGCCAAGGGCGACGGCGTCACCGACGACACCAATGCCATCCAGGTGGCTATCAACGTCGCCGGCATCGGGGGAATTGTCTACTTCCCCAAGGGTGTATACGTCATCTCGGCTCCGCTCGACCTCCCCCGAGGTGTGACCCTTCTCGGCACCCATTCCAACCTCATGGTGGGCCCTGGGATGGCTGACGAGGACTTCCCTTGCTACATCCAGGCCGCTCCGTCTATGACGACCGGTGCCATGGTTCAGATCATTGGTGACAACGACGGAACCCACCCGGCAATCAATGGCGAACAGCGCATCATGAATCTGATGTTTGACGGTTCTAAGGTGCCCGCCGGAAACCTCGATGGCATCTACGCCAGGGGAAACGTTCAGAACGTCGTTATGCGGGATGTCTGCATTCGGAAGATGCCAAACAACGGCATCATCACCGGGAGCAACACCGCCAACGAGTTCCCCTACTCCTGGCGTCTTCACTCCGTGATGGTCGACAACTGTCACGCCAACGGCATTGTCTTCGAGCGCCAGACCGACCTTTCCATGATTGATGTTCAGGTCATTGGGTCTTGGGCGACTGGATTCCGGATCATCAACTCTGCGAACACGACTCTTCAGGGGTGCCGCGCTGAATGGTGCGGCGGTCACGGCTTCCACCTGACAGGAGCATGGGGCAACTGGCCTGGCTCGGGCTCCATGACCATGAATGCCTGCTCCACTGACCGCAACGGTTGGCATGGTGTATTCATCGACGCAACCGGTAACGGGCCATTCATCATCAACGCCCTCAACACGCGTCGGGACGGGCGGAATGGTGGTCCTGGTGGTGGGGGTTACGCGGGCCTCGCCCTGTCCAATCGGGCTCCGGTTGTCGTCAACGGTCTCGGCTGCTACGTGGGCACGGATGACCAGGGCACGGCCAACACGAGCCCCCAGTACGGCGTGAAGCTCTCCGGAGCCCGTGACGTACTCCTCGATGGCGCGTACCTCCACGGCGCGACTCAGGGCCTCTACGACGACGGCACCAACGAGCGCATCGTCATCGGTGTCAACGTCTCCACTGTCGCCGGCAACAACTACGCCGAGGACCGCAGCTCGCTCCTTGCCCAGCTCGGCCCCATCCAGGCGAAGTCTGGTGTCATCGCCGGGCCTCTGAACGTGGGCACGGCAGGCCCCGGCCTGGGTGGCTCTGCTGGTCCGATCATCGCCCTGAAGAACGCAGACACCGCCCCTACCTCGAACCCGACCAACGGTGTCCTCCTTTACTCCGAGGGCGGCGTTCTCAAGGTCCGGGACGCGGGTGGTCGAGTGGCCAGCCTTGCGGACCTGGGAAGCCTTTCGTGGCAGGCCCATGAGCACGGCCTCAAGGCGTGGACTCAGGACCCCGCTGGGTGCGGCAGCTTCGGCGCACCGAATACCTCAGGTGTTCTCTATCTGAGCAAGGTAATCCTTCGCTTCCCCACAACGATCAACTCTGTCTATCTGACAGTGACTTCGGCGGGGACTGGCCTTACGACTGGTCAAAACCTCGTGGGCCTGTATGACGCGAATGGCGTAAAGGTCACCGAAAGCGCGGATCAGAGCGCGGTGTTCAACTCGATCGGCACGAAGAATGTTTCTGTTGCCTCGAAGACCCTAACTGCCGGTGGTTACTACGTAGCAGTTCTTACCAACGGCAGCACCCCGCCTTCACTGCTGCGGGGTAACGGAGCCTCGGCCTCTTCACTGAATGTCGGTCTGCCGGCGAACGCTGGTCGGTTCCTGGATTACAGCTCCGGTCTTACCAACCTTCCGGCAACGGTCAACCTGAGCGCGGCGAGTCAGAACGCTTCTGCCCGCTGGGCTGCCATCGCCTAACCCCCACACCTGCACGTCTGCTGAGGGCCCCTTCGGGGGCCCTTTTGCATGCCTCCTGGAGGCCCAATGACCCTCTCTCAGTTCTTCTCCTACTCGGGGCCTCTGGCGACGTTCATAGCGGCTGCTGTCGTCATCCTCGCGGCTTTCCGAACCAATACAGCGCGCGTCTGGAAGGAAGAGGCGGAAGCCCAGAAGGCCCGCGCTGAGCGCCTTGAGAACGACCTCAAGGAGATTAAGGAACGGCTGACGCACATTGAGCGCGATAACGCGCGTCTCGTCGCCTTGCTGACTTCTCTCGACCCCAACCGGCTTGCCGCTGCGCGGCTTGCGACTAACCCCCTGGAGGACTAATGGCAACCATTTGGATTTCCGGCGCTGAGCGTCTCGGAGATGGCTCCATTGGCGGTGCCATGGACAAGCCCGATGCTCCTGCCCGCGTTGTTTGGCACACCACCGAGTCCGGTGCTGGTGATGCGGCTTTCAAGAGCGTGGCCGACTATCTCATTTCGATCGGTGCCGAGCCGCACATTCTCTACGACCCAACCACGGACCGAATCGGCCAGTTCGGCCCACTCAGTGAGAGCGCCCGAGCGCTCAAGAACGACGGCTCTACGCGGACTAACCGAGTCGGTAAGGCATGCATTCAGATTGAAGTTCTGGCGCGGGCGGCCAAGCCTTTCACGGGCTATTGGAAGCCCGGACCTAACTTCAAGAAGCTCATGACTGCGATTCGCTCTTGGGGGGTGCCAGACGTTTTCCCGATGGGTGAGCTTGCCAGTGAGTACGGGGACAATTCCGCCAATCGGACCCGTTCCGTGTGGCTCTCCGAGGGTGGCCACTATGGCCATTGCAACATTCCTGGCAATGACCACTGGGACCCCGGCGCCATCGACAAGAAGGCGCTGTTTGCTGCGGCTCCTAAGTCGTCCACTGGCGGAGACTCGGGCAAGCCAACCCCCTCCCCCAAGCCTTCTATCCCTGCCTTTCCTGGCGCTTACTACTTCCGTGCTGGTGCCAAGAACCAGTACGTAACCATGCTCGGTCGGCAGCTCGTCAAGAAGGGGTACGGACGCTTTTACAAGCAGGGGCCAGGCCCTCAGTGGACTGCTGTGGACCGTGCTGCGGTCCGGGCTTTCCAGCTTGCCCACAAGGAACTGAGGGGCGACGCGGACGGCTACCCCGGTCCGCTCACCTGGAAGATGCTTTTCAGCTAAGGGAGACCCATTGACTGACTTCATTTCCAAGCATGGCGTTCGAATCTATTCCGTCCTCGCGGCCCTAGTGCCGGCGCTCGTCCTGGTCTGGCCTAAGGTCCCGTGGGAGGCCCTTGTTGCGGCCTCCGCTGGCCTGCTCGGTGTGGGTGTCGTTGCGGCCAGCCACGAGGACACCAAGACCCTGCGAGCCCTCTACAAGGACAGCCCGTTTGAGGCCGACCTTCGCGGGGAGTCGGGCGAGTAACCCGACCATGAACTAGGTGCAGGGGTGCACCTGGGGTAGAGAGAAAACAAAAAAGGCCCCCTCCCGGAAACGGGAGGGGGCCTTTTCGTCGTTTCAGCCGTGGCAGATGGCACAGCGTTTCACGTAAGCGTCACAGTCACACTCGCTCTTACTCCCGGTCTCGCTGTACGTCCCTGCATGAACAAGGATCACCGAGGCCGCGTAGTCCTCGCTCAGGAAGTGCTCAGCCCGGAGGATCGCCAGGAGGCCGCGCCGGATGCCGTCTGCACGAGCATTGGCGATGCGCCGGGCCGGACGGCCAAGGCTGCTCGACCTCCGCAGCTCGTCAACCAGCTCCCCGAGGAGACGCTTGTACGCGCGCCCGTAGCTTTCGATGTCCGGTGCCGTGGTTCCGCTCACGTCACCACTTCCGGCTCAGGTCAGAAGTCGCGACCGGGGTCCACCGCCGGATGGGGTGGATCTTCGCCTTCCCCTCCTTGACGGCCTCTAGCGCCAATCTGTTCGCCTCCTGGGCGTCGGACGCCTCTATGTAGACCTCAGCCGATGCATGGGCGTGGAGCGCCACGCGATACCGCTTCTTCACTCTTGCTCCCATCCAAACGAGAAGCGGCCCACCCCCGGAGGGATGGGCCGCTTACTTGCTGCTGCTGAGTTACTTGTTAGCCGCCGCGTACGCCTCCTTGATGGAGGCGGGGACCCGGCCACGGGTGCTGACCTCCAGCCCATTGTCAGTGGCCCACTTCCGCAGCTCCTCCGGGCTGGGCTCCCCAGCGGCGCGCTGCACGGGGGTACGCCCGCGGCTGCCGGCGGAAGCCCGACCGCCCGTCTTACGGCCACCCTTGACGAACGGTTCCAGGAGTTCACGGAGCTTGTCCGCGTTGGCCGTGCTCAGGTCGATCTCATACGTCTTGCCGTCGAGTGCGAACGTCACCGTCTCGTCCGCCTCGCCCCCGTCGAGGTCATCGATGAGGAGAACTTCAACCTTCTGAGCCATCTTCTGTACCTACTTAGCTAGTCTCTGATTACGACGGAGAGGGCCGGTTTCCGTCGTGTCCTTACACGGAAACCGGGGCCCTTGCTGCACGGAGGCTTTCATGTCAGCCCCCGGTCTTTCAACCTGGATTCAGTCTCGCCACTCCCCCTGTGCCCACTTCCGGCACAGAGGAGCGTAACGACCCTGCACCACACGGCTAGTTGTGGTCCGGGTCTTCGGCATTGCGGTGGGGACCGGGCTCGTCCGGTCCGGGGTGGTTCGCTCACTCATCCCTCAGTCTCATCCTTCGGTTCTACACGCTTTAGGCTACCGCTCGTAAAGCGCACTCCTGGGGCTGTGGAGGTTCCTCCACGGAATAGCGCTGTTCACGGTGGTGCTTCCTTGCTGTCTTGCATTAGTCCCGGATCTCTTCGATGGGCGTGAACTTCTCCAGAGTCCAGTACCCGACCAGTTCGCCCGTCACGACGTGGTGCACAGGCTTGCCGAAGACCAACTCAGTCACGTTCTCGGGCTCGTCGTCGCCCTGCTCCTGGTCGTCGTTCTCGGGCTCCTGGTCCTGGTGCTCGTCCTCCTCGGGCGCGTAGGCCCACCAGACCTGAGACTGAAGCGAGCCCGTGAAGATGACCTCTCCCGAGCCCACAGCCTTGACCTCGTAGCGCCCGGCCTCCGCGTAGCTGATCTCGGCAAGGGTGCCGTTGTCGGTCGGCTCCTTCGACCGCTTGCCACCCTTCCCACCGAAGATGAGCCGCGCGCTCACGTCGAGCCTCGCGGAGCGGACAGCGGGGATGTTCCTGATCTCCCCGTGCATCCACTCACCCGGCTTCGGGGCCTCCGTCTTGCGGATGAACCCGTGATCGGGGATGAGCGTGGTCCAGGTCGAACGCGTCGCGGGGTCGGTTCCCTTCTCCCCGACACACGCCCGGATGGCCTTGACCTTGACGCCGTTGTGGGTGGCCTTCATCTCCTGAGGTTCGGTCAGCAGCGTCCCCACGCGGGTGACCTCGTGCCCTCGGGTGTCCTTCCCGAAGGCGGTCACGTAGTCGCCCGGCTTGACCGTGGCGAGCATCGTCTTGAGGTCTTCCATTTGTTCCTCTTCCTCCCAGTTCGGGGAACGCTTCGTGTTCCCGTGTTCCCGACTGTCGTTGAGCACCTTCAAGGCAGGCGCATCTATTTGCCCGGCGCACACATCGCAGTCACAAGCATGACCAACACACACCAGGCAGCCCACTTCGTCACATAGACGATCTGGCCCATACCCATCGCCCCTGTTGTACGAATAGGGATACAACACATGCTCTCGCTCGTAAGGGTGCCCATGAGCGAGAGGCACCCCAGGGCAGGCGAACGACGCGTCCCGAGCCCTGCTCTCACTGGCGAACGCCGCCCGGCATCCGGTGCATTGGTAGCGGCCTTCCGGCCGCAACTGCACGCGATGCTTCACGCGTTGGCCTTCTTAGCCGCCTGCCTCCGGGCAGGGGCCTTACGAGGTGCCGGCGGGGAGCCCGCAGGGGTGGCCTTCGGCGCCCGAGCGGTTGTCTTCTTCGCAGGTGCCGCCTTCTTGGCGGGGGCCCGTCGCTTGGGCGGAGCCTTGACAGGCTCCGGCTCCTCCACAGGGTCAGGCTCGGGCATGACCTCCACCAACTTGAAGATCACAGGGTTGGCCCCCGGCCTGGCCTGCTTCTGCTCCACGATCTCAACGTCTGCCATGTCTTCGGCGGTGTTGAGAATCTGAGCAGCCGAGTACCGAGACGAGAGCGCACGGTAAAGCTGCGTGCTCGTCATCTCGCCCCCGTACATTTCGAGCTTCTGACGGATCTTGGCGTCAAGGGGCTGGATCGTACGGGACTTCACCACGTTGCTCTGAGAGATGAGCTGCTTCACAGAGGCTATGGAGTAGTCCACGAACGCCTTAGCAGCGTCGAGCGCCTTAACCGTGACCATGGTCTTCCGCTCAGCCGCAGTCAGGACACAGGCAACGCGCATGACCTGTTCGCCGGAACGCTCGATGTAGCAAGACACGTCCTCGGGCAACTCCTCAAGGGCGTCCTCGTATTCCGCGCTGATGTCGTCAAAGCGGTCCGCTGCTGCGTCGCTCAACTCCATCTGTCGGGGCTCCTTCTGCACCCATTCATAGGCCAGACGAAGGGAGCTGCTGACCTTGATCTCATCGAGCGGGCTGCCCTTGTAGTCCCGTCGACGGAGACGCTTGGACCGCTCGACCATGACCGGAAGAATCCGGTTGTACGAGCCTCCCTGTGCCTCGGTCGCGCTGATGAACTTGGCCCAGAGCGCGGGCTGAATGTGAACGTGGAAGCCAAGCGAAGGCTCGTTCACGGTGATCTCAACGCGCTTGCCGTCCTTCTTGGTGACGTTGGAAATCCGCTTCCCGTCCCAGGACGTACGAAGCACACCCGCATACTTCGGGCAACGCTTCGTGAGCTGAAGAGTGGTCGGCCATTCCTCGTCAATGACGAGGACCCGCCCGTCAAGCCCTCCCTCGGAGGTAAGCGAGTCCTGTTCGGTCTCGTAAAGGGTCTGCACGAGAGACGGACCCGAGGAAATACCGCCCTGCCGGCGGAGGGCAAGCCACTCCCCGATAGCGTCGTTGAGGATGGTCTCAGCCGTCGCCAGGGCGAAGCCCTTACGGCCAACCATGGAGCGGCCAGCAAGGGCCGTCCAGACCACCACCGGACGCCCGTCCGGCTGCATGAGCTTGCCGTTGAGGGCAGCCGAGTACAGCGCGAGCACAGCCGCGTGCACGCCGATGGGGTCAGCCTCGGTGTGAGGCATAGCGGCCTTCACAGCCGCGCCGATGGGCCCGTAAGCCATCGGCTCATATCTCGCTTTCTCGTCCACTTCCCACCTTCCCTGTTCTGTTGTGTCGGTACGTCCACACGAAGCGTGTGAGCGTCCATGGATCGGGCTGGACGTGTCCCTACTCCAGCCCTCACCAAAGAGGCTCAGCCCTGCTCGTTGTCCTCGCCCTCATCGATGCCGAGTACGGCGTTGAGGAGATCCGTCGATGCCTTCCGGGCGGATTCGGCGCTCTCCCTGAACAACTGGGCGGAGACCTTGTATCCGTGATTGGTCACGAATGACTTGTCCTGCTGCGCCTTGAGTTCCGGGTCCGCCTGGCCCGCCTTATAGGCGGCCTCGGCCTCCTTGGCGGCCTCCTCCATTCGTTCCACGTAGACCTGAAGCGCGGTACGGATGATGGTTTCGTGATCGGTCAGCACCGCGTGATAGCGGGTGGCCTGATCCATCATTCCGGCATCCATGTAAGTCACTTGCTCTCCTCCTGCGTGATGATCTCGGTTCCGATGGCGTCAATCCCGCCCTCGGTCGGGTCCACGTCGTAACCCTTCTGACTCACGAAGAGCCAGACCTGATGCTTGACCAGGATTCGGCTCTTCAGCGGGTGTGCAGAAACCTCCATCGACACCTTCCGACGGGGGCTCTTCTCAGTGGGTGCGGGGAACCACACCCGGTAAACAATCCATTCCTCACCCATGACGGACCCTCATTCGCTCGGAGGCGTAGGCGTATGCGGCCACGTTCACGAGAGCGTGAAGGGCCTTTCTGGGGCAGGCGTACTGATTTGCCAGGGGGCCCAGCTCGGCGCACAGCTCACGGAAGGCAGCCATACGCGTGCTCGGGTCCGGGTTGCCGGCGGCAGCCGTGGCCCGCGTCACGGCCTCCGCCATGTCCACGGCCCACCGGTTCGACGCGCTCACGCGGCCTCCTGGTGGGCGATCTGCTGAGCGTCGGTCCGATGGATGGGCCAGAGCCCCCAGGACAGCGGGACGGGCGCGTAACCCGCCCTCCAGCTCACCCAGTAGACCCAGCGACGGAAGGGCCAGACACCCCGCTTCTCCAGACAGATGACCTTGCCGACGTTGCCGGGCTCGCGGAAGTGCGAGACCCGATCACCCGGCCTGAACTCGGGCTTCCTCACTGCTGTATCCGCCTTTCCTCGGTAGGGATGATCAGAACGGGTGCGTCAGCGGGCCACGGGTCACACCAGCCACCCCAGTCGGCCAGCACGATGACCGGGCCCGCGTGATCCAGGGGGCAGACACCGCAACCGCAGTCGGGGTCATAGGCGTAACCACTCGCCGGATACTGGTCGTTGAAGTAATCCGACCGCCCGTTGTCATCAAATGACGCCAGGATCAAATCCCCGTCGCACACTTCCTCTGCAAGAGAGATGCGCGCTTGTGTCTCGTCCTCCAGGATCGGAGCATGGTCCTCGTCCTGGGGGTAGCGGGTCACGATGACAGGGAAGAACTCAAGGCACTTCATGCCGCCTCCTAAGCGAGCTTTTCCGGAACCCAGTTGAAGCCGTTTCGGCACGCCACGTTGTAGGCGTAGGCCGTCCAAAGCGTGGGTTCAGGGACGGACCCGAGGATGGACCGGGCCGCCGCGTGCAAGGGCTCGTCTTCCGGCGTGTAGGGAATGAGCGCCAGTTTGGGCGCTTCCCAAATGTGGTACGGGATGAGCGTTTCAGCGTCCCTCAGATTCAGCTCTACGCCCTCCTTTCTGGGCGTCCAAAGGATGTCCACGCGGACGGCTCCGATGGAATCCAGGCCAACCGCAATGTGCGAGTGATCCATTGCCTTCCTTTCGCTAGTCACCCGAGCAAGGGGCACGGAGGTGTGTCCTTTCCCGCCGTGCCCCAAACTCACCGACTAGCGGCGTGCGTTGTTCAGTGCGTCGATGGCCAGCTCACGCACGCCCTTGGGGAGGCATCCGGCGTGACGCCGTTCCCGGCGCATGTGGCTGTAGAACATGACGCCTTCCCAGTTCTTTCCGCCCTCCCCGCATCCGAGGAGGCAACGCACCTTCCAGTGCGTGTCACTTCCGGGGTACGGGGCGAGCGGTTCCCAGCCCAGTTCCTTGATACGGGCGAGCGCCTTTCGGGCCGCGTCGATGTTGCGCTTGCTCATTCCCGTCTTGAGTACGGGGTCCAGCTCGGGGAGTTCGGGGGCCTGCTCGGTCATTGCGTGCTTTCCTTTCGTTTCGTCAGATGCTCGGTGCGTCGGCGTGACGCCGTGCGTGTATGAGGTCAACGCCCCCATCGGGGCAGTGCGGGCACGGGATCGTGTTCTCTTTGTGCCACTGCTCGACAGTGACGAGAACTTCACCTTCACAGCCACCACATGTCATCGGGATCATGGGTTTCCCTTCGTTAGAGGCAAAGCAAAGGGCACGGACGAGTGTCCTTATCCGTCCGTGCCCCAAACTCAGCCGCTAGCGACGCGAGCGGCATTCCCGGCAATGCGCACACGGGTCCACGATGCGCATTCCGTCTTCGGCCAGCATCAGGGCCGACCAGCCCTTAGCAAGGGCCGAGTCGTCGCCCCCGCGCATGGCTGCCGTTGCCACCTTCCAGGAGTGGAAGCCGTCCGGGTCGGTGCTCTCCCACTCCTTCAGCACCCGATCCCGCTCCTGGGCCCACTCCGTCCGTTCCTGCTCGGTGTAGGCCACGAGGACCGGGCTGGAGCCCGGACCGTTCGGGTAGGTCTTGTACTTGGCTCCCGGCTCACTGACGTACAGGAGCCAGCGGAGCGACATTGCGATTGCCTGAGACTGTCGACGCACTCTCACTTACCACCCTTCTTGTTCCTGAGGTATTCGACGGCCTCACGCTCGACAAGCCGCAGCAGCTCAGCCGGAAGCGTGGCGCACTCCTGCCCGTGGTCCTCGCGCATGTAGACCGCGTACATGCTGGCTGCGTGCTCCTCCGCGCGCTTCCACGCCTGGCGGGCGTCAATGCACTGCCGCTTGTTCAGGTCGAGCGGGAACCATGCGAAGTGCCTCCGCCAGTAGTGCAGTTCGGCCAGCGGACGGACCACGCGGATAAGGGCGAGCCACATGTTCCGTTCGGTCTTGGTCGCCGCGCCTTTCGCGCGCTCCTTGATGGACGGGTGATCCAGGGGAGGAACAATGCGCTCTCCGATGATCGGGTCATTGGGAATGAGCCCGTACTCAGTTCGGTACTCCTCCAGCCGGACGCTTTCCCACCCCTTCATTACTCCCGCGTGTTCACCACACACGATCATGCGCAGCCGATCACCCTTGTAAAGGGTGGTGCGGACGACCACGCCAGGCCAGGGGCAATGCCCCTTCTCGGCGTTGCGGTAGACCTCACACAGGAACTCGCCCTTAACGGCGGTCTTCGCGTCCTCGGCGGTCGGGGCCCCCCCGACCCATACCGTTGTGCGCTTCTCCGTGTCGTACTCGTACGCGAACCACTTCACAGGGTTCGGCGCTTCGTTCACCTGCACCACGTAACCGCCGTACTCCTCCGTTCCCTCCTTACCCAGGTAGAAGATGCCGTCATAACCGCCCTGCCGCCATTCGGCCATTGGATGCGCCCCTTCCCTTACTTGACTTCCATGGACAGCACGCGGTTTACGTGAATGTCCTCGTGCAACCGCATGTCCGTACGTGCGCCTATACGGCCACCGATACCGGTCACGCGTCCCGTGAGCCTCACTTCTCCATCCAGGAAGGTGATCCACAGGGACTCATCCGGGTAGAGCCCCCGGAATGCCGCCTTAATCGTCTTGAGAGTGAGCACCACTCTCGCCCTTCTATCCGAGCCTCTGAGCTTGTCTCTAGAGACTGGCCGAGTAGGGCATGGGTGATCCCGTCCGGAATTCCGGGTGACGCTTCCCATGCCCTCTACGGTCAACCGCTAGCGGCAGAGACGGCCGTTGCCGTCCTCCCAGACGTAAGAGCCGTCCTCGTACGTGCGCTTGTTGCATGCACCGTCGAGAAACCCGTCATTGAATGCGTCCACTTCCATGCGGAGCACTTCCCCGCGCATGTGATGGAAGGTGACGCCGGATGCGAGAGCCGCCCCCAGGAGAGCGGCCAGCAGCGCGATTACGAGCGTGCGCATGGTCATCCCTCCTGAGTGAGGGAAACGCAGCCCTCACGGACGTAATGGATCTGCTGAGCGACCGTGCGCCGCTTCCCCTCGTCGTAGGTGTCGCTCACCATGTCCGCGAACCACGACCGCCCCTCACGGGTGCGCCGCAGCTCGATGCACGGCGGGTAGGGCAGCGTGCCGACCAGCACACGCACCCGGTAGGGCACGTGCGACTTGACCGGGGCCGCGTGTGCCTCTGCCTTGGCGACACCCCCGAGGATGGTCACCAGGGCGAGCGCGATCATTCCGAGACGCGTACGCATCAGGCCGCCACCTCCGGAAGCTCCCGCGTGATGAACGGCCGTTCCGCGTTGCGGATGAACTCCACGGCGTCAGCGAACTTGCCGCTCACCCGGAATCGGAACGCCACGGTGAGCGGGGCCTTCGGGTTGTGGCTCCAGTAGTCGGGGCGACGGTGCGCCACCGACCACACCGAGCCGTCAGACAGCTCCACCACTTCCCGACTGGTCAGCGCTACGTCTCGCAGCTCGAAACGCACGGTCCGAACAGGCTTGAGCACGATCACGCGATCCGTGCTGAGGTCGATCATTTGCGGTTTCCCTTCCACATGAGAAGGGCACGGCCGAGTGTCCTTGTCGTCCGTGCCCACTTCTCCCACCGGTACGAAGTGCCGGCGGGCCCACTTCTCCCCGAGTCAGTACGCCCGGCCCATGGCACGGAGGATGTCCGCCGCACGCGTGAGGAGCGCGTACGCCTCCCGCATGTGGTCGGTGGTGAGTTCCCCGTGCGTGTAGAGGTCCAGGAGCGCAGTCGTCTCCCAGTCGCTTTCCAGGTCCGCGCGCTTGCGCAGCATCGGAGAGGGCCGGAAGCCCGGCAACAACTCCCCTTCCTCCACCCACACGATGGAGGCCAGGGGGAAGATCCACCCGTTCACCGTGCCCCACGGGTCACCCGTAAAGGACATCCGGACGTGATCCAGGATGAGCGCCTTACCCTTCAAACCAGCCATAGGAGTTACCCCCCTTGTTCGTCTACCGCGCCCTATTGGCGCAGTAGGCAGAGGGAGGCACGGAAGAGTGTCCTTTTCCGCCGTGCCTCCGTGGCTGCCCACTACGTCAGTGCAAACCCATGCAGTTCTGCTCTACGGGGCCCATTCGGACCCCCTTCCGCGTGAACTGCGTGGAGAGGAGTTCCCCGCTCGCCTTGAGCGCGCTCACGAGGGTTTCCAGGTCCCACCCCTCGTAATTCCAGAGCGCGCCTTTACATTGCTCCCCGGTTTCGGGGAACATCGCGCCGAGTGATTCGGCCATGCACCCTTCACACAGGAAGAGATCAGCGGGCTCGTAGTAGAAGAAGCGCTCAGGCATTGACCGTTGCCCCCTTGTGTTCCTCGCAGTTGCAGCCGGGCAGGTTGGTGCAGTGCATAGCCGAGTAGCCGTGTCGCGTGAGGACAGAGTTCGCCCGATACTTGACATTGCCAGCCAGCCACCACTTAACGCGCTTTACGCCTGCTTCCCAGTCGTCGCCCACCTGTGCCGGGCACGGTCCCCCCTCGAAAGGTGTGGTGAGTACCCAGAAGGTCACATCACTGTGAATGACCATGCTGCCGCGCTTGTCCATGTGCACCTGGGCTTGAGTGTTGTCACTCAGCCACACCGACAGCACGAGAGAACGGCCGATCTCTTGCGTTGTGATCTCACCTATTGCAGGCATGATTCCCCTTACTTACTCCACTACGTCCCTTGTTCGTAATGGGTGATGGGGCGCACGGAAGAGTGTCCTTTTCCGCCGTGCGCCCGACTCCCTTACGAAACCGGGGTGACCCGAACGTTGTAGCCGTGGACCAGCGTGTATCCGGTCCTGAAGATGTCGCGCTTAGCGCGCTGGCACATCCCCACATGAGCGATTGAAGACGTGAACGCGTGTACCGAGTCGACCATGTTTCCCCATGCCCGGACCCGGTAGCGGAACGTTCCGATTACGTCTGTGATGCTCACCTCGAACACGTCGTGTTCGCTGTACTCACGATGGAATGAGTAGCTGCCGAGCGGGATAGTCCCGCGCTCACGCGGTCGGGATACGCCCTCTGCTGCCACTGGCATAGCTTCCCCTTAGTGATCGCTGTACGGCCCTCACGGGCCCTTGCAAGTGCCTTACGACACTCCCCCCGACAGACTCACTCTCAGACGCTTAGAGACATGCTGAGTGGGCCCGGTGAGTATCAGTCACCGTGGCCCGTTGCATGCTGGACACGTCGTGTTGTGTGTGTCTGCCGTAGGCAATCTCGTAATGCAGTTCCGGCCTAGTTGGCGCACCCGCCGGACGGTGCATCATCAGTCTGTTTTCTGACGTTGACCTACCGCTCTACGCTCCGTGCTCCATAGGGACATCTCACGACGTTCCTTAGGGCGGTGACGCTTCAACCTGTGTCTATTCGCTTCAACAGGCGCTCGGTCTATTGAGTTCTCAAGGTTCCGCTGATTCGTTCGTAAGCCGGTCCCGTATCACCGTTGCCCGCCATTTGTCGGTGCGCTCTCGCGCCCCTCGTACGAGCCTTCTACGTCCGTTCTCACTCCCGCTTACGCCCCCCGTGGGGAACGGCTCACGACCATTCGAGTGATGCGCTCAGAACGTCTCTGCTGGCCCTTTCCGCATCCCCGCTTAGCGGGTGGTACTTCGGGCCGCTCCGTTCGGCGCGGTCGGTGTTGCAGGGAGTACGTTTCCCTATCCACACCCAGGACACAACTTACGAATAGCGGTTAGGAGTGAAGACGCGCGCTCACGCGTTGGGGCTACAAAACCGCAGGTCAGAAGGGGTGCAGTGCTCGGCCGGCAATGCCTACAAACTAGGACACAATACCCCAGTACCCAGGACGCAACTTATTTGCATTCCCTTTACCTTCCTGGGGTGCATAAAGGACATATAGGGGCGGCTCGTTATAGCCCTGTGATATGCAAGGTTGTTGCATATATACCCTTGCCACGTATACATAGGGTGCGTAATGGACATTGCGACTTGCGCATTGTGTCCACATTCATGCACGAATGACCGTGACACAGGTCACACAATTCACCTGCCGCTGACTCGCCCTCGTGCGCGTCCGTGCGTCACAAGCGCACAAAGAATGCATTCACAAGGTCACGAGGAATGCACCCCTATTGATGCCTCACTTAGTGGTGCAGCATTATCATTCACAAGCGCACAATGTATTAATGTTACCGCACACGCATGTGATGCACATATACGGGGGTAATATAACGAGAATGCACACAAGGGACCGCAGGGGGCGCCTTCCTTCCACCGTGTACGGGTTTGAAGGCTTCACAAGCTCACAAGCTCTAATCGCCCCGAACACACTTCGAGCCCCCTAACGACCCCTTCGGCCGGCACCGCGGCCTCTCGGGACCCCTCAGAGGGCTCGTAATGTTGCATCAGATGGGGTGAGGTAACAACAACATTGTTCCTTGGCTCACACTTCAGGGCTCTGCTGTCCCGTTCTGAGCCAGAGGACACGTACGTAATCTATGGAGCCGGTTGGTATACCCCGGCTCAGGTCACCTCTTTGTGAGCTTCTGCCTGTACTCAGACCACTCCTGGGAAGCCTGCACCAGTCGAGAGGTCCAGAAGTCGGGTTCTTCTCCCCCGATCTCCTTCCACATTCGAGCATTGGCCAGGGCGAAGGCTTCCAGGGCCTTCGGAGAGGCCGTTTCCCATGTTGGGATTCTTTCGGCCCAGCTTTCAGCCTGCTCTGGTGTGTGTTTCCCGGCAGCCAGGAGCCAAATTACCCAATATCCTGCATCAAGCCAGGGTGCTCCGCGTGTGGCCCAGGCCCAATCGACCATATAGGCATGGTCTCCCTGGATTAGAACGTTCTCGTTGTTCAGATCCGTATGGAGAAGGGCATTTCCTTCGAAAAGGTGGAGCTGGGCGGGATCATCTACATAGCTGCTCAGTCTTTGCCCTGCTTCCCGAAGTTCAATTGAGGGAATTTCGACCTCTCCGAGCCTCGTAAGCAGGTCGACCACAAGGGGGAGATCCCCGGATTCCGGGCTGTAGTCGGCGTGGTACCCAGTGATCAGGTCAAACCCGAGCAGATCCCAGCCACTTCCCTTGACCCGCCAGAGCAGTTCGGGAGAAATTCCTCTGATAAAGGGGTTCACTTCTGCTTCGCGCTGTTGTGTCCAGGCCCATTTGTGGTCGGAGCGAAGGCCCTTCACGTGCACGTCGCCGGCATCGCAGTGCAGGCGAGCCGCAACCTGACTGTTGAGGCCCGAGGACACCGGGTCAACCCGGTGAATCCGTCCTGTGTGGGACTCGATGGCCGTACGAACGGCTGAGGGCAGCTCTTCAAAGGTGGTACGAGACGCCATGGGTTCACTCTCTCATCAACGCGACGCGGGCCCCGCCGAAACGAGGCCCGCGCCTTGGAGCATGGTGGATCAAGTGGTGGATCAGTTGTAGGGGTTGTCGTTGCCGCAGCCGGGCTCGATGTCGCCCGTCAGGGCGTCCACGTCGTCCACCAGGACAACGGTGGTGGTCTCCTCGGTCGTGGTCGCAGCGGTCATGCTTCCTCCTTGAAGCCGTGCTGACAGTAGTGACTGAGCGGCGCTTCGGCTTGCTGGTAGAGCTTGGCGAGTGGCCGGCAGACCCGGCAGGAGCCGGACAGCTTGCACCCGCTGCACCCTCCAGTCCGAAGCATCTGAGCATCTGCGATGAGCGGCAGATCCCTCAGGCCACCAACCCCGGTGCTCATGAGGTTGATGGGGTTCTCACGTCCGACCTTGCACATAGTTGCGCTGCCGAACGGGTCCAGGTGGTAGAAGGTGTGTCCGGCGGGGCACCCCCGGAACACCTCCTCTCGGTTGATGTATTCGGTCACCTGGAAGTCGAGAGGGCCTTTGTCTCCGTCGTAAGACGGAGAGATATTGGCGAAGACCTTGTACGGAATATCAAGGCTGTCCGCCAGGGCCTTCATTTCATCGACTTCGTGAGCGTTGTGCTCGGTGACGATGAGCGAAAGCTCAAGGGGCAGCTCGGCGGCCCGTGCCGCCTTCAAGCCCCGGATCACTCTCCGATAGGCCCCTTTGGTCCTCGTCAGGGCCTCGAACGTCTCGGCCGTGGCTCCGTACAGAGATACCGTGACCTTGTGCGGCGGCAGCTCGGTAAGGATTTCCAGGGTCGGCCCGTGGTCGAGCCGCGATCCGTTCGTCAGGATCTCCAGCATCATCCCCATGCCGTACGCCGTGCGGTACGACTCGATGAAGTCGGGATCGATGGTCGGTTCGCCTCCCGTGAACTGGAACCAGAGAACTCCGGTGTCCCGGACCATCTCCAGGAGCGCGGTCTTCTTCTCCATGGGAAGTCCGGCGAAGGGGCGTTGCCAGACCACGCACATGTCACAGGCGAAGTTGCAACCCCGGTTGATCTCCCAGGTTGCACGGCTGTAGTTGAGTGCCGTCTCAGGCCGGACCAGAACGGTGCTCGACGCGGGAGCCTGGTCCAGGCGCACACCCCAGGACTTCTCTGCGGCCTCGGTGAACCACGCGGGCGGAGGCCCGCCGGCACTCACCGCATCTCGTACTTCCTCGTACTTGTCACGAGGAAGCTGCATCCCGCCTCGGGAGCCGGGGCGCACCGCTACGAACTTTCGGTATTGAGGGCTCACGATCACCTGATGCATGGCTTCCTCTCGTGAGGTTTCTTTGGGGGGGGTCCCGTGCCGGGGTAGGACCGGATACAGCCGCGCGGCCGTTGGTTTTTGCGACATGCTGCGTTTCACGGGCTCTCTGTCGGACACTCGTTGTCCCCCCTTTGAGGATCGCCCAATGCAAGGACACCGACAGAGGTACTTGCCCCACCCTGCTGGGATCTCCGGGGAGATAGGGGAGCCTCCAGCGGGTGCCGTCCAGCAGGGTGGGAGTCTATTTGGGGCTGGACAGATAAACTCCGAGAACGAAGCCAACTGAGCCGGAAATCATCATGATCAGCAGAGGCCCTGTGTAGAGGGCTAACCGTCGAATCATGCCTTCAGCTCGACTTCTACGACCCTGCCGTTGGCCGGGTGCCGTTCTGCCGGCGGCCCGTGCTCTGTGGAGGCCCACACCTCATAGTCGGCGTGAATACGGCGGTAACGGTCGTGCTGAGTCTCCCCGGTGTGCTTGCTCATCCAGGCGTGGACTTCCTCCGGCGACGACTTGACGCCGGACTCTGCCCCGCATTCCGTCTCTTCACCCCATACGCATCGGGCCTCGAACTCGTCCTCAGCAGTTGTGTCCTTGCGGATGAGGTAGGTGACGAACCTCAGTAGGGAGCGAGTCACGACCGACCGCCGATCACGTGGTTTCGGGCGGCCAGAGCGGCACTCAGCTTCTCGTCCTGGGTGGCCTCGCTGATCTTCGCGGGCTCTACGGGCCACTCGCGTCCCCCACCGATGGGGCGGAGCCACGCGGCACCGGCCCAAGTGCCCCGGTAGACGCCGAACTTGCCGCTGTGGTCGTCCTTCACGATCTCGTCGTACGTGGGAGCCCACACCTCTTCGGTGGGGGCGTCAGGCGTGGGGGCCTGCAACTGGGTGGTCTCAGGCATGGGGGGCCTCGGGTTCCGTCTACGTCACTGACTGTGTGTAGATCGTTGCTCGCCGGTCGTAGCATGGGAACCACCCCCAGCTCTCCACTGCAACTGTCAAGAGGAGCCGTCTAGATGGTCAGTTCGACAGGCAAGGGCCAGAACGAGGACCGCAAGGCCACGAACAGGCAGGCATACGGAGAGCAACTGAAGCGACTCCGAGAGGCCAAGGGGTTAACCCAGGCTGAGCTAGGGCGCATGATCATGATGTCTGCCTCGATGGTGGCTCACATTGAGGCTGGCCGAAGGATTCCGCAGCTCAAAGACGCGGAACTTCTTGATCAAGTGCTCGACTCGGACGGCTTTTTCGTCCGCTTCCTCGACACCTTGGGCGTGGTGCCGGTTGCTGATCACTTCGCCGCAGCGCTTGAAGCGGAGCAACACGCAATCGCCATCAGTGAGTACGCGGTCTCTCTGGTGCCTGGACTGCTCCAGACCCCCGATTACGCCCGTGCCGTCTTCCAGGCACAGCAGCCGAACTATGTGCCGGCGGATGTTGACAGGCGCGTTGTCAACAGGATGAAGCGGGCCGAGATCATGAAGGACCCGCTCTCTCCCGCCCTGTGGTTTGTCCTCAACGAGAACGTCATAAGGGCCCAGGTCGGGGGTGCAGCCGCGATGGCTGAGCAGCTTCGGCACATCGCCCGCCTGGGGCGGTCTGGGCGGGTGCGGGTGCAGGTCGTTCCGCACAGCTCTGGCGCTCACGCAACCATGGGATCGATGCTCAGTTTGATGCGTTTCGCGGATGCGCCTGAGCTGGCGTACGTAGAGGCGCTGTACACCGGCAACCTGATCGATGATCCGTTGATGGTGCAGAGGTGCAAGGATGCATACGATCTGGCTCGGGCTGCTGCCATGCCACCGGACGCATCCCTAAACCTGCTCGAAGAGGTGGCGGAGGACTACACATGAACGTGAAGCACATCCCCAACGCATCCGCGGTGAGTGGCTGGCGCAAGTCCAGCTACAGCGGTGGGGACAACGGCAGTTGCCTGGAGGTCGCTGACGGCTACGAGGGCGGCGTACCTGTCCGTGACAGCAAGAACCCTGAGGGACCTGCCCTCGTCGTACCTGGCGAGGCTTGGACGGCATTTCTGGGGCTGGCCAAGCAATCGGCCATCTGATCCGGTCTTCCCGTACACTGAGACGTGAGAGCCCCCACCTGTGTCCTTGGTGGGGGCTCTCGTTGTTGTTGCTGAGCTACACCCCCGCAAGTCCCTGCTGGATGTACCGGGCAGCGGTACTCTCACCAACGCCCAGGATCTTGGCCAAGTTGGGGCCGGTGATCCTCTTACCCTTCGCCTTCAGCTCTCGGGCAGCGGCCTCGATCTGATCCTCAGGAACGGCCTTCCTGGGACCACCCCGCTTGGTCAGGGCAGCAGCGATCCTCTCAGCATCGCTCTCAGCTCCCTCAGTGAGAGCCCTCACGTCTGCCGTGAGCTTGTCGTAGGTCTCGGTGAGCGTACGGCTGTAGGTGAGAGCTTCGTCCGTGTGGGCTGAGAGAACCTGGGTCAGCTCCACTGAGAGGTAGTCGATCATCCCAGTGAGTTCGGCCATCTGCTGAGAGGTCGTCTTCACCTGGGCAGGAGTCTCGGCCATGTGCACGAGGTGCGCGATGGTGAGAGGCGGAACGCAAGAGACAGCCACCACCAGGAGAGCGGAGCTGTTCATGTAGTTCTGTTCGATCAGGTGGGAGATCGACTGAGCCGACATGGCCAGCAGCAGGGCCATGAGGGAGCCCACGAGAGCAGTCACCTGCCCAGGCAGCTCCATCTTGCGGCGGTACGTGGCGATGGCCCCAGCCGAGAGGGCGTAGACCGAGAGGCACACTGGCATGGCGGGGGCGTAGTGCTCGGACCATCCGGCAGTCCTCGCCAAGGCCACCTCTCCGGGAATCGAAAGGTACAGGGCGGCGATGCACGCCGCCGGCAAGGCCACGTAGAGGATGCCCTTGATGTACCAGGGGGTTGCGGAAGTAGACATGGGTGTCCCTTCGAATGTGCTGCGGTTGTGAGAGATCAGCGGCAGTCGCGGCAGGTGCCGCCGGGGTGGCCCACGGGGAAGGGCCTGTGGCACTCAGGGCACTGCTCGCGGCGCACGGGAGCGGGAGAAGGCACCAGCAAGAGAGGCGTGGCTTTCTCGGGCTGGTGGTTCTTGAGGCGGTAGGACACCAGGGCTGCCGCCGAGTCCACAGAGCTGGGCAGCGCCCGAGTCAGAGCCTTGATCACGTCCACCTCAGCAAGGCCCTCAGAGAGCCACTGAGCGGCCAGCGGAGCCAGGCGCATGCTTTCCCGCATCGAGAGCTTCAGGGAGGGCTCTACACGCCCCAGACGGCCCAGGCAGGCCACAGCTCGACCGGTCACCGCGTCAGCGGTGCCGAAAGTCTTGGGGTCATTCTTCTGGGGAGACTCCTCCCCCTCCTGCTGGCCCTCGCCCTCACTGGCCTTGGCCTGCTGAACGGACGTGGGAAGGAGGTCATTTCCCTTCGGGTTCTTTTCTCCCTTGGGAGAGCTGCCGACAGCCCGAGGGGTCGACTCACCGACCGTCGGCATGCGGTCAGTCGGGGTGTCAGAGACAGAGGTGAGGGTGACCCACTGCTTCGTCTCAGGGTCCTGGACCCGAGCACGGTGGTAGTACCGGAGGTCAGTCAGCTCGTTGGCTGCGTTGGAGATCGTGCGGCGGCCATTGGGCACGCGGGCAGCGATCTTCTCAAGGGTCATGCTGTTGCGGTCGGGGTACGACAGCATCTTGACCAGGAGGCCAAGGGCCTCAAGGGACATGTCGGATCGCTGTGCGATCTCGTTCGGGATCTGCACGTAGGCACGGGTGTGCCGAGTACGCTGGACGAGCACTTAGAGCCCTATCTCTAGGTGTGTCCCGACCGGTTAGCCACCGGACGGGGGACCCCCAGAGGCACCGGGTAGCCGCCCGGTGGGTCCCTCTGGGGGTTTGTTGCTTCCTGGGGAAGGTACTGGAGCGACACCCAGGAGGCAACTAACTTGGTCGACACGAGATCGACACGGCACCCCGTAGGGTCCGGTTTTAACCGGTATGAACTGGGATTGAGGGAGAGGCATGAAACACGCTCTGACCTGCGGAAACGCTGATCCGGAGGGCGAGCCTCCTCCCCGACCGGTGAACTTCCAGTTCACCGGGCAGCGGTTCTTCCGCATCGAGAACGGCAGGCTGGCGGGCCAGCTGCGGGATGTCGCCTACCAGGCGACGACCACGGACTTCTGGGGCTCGATGGAGAAGGTGGGCGGCCCGCAGACGTACGTCCTGGGCGGCGCCTTCAACTGCGGCAAGGCCCAGCCGGGCCAGGTGGCGGCGGTCTCCCACGGCTGCCCGTCGGCCCTGTTCCGCGGCGTCAACATCTTGAACACCACGCAGGAGGCCGGGCGATGAACTCCCGTACGACCGTCAAGCCGCACGAGATCGTCGAGCGGGCACTCGCGCTCTCGAACGCCGACGGGTGCGTCGTCATCGCCGACGAGCACTCCTCCGCCAATCTGCGCTGGGCCGGCAACGCGCTCACCACCAACGGCGTCACCCGCGGGCGCACCCTCACCGTCATCGCGACCGTCGACGGGGCCGAGGGCACGGCCTCGGGCGTGGTGTCGCGGTCCGCGGTGACCGCCGACGACCTGGAGCCGCTGGTGCGGGCGGCGGAGGCGGCGGCGCGCGGCGCCGGGCCCGCCGAGGACGCCCAGCCGCTGGTCGAGGGCGTGCCGGTGGCCGCCGACTTCACCGACGCGCCCGCCGAGACCTCCTCGGCCGTCTTCACGGACTTCGCCCCCGCCCTCGGCGAGGCCTTCGCGCGGGCCCGCTCGGGCGGGCGCGAGCTGTACGGCTTCGCCCACCACGAGATGACCTCCTCGTACCTGGGCACCTCCGCGGGCCTGCGGCTGCGCCACGACCAGCCCACCGGCACCCTGGAGCTCAACGCCAAGTCGCCGGACCGGGCGCGCTCCGCCTGGGCCGGGCGCTCCACGCGGGACTTCAAGGACGTCGACCCGGGCGCCCTCGACGAGGAGCTCGCGGTCCGGCTCGGCTGGGCCGAGCGCCGGATCGACCTGCCGGCGGGCCGGTACGAGACGCTGCTGCCCCCCACCGCCGTGGCCGACCTGCTGATCTACCAGCTGTGGTCGTCCAACGCGCGGGACGCCACCGAGGGCCGGACCGTGTTCTCCAAGCCCGGCGGTGGCACCCGGCTCGGCGAGAAGCTGGCCCGGCTGCCGCTGACGCTGCGCAGCGACCCGAACGAGCCGGGCCTGGAGTCCGCCCCGTTCCAGCTGGCGCACTCCTCGGGCGACGACGCCTCCGTCTTCGACAACGGCCTGCCCCTCTCCCCCACGGACTGGATGCGGGACGGGAAGCTGGAGCGGCTGATCACCACCCGGCACAGCGCGGCCCTCACCGGGCTGCCGGTCACGCCCACGGTCGGGAACCTGGTCCTGGACGGCGGCGGCGAGCGCTCGCTGGAGGAGATGGTCGCGGCCACGGAGCGGGGGCTGCTGCTGACCTGCCTCTGGTACATCCGCGAGGTGGACCCGGCGACGCTGCTGCTCACCGGGCTGACCCGGGACGGGGTGTACCTCGTCGAGAACGGCGAGGTGGTCGGGGAGGTCAACAACTTCCGGTTCAACGAGTCGCCGGTGGACCTGCTGTCGCGGGCGACCGAGGCCGGGCGCACCGAGAAGACCCTGCCCAGGGAGTGGAGCGACTGGTTCACCCGGGCCGCGATGCCCGCCCTGCGGGTGCCGGACTTCAACATGAGCTCGGTCAGCCGGGGCGTCTGACCCCCATACACTGGCTGCTGCACATCCGTACACAGACCTAGGAGACGGACGACCGTGACGGACATCGTCGATGAGCTGCAGTGGCGTGGGCTGATCGCCCTCTCCACTGACGAGGACGCACTGCGCAAGGCGTTCGCGGACGGTCCCGTCACGTTCTATTGCGGCTTCGACCCGACCGCCCCCAGCCTGCACCTGGGCAACCTGGTGCAGATCCTGACCATGCGCCGGATCCAGCAGGCGGGCAACCGCCCGCTGGGTCTGGTCGGCGGGGCGACCGGTCTGATCGGTGACCCCAAGCCGAACTCGGAGCGCACGCTGAACGCGCCCGAGGTCGTCGCGGGCTGGGTGGAGCGGCTGCGCGGGCAGATCGAGCGGTTCCTCGACTTCGAGGGCCCGCACGCCGCGACCATGGTCAACAACCTGGACTGGACGTCGGGTCTGTCGGCCATCGACTTCCTGCGGGACGTCGGCAAGTACTTCCGGGTCAACAAGATGATCGCCAAGGAGGCGGTCTCCCGCCGGCTGAACTCCGACGCGGGCATCAGCTACACCGAGTTCAGCTACCAGATCCTCCAGGGCATGGACTTCCTGGAGCTGTACCGGCGCCACGGCTGTGTCCTCCAGACCGGCGGCAGCGACCAGTGGGGCAACCTCACCGCGGGCACCGACCTGATCCACCGGGTCGCCCCGGAGGCCGAGGTGCACGCGCTGGCCACCCCGCTGATCACCAAGGCGGACGGCACCAAGTTCGGCAAGACGGAGTCCGGCACGGTGTGGCTGGACCCGGAGCGCACCACGCCGTACGCGTTCTACCAGTTCTGGCTGAACGCGGACGACCGCGACGTCTCCAAGTTCCTGCGCATCTTCAGCTTCCGGTCCCGCGAGGAGATCGAGGAGCTGGAGCGGCTCACCGAGGAGCGCCCGCAGGCGCGGGCCGCGCAGCGCGCGCTCGCCGAGGAGCTGACGACGCTGGTGCACGGCGCCGACCAGTGCGCGGCGGTCGTCGCCGCGTCGAAGGCGCTGTTCGGCCAGGGCGATCTGGCGGAGCTGGACGCCTCGACGCTGGCCGCCGCCCTGTCCGAGCTGCCGCACGCCGAGGTGGCCGAGCTCGGTCCGGTGGTGGACCTGTTCGCCGAGGTGGAGCTGGTGGCGAGCAAGTCGGCGGCCCGGCGCACCGTGAAGGAGGGCGGCGCCTACGTGAACAACGCGAAGGTGACGTCCGAGGACGCGGTGGTCACCGCCGACGATCTGCTGCACGGCCGCTGGCTGGTGCTGCGCCGGGGCAAGAAGAACCTGGCCGCGATCGAGGTCAAGAGAGTCTGACCTGCGCGTTTGCCCTGCGCAAAGGATCGTGTGCAAAGGGATCGTGCGCAAAGGCTCCGGGGAAGTGCGCGGGGGGCGGTTCCGTCATGGGACCGCCCCCCGCGCCGTATCTGCCGTGGGGGCCGCCGCGCCCGTCAGGCCCGCTGCCTGTTGCCCCGCATCGCCATGTAGAGCATGTCGCCCAGGGCGACGATGACGACCGCCGCGGCGATCTGGAGGCCGTGCCGGCCCCAGTCGATGCCCTTGGTCTCCGCGATGCCGATCGCCCGCGCGATCGAGTTGCCGACCACACCGCCGATGATGCCGAAGATGGTGGTCAGCCAGAGGGGACTGTGCTGCTTGCCGGGGAGGATCGCCTTCGCGATCAGACCCAATACGAATCCGACGATGATCGCCCACAACCAGCCCATCGCTGCCTCCTCTTTCCGCTCGGCGCGAGCACTCAGCCGAGCACTCCGCCCTACATGAGCAGTCGCAGCCAGTGTTGACCCATCCGCCATACGGCGCATGTCGGACTCGTCCGTACGCAGTACGGATCGGCCGCATCGCTCAAGCCGGACCGCCCCCGGTCTCGAACCCGGCGGATCCCGGGCGTACCGTGTGAACTGTCCGGGCCGGGGAGAGCCCGGCGTGGAGTCGGGTGGTGGAGCAGATGCGGAAGCGGAACGGAGCCGAGGTCTTCCGGATCACCGGGGCCCGGCAGGGTCTGGCGGAGGACGTGCGCGGGCGGCAGCGCCGCTATGTGATCTCGATGTCCGTCCGTACGGTGTCGGTGGTGCTGACGGCGGTGCTGTGGAACATCGAACGCCCTGTCGCGATCGTGACCCTGGTACTGGGAGCCCTGCTCCCTTATGTGGCTGTGGTGATCGCCAACGCGGGGCGGGAGAACGCGCCTTCACTGCCCTCGACGTTCGTGCCCGCGCCCGCGCGGCCGATGCTCGGAGCGGCCCCGGTGGGCGGTCCGGCGGAACCCGCGGCGGGTCCCGGCAGCCCTGACCACGAACCGTGGTCACGCGAGCAGACCTGATCCGTCACCGTCCGCAAAGCTCAAGAAAAGCTCAGATCAATCATGAAGTTACGGTGCACCACAGCGGGTCCCCCGTGACATACTGCGTAGGCGCTCCGCATCCCCCGTCGGAGCGACGGACCGACGCCGGGCAGCTCCCCCCGTGGCTGCTCGGCGTCGCCATGTCACCCCCGGTTCATGGCGCAGAATGTATCCGTGAGTGACGAGATCGCCGACGAGGCGCCCGTGTGTTCCGCCAAGGGCTGCCGCACCGCGGCACTGTGGGTCCTGGCGTGGAACAACCCGAAGATCCACACGCCGGAGCGGCGCAAGACCTGGCTCGCGTGCGACGAACACCGCGAGCACCTCTCCCAGTTCCTGGGCGTACGGGGGTTCCTCAAAGACGTGGTGGCCCTGAGCGAGTGGGAGTCAGCCGCCGATCGCTGACATCGGGCGGTCGGGCTGGAGGAACGCCGGGTCGTCCAGACCGGATCCGGCCTTCTTCCCCCACATCGCCAGCCGCCACAGCCGGGCGATCTCCTCGTCGGGCGCCCCCGAGCGCAGCGCGCCCCGCAGATCCGACTCCTCGCGCGCGAAGAGGCAGGTGCGGACCTGGCCGTCGGCGGTGAGCCGGGTCCGGTCGCAGGCCGCGCAGAACGGGCGGGTGACGGAGGCGATGACGCCGACCCGGTGCGGTCCGCCGTCCACCACCCAGCGCTCGGCGGGCGCGGAGCCGCGCGCGTCGTCGCCCTCGGGGGTGAGCGTGAACCTCGTACGCAGCGAGGCGAGGATGTCACCCGCGGTGATCATCCCGTCGCGCTTCCAGCCGTGCTGGGCGTCGAGCGGCATCTGCTCGATGAACCGCAGCTCGTAGTCGTGCGCCACGGCCCAGGCCAGCAGGTCGGGGGCCTCGTCGTCGTTGAGCCCGGGCATCAGGACCGCGTTGACCTTGACGGGGGTGAGCCCGGCGGCGCGGGCGGCCTCCATGCCGTCGATGACGTCCTTGTGCCGGTCGCGGCGGGTGAGGGTCTTGAAGACCTCGGGGCGCAGGGTGTCGAGGGAGACGTTGACCCGGTCCAGGCCCGCCGCCTTCAGGGCGGCGGCGGTGCGCTTCAGGCCGATGCCGTTGGTGGTGATCGACATCTTGGGGCGGGGCTCCAGGGCCGCGCAGCGCTCCACGATGCCGACCAGGCCCGGCCGCAGCAGCGGCTCGCCGCCGGTGAAGCGGACCTCGGTGACACCGAGGCCGGTCACGGCGATGCGGATGAGGCGGACGATCTCGTCGTCGGTGAGCAGGTCCGGCTTGGCCAGCCACTGCAGGCCCTCTTCGGGCATGCAGTACGTACACCGCAGGTTGCAGCGGTCGGTGAGCGAGACACGCAGGTCAGTGGCCACACGGCCGTATGTGTCGATGAGCACTGTGGGCCCCCTCCCCCGGTTACCGGTTGATGTATACAGCCGAGCCTACGTGAGAGGGCCGACAACGGCGGGGGCCGTTTGACACGAGGTGCGGCGCGGCCGCGTCGTAGGACCCTACGACGCGGCCGCGGCCCGTACCCGTCCGTCCGCCCTAGTGGGCGCCGACTCCGCTGAGGGACTTGACCTCCAGCTCGGCGTACTTGCCGGCGTCCGGCTCCTCCTTGGACAGGAGCGATCCGATCAGGCCGAGCAGGAAGCCGACGGGGATCGAGATCAGGCCCGGGTTCTCCAGCGGGAACCAGTGGAAGTCCACGCCCTTGAACATGGACGTCTTCGGGTTGCCGGAGACGACGGGCGAGAACAGGACGAGCACGACCGCCGTGGTGAGGCCGCCGTAGATCGACCACAGCGCGCCCTGGGTGGTGAAGCGCTTCCAGAAGAGGCTGTAGAGGATGGTCGGCAGGTTGGCGGAGGCGGCGACCGCGAAGGCGAGCGCGACCAGGCCGGCGACGTTCAGGTCGCGGGCGAAGGCGCCCAGCACGATGGCGACGGCCCCGATGAAGACGGTGGCCCAGCGCGCGGCCCTGACCTCCTCCTTCTCGGTCGCCTTCCCCTTGCGGATGACGTTGGCGTAGATGTCGTGCGCGAAGGAGGACGAGGAGGCGAGGGTGAGGCCCGCGACGACCGCGAGGATCGTGGCGAAGGCGACCGCCGAGATCACCGCGAGCAGGATCGCGCCCCCGTTGGAGCCGCTGCCGCCGCCGATCTCCAGGGCCGCGAGCGGCGCGGCGGTGTTGCCCGCCGGATTGGAGGCGATGATGTCGCCCGGCTTGAGCAGGGCCGCCGCGCCGAAGCCGAGCACGATCGTCATCAGGTAGAAGGCGCCGATGATGCCGATCGCCCAGTTCACCGACTTACGGGCGGCCTTGGCGGTGGGGACGGTGTAGAAGCGGATCAGGATGTGCGGCAGTCCGGCCGTGCCGAGGACCAGGGCGAGGCCGAGCGAGATGAAGTCGAGCTTGGAGGTGCCGGTCTTGCCGTACTTCAGGCCGGGCTCCAGGAAGGCGCTGCCCTTGCCGCTGTTCTCGGCGGCCCTGCCGAGCAGGTCGGAGAGGTTGAAGTCGAACTTCAGCAGGATCAGGAAGGTGATGAGGATGGTGCCCGCGATGAGCAGGACCGCCTTGACCATCTGGACCCAGGTGGTGCCCTTCATCCCGCCGATCGTCACGTACACGATCATGAGGACGCCGACCAGGGCGACGATGAGGATCTTGCCCGCGTCGCTGGTGATGCCCAGCAGCAGCGAGACCAGCACACCCGCGCCGGCCATCTGCGCGAGCAGGTAGAAGATCGAGACGACGATGGTGGAGGTGCCGGCCGCCGTCCGTACGGGCCGCTGGCGCATCCGGTACGCGAGCACGTCGCCCATCGTGTAGCGCCCGGAGTTGCGCAGCGGCTCGGCGACCAGGAGCAGCGCCACCAGCCAGGCGACCAGGAAGCCGATGGAGTACAGGAAGCCGTCGTAGCCGAAGAGCGCGATGGCGCCGGCGATGCCGAGGAAGGACGCGGCGGACATGTAGTCGCCGGAGACCGCGAGGCCGTTCTGGAAGGCGGTGAACTGCCGGCCGCCCGCGTAGAAGTCGGCCGCGCTCTTGGTCTGGCGGCCCGCCCAGACGGTGATCACCAGGGTCGCGACGACGAACACCGCGAACAGGGTGATGATCAGTGGCCGGTGTTCGCTGGTGGCGGTCGCCGCGAGCGGGAGGTGGTCGTGCGGGGCGCTCATGCGTCGGCCTCCATGCGGGACTTGATCGCCTCGGCGCGGGGGTCGAGCTTGGCGGCGGCGTAGCGCGCGTAGAACCAGGCGATGAGGAAGGTGGTGAGGAACTGGGCGAGGCCGAAGACCAGGGCCACGTTGATGTTGCCGAACAGCCGGTGGCCCATGAAGCCGCCCGCGTAGTTGGAGAGCAGGACGTACAGCAGGTACCAGGCGATGAAGGCGACGGTGAGCGGGAACGCGAACCGGCGGTGGGTGCGGCGCAGTTCGGCGAACTCCTCGCTCGCCTGCACCTCGACGAACTTGTGGGTGGGGGGCTGGGCGGGACGCGTGTCGATTCCGCCGTCGGGCGGTGGCACGTCGGTGGCCACGGACTCTCCTCGTGATGCGGGTGCGGTGGGGATGGACGACAAGGGGGACCTCACGGTCGGGGACGGATGAGGGCGGTCCCCCTGACAACGGCACGGAGGGCGTCGCGTCTCGGTTCAGACCGGCCGTTTTTCCGCGCGGCCGCCGCACGGACGGGTGCTCTGGCCGTGCGCGGCGGCCCCGGGTGCGATGTTCTCGGAGCAACCCGCCCGAATTCATTGATGGGCCCGTGTGATCAGCGATAGCTTCGCTGGTCATGTACCCGTCCACTCGTGACCCGCGGGTGGACGGCTCTCACGGATGATGTGGAGAACCCATGGCTCATCTGGGATCCGGACGGCGGCGGGCCCTCGCGCTCCCCGCCGGTCTGGCGCTCACGGCCTCGCTCGGCTTCCTTCCGGCGGCCACGGCCTCGGCCGCGCCGGCCCCGGCCGCCGACGGCCCGAACCTGTCGTACGTCGTCAACACCACGGGTGGGCACGGCACTTCGGCCCGGGTGCGCGACGCGATAGCCAAGGCGGGCGGCACCGTCGTCGTCAGTTACGACCGGATAGGCGTGGTCGTCGCGCACTCCACGAACCCCGCGTTCGCGCGGGAGATACGCCGGGCCAGGGGCGTCTCCTCGGCCGGCGCCACCCGCACCACGCCGCTGACGGCGCAGGCCACCACGGAGGAGGGCACCACCCAGGCCCTCACCCCGGCCGAGGCCGCGAAGGCGAGGGCGGCCGCCGCGCCCGGCCAGGAGCCGCTGGAGGCCAACCAGTGGGACCTGCGGGCCATCGGCGCCGACAAGGCCGCCAAGATCTACCCCGGCAGCCGCCGGGTCACCGTCGGCGTGATCGACACGGGCGTGGACGACACCCACCCCGATCTCGCCCCGAACTTCTCCGCCGCCCAGTCGGCCAACTGCGTGGGCGGCGTCGCCGACACCTCGCCGGGCGCCTGGCGGCCGTACGCGGGCGGCAGCGACCACGGCACGCATGTCGCGGGCGAGATAGCCGCGGCCCGCAACGGCATCGGGGTCGCGGGCGTGGCGCCCGGGGTGAAGGTCGCCGGGATCAAGGTCGCCGAGCAGGGCAGCGGGCTGTTCTTCACCGAGGCGGTGGTCTGCGGGTTCGTCTTCGCCGCCGAACACCACATCGACATCACCAACAACAGCTATTACGTGGACCCCTGGTACTTCAACTGCAAGAGCGACCCGGACCAGAAGGCCCTGCTCGACGCGGTGACCCGGGCCAGCAGGTACGCCGAGCACAAGGGCGTCCTGAACGTGGCGGCGGCCGGCAACGAGAACTACGACCTCTCCAAGCACGCCCTCACCGACACCAGCAGCCCGGACGACCAGCCCGCGCCGCACCCGACGGTGACCGTGGACCCGGCCAAGTGCCCGGACATCCCGGCCCAGCTGCCGGGCGTGGTCACGGTCTCGGCGACCGGCGTGCAGAACGTCAAGTCGTACTACTCCAGCTACGGCCTCGGCCAGGTCGACGTGGCCGCGCCCGGCGGGGACAAGTACCAGATCCCGGACACCCCGGACAAGAACGGGCGCATCCTGGCGACGCTGCCGGGCGGCGCGTACGGCTACAAGCAGGGCACGTCGATGGCCACCCCGCACGTCGTGGGCGTCGCCGCGCTGCTGAAGTCCAAGCACCGCTGGGCGTCCCCGGCGGACCTGCGGGACATGCTCAGGGAGCAGGCCGACAACCCCGGCTGCCCGACCGGTCTGTACGACCCGGACGGCAACGGCGTCCAGGACTCCACCTGTGAGGGCGGCAAGCGCGTCAACGGCTTCTACGGCCACGGCGTCGTCAACGCGCTGAGCGCGGTCACCGAGTAGCACGACGACCGGCGGGCGCGGCCCCCAGCGGTCGCGCCCGCCGCGGAGCTCCTTCCCGTACGTACCGAGACATCCGTCAGTCACATGGAGAACCCATGACGTCGCACTTCTCCCGTACGCACCGCGCCCTCGCCGTCTCCGCCGTGATGGCGACCGCCGCCGCGCTGGCGGTCCTGCCGGGCACGGCGTCGGCCGTGTCCGGCGGCGGCGCCGCGCAGGCGGCCCCCGCCACCGACGCCTCCTCGCTCAGCTACGTCGTCAACCTCCGCAAGGGATACGGGCACGCCGACAAGGTCAGACGGGCCATCACGGCCGCCGGCGGCACGGTCGTCCAGTCCTACGACCGGATCGGCGTGATCGTCGCCCACTCGGCCGCCCCCGGCTTCGCGCAGGCGATGCGGGCGGTACGGGGCGTGGAGTCAGCCGGGGCGACCCGGACGGCGCCGCTGCCGGCGCAGACGACCACCGACGTCGGCACGCCCAGGACGCTCACCGCCGAGGAGGTCCGGGCCGCGGGCGCCGGGGCCGCGGCGGGCGAGGACCCGCTGGAGCCGCTCCAGTGGGACCTGAAGGCCATCAAGGCCGACAAGGCCCACGAGAAGACCCTGGGCAGCTCGCGGGTGACCGTGGGCGTCATCGACACGGGCGTGGACGACACCCACCCGGACATCGCGCCCAACTTCGACCGCTCCAAGTCGGTGAGCTGCATCGGCGGCAAGCCGGACACCACCGACGGCGCCTGGCGGCCGTTCGCCACCGGCGGTTCCCCGCACGGCACCCATGTGGCGGGTGAGATAGCCGCGGCCAAGAACGGCGTCGGCGTCACCGGGGTGGCGCCCGGGGTGAAGGTCGCCGCGATCAAGGTGTCCACCCAGGGCGGCAGCTTCTTCTACACGGAGGCCGTCGTCTGCGGCTTCATGTGGGCCGCCGACCACGGCGTCGACGTCACCAACAACAGCTATTACACCGACCCCTGGTACTTCAACTGCAAGAGCGACCCGGACCAGAAGGCGCTGGTCGAGGCGATCACCCGGGCGAGCCGGTACGCCGAGTCCCGGGGCACGGTGAACGTGGCGGCGGCCGGCAACGAGAGCTACGACCTCGCCGCCGACTCGATCACCGACCCGGCCAGCCCCAACGACTCCACCCCGGGCGACCGGACGGTCGACCCGAGCGCCTGCCTCGACATCCCCACCCAGCTGCCGGGGGTCGTCACGGTCGCCGCGACCGGGGCCAAGGGCCTGAAGTCGTCGTTCTCCAACTACGGCCGTGGCGTGATCGACGTGGCGGCGCCGGGCGGCGACTCGACGGCCTACCAGCCGCCGCAGGCCCCGGCCACCAGCGGGCTGATCCTCGGCCCGGTGCCCGGCGGCAAGTGGGCGTACATGGCGGGCACCTCGATGGCCGCCCCGCACGTGGTGGGCGTGGCCGCGCTGCTGAAGTCCGCGCACCCGCACGCGCCCGCCTGGAAGATCAAGGAGCTCCTGAAGGAGGGCGCGGACCCGACGGCGTGCCCCGTCCCGTACGACATCGACGGGGACGGCAAGGCGGACGCGGTCTGCGAGGGCGGCAGGCACCGCAGCGGGTTCTACGGGGCGGGGATCGTCAACGCCCTGCATGCGGTGCGGTAAAGCGTGTCGCTCCGGGGCCGGGCCGGGCGGTTCTCCCGCCCGGCCCCGGCGCCGCGCGCTACGGCTTGATCAGCACCTTCAGGGCGGTGCGCTCGTCCATCGCCTTGTAGCCGCCGGGAACGCCGTCGATGCCGACCGTCAGGTCGAAGACCGGGGAGGGGTCGACGGCGCCGGACAGGACGTCCGGGAGCAGCTCGGGGATGTAGGCGCGGACCGGGGCGACGCCGCCGCGCAGCGCGATGTTGCGGTCGAACATGACGCTCAGGTCGAGGCCGGTGCCGCTGCCGTGCGGGACGCCCACGTAGCCGATGGCGCCGCCGTCGCGGGTGATCTCCACGGCCGTGCGCATCGACTGCTCGGTGCCGACCGCCTCGATCACCGCGTGCGCGCCCTGGCCCCGGGTCAGCTCGCGCACGGCGTCGACGGCGGCCTCGCCGCGCTCGGCGACGACGTCCGTGGCGCCGAAGGCCCGCGCGATGTCGGTACGTACCCGGTGGCGCCCGAGAGCGATGATCCGCTCGGCGCCGAGCCGCCTGGCGGCGAGGACTCCGCAGAGGCCGACGGCCCCGTCCCCGACGACGGCGACCGTGGAGCCGCGCCCCACCCCGGCGCCGACGGCCGCGTGGTGGCCGGTGCCGAGTACGTCGGAGAGCGCCAGCAGGGCGGTGAGCAGGCGCTCGTCGGAGGCCGCGGCGGCGGGCAGCTTCACCAGCGTGCCGTCGGCGAACGGCACCCTGACCGCCTCGCCCTGGCCGCCGTCGGAGCCCACCGAGCCCCAGAAGCCGCCCTGCGGGCAGGACGTCTGGAGCCCCTCGGCGCAGTAGTCGCACGAGCCGTCGGACCACACGAAGGGCGCGACCACCAGGTCCCCGGCCCGGAAGCCGGTCACCTCGGAGCCCGCCTCCTCGACCACACCGAGGAACTCGTGCCCGATCCGCTGCCCCGGCTGCCGCGCGGACTCGCCCCGGTAGGCCCACAGGTCGCTGCCGCAGATACAGGCCCGCAGCACCCGGACGACCGCGTCGGTGGGCAACTGGACCACGGAGTCGGGCACGTCCTCCACCCGGATGTCGTGGGGGGCGTGGATGACGGTGGCGCGCATGGGGCAGATCCTTGCTGGTCAGTCGAGTGGCGTACGGAAAAAACCGTACGGGGAGTCCGTCTCTCACCGTACGCCTGTGCCGCCGTCGGCCGCCCGCCGAGACGGCCGCGCACCGCCCCGGCGGCCGGACCCGCCACCGGCGTAGGATTCCCTCCTCCGGGCCCTGGGGAGGTCAACTGCCGTGTCAGGCATGGAAGTCGCGTTCTTACGGCTGGCCGGGACGGTGGCCTCCACCGTCGCCAAGTCGCTCCTGAGCCCGAGACCCGGCGCGGGCCTGGTGGCCGGGCCCGTCCGTCCGGCCGTGCGTCCACTGCCGAAGCCCGCGTCGCCGGAGCGGCTGGCGAAGGTCCTCGGGCGGCGCCTCGCCGACGCGTACGGCTCACTGCCGGAGCACGAGCGGACGGCGGCGGCCGAGGCCGTGGCGGACGCCTTCGCGGCGGCGGGCGAGATCACTCCCGCGTACCTGTTCTCCCTGGACCTGGACCCCGAGCGGCTGCGGGCAGGGCTCCGCCGCCCGCACCCGGGTCCCGGCGAGGCGCTGTACGAAGAGCTGCTGGGGCTCTGCTGCGCCCATGTGGTCGAGCAGCTGACCGCGCACCCCGCGTTCGCCGCCCGGGCGGCGGTGGAGCAGGCGCGCGCGGCGGGGCGGACACACGCGCTGATGACGGACGTACGCGACCGGCTCGGCCCGCGACCACAGGCGGCGGCCCTGAGCTTCGAGGAGCGGTACGCGGCCTATGTGACCGAGACGCACGGGCGGCTGGAGCTGTTCGGGCTGACCCTGGGGCGCTCGCGCGGCGAGTGGGCGCTGGACACGGCCTACATCAGCCTCGCGGTGAGCGGGGAGCGCGCGGACTTCGGCCCGGCCCGGGGCGAGCAGGTCGCGGTCAAGGCCGAGCAGGCGCTCGCCGGCGCCGACCGGCTGGTGCTGCGCGGCCCCGCGGGCTCCGGGAAGAGCACGCTGGTGCAGTGGCTGGCCCTCAACGCGGCCCGGCGCAGCTTCACCGGCGAGCTGGCGGACTGGAACCGGTGCGTCCCCTTCGTGCTGCGGCTGCGCGCCTTCACCCAGGCGGACGCGCTGCCGCTCCCCGACGAGTTCCTGCGGGCGGCCGGGGTGCCGCTGCACGGGGCGGCGCCCGCCGGATGGGTGGAGCAGGTGCTGGCGGGGGGCCGCGGGCTGGTGCTGGTGGACGGGGTGGACGAGGTCCCCGTCCGGCTGCGCCACCGCACCGAGGCCTGGCTGAAGTCGCTGATCGCGGCCTTCCCCAACGCCCGGTACGTCGTCACCACGCGTCCCTCCGCGGTGCCCGTGGACTGGCTCTCCCGGCAGGGCTTCGCGGCCCACTCACTGCTGCCGATGGACCGCGACGACATCCGCGCCTTCATCGGCCACTGGCACGACGCCGCGCGCGGCGAGTGCCTGGGCGAGGTGGAGCGCGCGCGGCTGGCGACGTACGAGACCTCCCTGCGGCAGGCCGTGGGCAGCCGCCGCGACCTGGGCCGGCTCGCCACCAACCCGCTGATGTGCGCCCTGCTGTGCGCGCTCAACCGGGACCGCCGGATGCAGCTGCCGCGCGCCAGGAAGGAGCTGTACGACGCGGCCCTGGACATGCTGCTCGTACGGCGGGACACCGAACGCGAGATCGCGGGCGTGGAGGGCGTCGAACTCACCCGGGAGGAGCAGACCGCGCTCCTCCAGCGCCTGGCGTACTGGCTGATCCGCAACGCCCAGGTCGAGGCCGAGCAGGGCGAGGTCAGGGAGATGATCGCCGACTGGCTCACCGCGATGCCGCAAGTACGGGGCACCGCGGAGCAGGTCTTCGCGCATCTGCTGATCCGCAGCGGCCTGCTGCGCGAACCGGCGCCGGGGACGGTCGGCTTCGTGCACCGCACCTTCCAGGACTACCTGGGCGCGAAGGCGGCGGTGGAGTCCCGCGACTTCGGCGTGCTCGCGGCCAACGCGCACGACGACACCTGGGACGACGTGGTGCAGATGGCGGTGGGCCACGCGCGCGCGGACGAGCGGGCGCGGCTGCTGAAGCAGTTGCTCCGCCGGGCCGACCGCGCCCCGAAGCTGCGCCACCGGCTGGTCCTGCTGGCGGCGGCGTGCCTGGAGCACGCACCCGAACTGGACCCGGCGATCCGGGAGTCGGTCGAGGCGCGGACGCGGGAGCTGCTGCCGCCTCGGAGCCTGGACGACGCGGAGAAGCTGGCGAAGGTGGGAGAGCTGGTGCTGGGGCTGCTCCCCGGTCCGGAGGGGCTTGATGAGTACGAGGCGGGGGCGGTGGTGCGGACGGCCGCGGCGATCAGGGGGGATGCGGCGTTCGAGGTGATTTCGCGGTTCCGGGGGGATGGGAGGTGGCGGGTCGCCGAGCAGGTATCCAGTGCCTGGGGGGCGTTCGACACCGAGGAGTACGCGCGGGAGGTGCTGGCGGCGGGGGCCTGGGACCGAGCCGTGCTGACCGCCACGACTCCGGAGCAGCTGCTCGCCCTCCGGCTGGTCCCCGACGCCCAGCGCATCCATGTGACGGGCAGCCATGCCGATCTCAGCCCCCTGACGGAGGTGCGAGGGGTGGAAGAGGTTTTCGTCTACGGCAGCATGGACCTCACGGATCTCGCTCCGCTGGCCTCGCTCCCCCGGCTCAGGGAGCTGGGCCTGAGCCGATGTTCGGCACTGCGGGACCTGTCCCCGATCGCCCGGCCCGGCCTTGAGCACATCTCCCTCTACCTGCTCGATCCGGAACTCCCGCTGGAACCTCTGCGGGAGGCGACGGGCCTCAAGAGCGCCTTCATCGGGCATCCCGCACTCATCGAGAGCGTCGCCGAACTGCCCCTGGGACCCCAGCTGACCACGCTGGTACTTGAGCGCCAGATCCGGTACGCGAGTCTCGCCGGGATCGAACGCTGGCCTCTCCTCACCGGTCTGACGCTCGCCGGACAGGCGCAACTAAGGGAACTGTGCGCGATGCCCACCCTGCTCGGACGGCTTACCCAACTGGGGATGCATGAGGTCGGATCCGTGGATCTGCGCCTGCTCAGGGGCGCCACCGGACTCAGCAGTCTGTCCTTGATCGACTGCGGACTCCCGGCCGGACTGGGCGCTCTGCGTGAGCTTCCCCGATTGACCACGCTGTGGCTCTCCCGGTCGACGACAGCCGAACACCCCATCGATCTCGCTCCGTTGGCGGACCTGCCCGACCTCACCATCAGGGCCCCCAGCGGCACACCCCTCCTCGGGGCCGACCAGATCCCCCCGGAACGGCTGGACCTCTACCGAACCCGCCCCTGACCCCTCACACCCCCGCCGCCCCCAACGCCACCCCCGCCGCATACGTCACCCCCATCGCCACCGCACCCCCACCCACGTTCCGCAGCACCGCCGCCCCCACCGGGGCCGCGCCGAGGCGGGCGCTCCACCAGCCCGTCAGGGTCAGGGCGGCCAGGACCGAGACGACCGTCACGTACAGGCGGACCGGGGACGGGGGCAGGACGATGGCGAGGAGGGGGAGCAGCGCGCCCGCCGTGAAGGCGAGGAAGCTGGCGCCCGCCGCGTGCCAGGGGTTGGCCAGTTCGTCGGGGTCGATGCCGAGCTCCACGCGCGCGTGGGCGCGCAGGGCGTCGCGTTCGGTGAGCTGCTCCGCCGCCTCCCGTGCCAGTTCGGCGCTGAGGCCGCGGTCCTCCAGCAGGCCGGTCAGCTCGTCGAGTTCGGCCTCCGGCTCCTCCCGCAGTTCGCGCCGCTCCATCGCCAGCGCGGCCTTCTCGGAGTCGCGTTGGGTGGAGACGGAGACGTACTCGCCCGCCGCCATGGACATCGAGCCCGCCAGCAGGCCCGCGAGACCCGCCGTCAGCAGGGCGGAGCGGTCGTCCGTCGCGCCGGCCACGCCGACGACGAGGCCCGCCGTGGACACGATGCCGTCGTTGGCGCCCAGGACCGCCGCCCGCAGCCAGTTCAGGCGCGTTCCGAGGCCGCTCCGGTGGGCCTCGTCGTGGCCCTCGGCCGTCTCCGCTTCCGTCATGCGGCGAAGGGTCTCACCCCCCGCCTCACCACACCCGTACCGACCCGCCCCGCGCGAACACCGGGCTCGTGGCGTCCGGCGGGACCTCCTTCAGGGGCTCGGCGATCTCCGCGACGGTCGGGCCCGCCTTCGCCGCGATCGGGTCGAGGAGCGTCAGGTCGAAGCCGTAGACGCGGGCCGCGTTGCCGCCCACCATCGCGGCCACCTCCTCCGGTGGCAGGCCCGCGTACGCGATCCGCAGGCCCTCGCGGGAGTACGGGGTGGTGCCCTCGTCGTGCGGATAGTCGCTGCCCCACATGATCTTGTCGAGGCCGATCCGGTCGCGCAGGGGCACCTCGTGGGGGCGCATGAAGCTGGCGCCGACGTAGCAGTTCTCGCGCCAGACCCGGCTGGGGCCCCTGCCCATGGACTCGGCCAGGCCCGCGCCGAACTTGGACTCCGCGGTGGCCGCCCGGGTCGCCGCCGCCACCAGGCGCTGGTGGTAGTAGTCGAGCATGTCCATCACCCCGGGGATCCAGCCGGAGCCCTGTTCGGTGAGGATCAGTTTCAGTGCCGGGTGGCGGTGGAAGGCGCCGCCGAAGATCAGGTGCCAGAGCGCGCGGTGCGAGAACCAGGTCGTCTCGACCATGAAGACGGCCCGGGCGGCGGGCTCCTCCCCCAGCGGCGGCGAAGCGGAGCCGCCGTGGTGGTTGACCGGTACGCCGAGGTCGGCGCAGGCCGCCCAGATCGGGTCGTACACGTCCGAGTACAGCTCGGGCACGCCCGAGCCGGGCGGGGCGCCCGGGAGCAGGATGCCGCCGGTCAGGCCCGCCTCCTTCGTCCGGTGGATCTCGGCCACCGCCGCGTCGACGTCGCCCAGCAGGATCTGTGCGACGCCCGCCCTGCGGCCCGGCTCCCGGGCGCAGAAGTCGGCCAGCCAGCGGTTGTGCGCCCGCAGCCCGGCCCAGCGCCGCTCCAGCTCCTCGCCGGTCGGCGTGGGCGCCATGAGCGCGGCCGAGGGGAAGAACGGCGGGATGGTGTTGGGGAAGACCACCTCGGCGACGATCCCGTCCGCCTCCAGCTCGGCCACCCGCCGCGCGGAGTTCCAGTTGCGGTCGGCGGTGTCGGCCAGCAGGTCCTCGTGGGGGTTGACGTAGGTGGCGGCCCAGGCGTCGAAGTCGTCGTGGTACCGCTTCTCCAGGTACGGCTTGTAGTCGAGGAGGTCGGCGCCCGCGTGGCAGTCGGCCGAGATCACCGTGTAGCGGTCGGCGTTCACGACACCCCCAGGACGGGGAAGTCGTGGTCGGTGAGCCAGTGGCGTCCCACCTCCCGCGAGCGCGCCCAGGACGCCTCGACGGCCGACTGGTCCTCGCTCTGCCCGAGTTCGGCCGGGGTCGGGCCGATGCGGCGGGCCAGCGGGGCCAGCTTCGCGGTGTCGAAGCCGAAGACCTCCGCCGCCGCCAGGCCCAGCATCCGGCGCGTCTCGGCGACGGGGATGTCGTGGAAGGTCCTGCGCAGCCACTCCCGGGTGTGCGGCCAGGTGCCCTCGGGGTGCGGGAAGTCGGAGCCCCAGAGGATGTTGTCGACGCCGATCTCGTAGCGCTGGGCGAGTTCGCGCCGCTTGGTGTTGGTGGCGCAGACGAAGACCTGGCGGTCCAGGTACTCGCTGGGCGGCCGCTTGAGCTCGGCGAACGGCGAGAGCTTCTTGCCTCCGTGCGCGCCCAGATAGAGCCGGTCCATGAACCACAGCAGGTTCGGCAGCCACCAGCAGCCCGACTCCGCGACGCCGAAGCGCAGCCCGGGGTGGCGTTCGAAGACGCCGGACCAGAGCAGGAACCACAGCGGCCGGGCGGGCCACCAGGTGACCTCGCTGACGTAGATGCCGAGGTGGTCGCCGTACTCGTGGCGGGGTGCGGCGCCCGAATGGGTGAGGACCGGCATCGCGGTCTCGGCGGCCGCCGCCCAGACGGGGTCGTAACGGCGGTCGTGGTAGGGGGCCTTGTCGACCCACATCGAGGGGATCATCAGCGCGCCGAGCCCGGACTCCCTGGCCCGGTGGATCTCCGCGACCACCCGGCCGACGTCGCCGGTGACCGGCAGCAGGGCGACCCCGCAGTGCCGTGCCGCGTCCTCGGGAGTGCCGCCGACGAACTCGGCGAGCCAGCGGTTGTGCGCCTGCGCGCCCGCCATGCCGAGGTCGGGGTCCTGGTCGCCGGAGAGGCCGAGGCCGACGCCGAAGGGGGCGGCGGTGCGGCTGTCGACGGCGTCCGCGTCGGGGAAGACGACCTCGGCGGCCACCCCGTCCCCGTCGAGCTCCTTGAGCCTGCGGGTGGGGTCCCAGCCGCCCTTGAGGCCTTCCTCGTTGTCGGCGAACCACCGGTCCGCGAAGGCCTCGTTGCGGACCCCGAGCCGGGTCATCTCCTCGCGGCGGCGCTCGCGCCCGTCGAGGAAGTCGTCGAAGTCCCGGTGGAAGCGGGCGTCGAGGTAGGGCCGGTACCGCTCGGTGGGGAGCCCGGCGTGGCAGTCGGAGGAGATGATCAGGTACGGGTCGTGGTGCCCGCCCTCGGGTGTGCTGTGCTGCTGCGGCATGACGGACTCCTCGCGGGTCAGTCGAGAATGAAGCTCTCCAGGTACGACGGGTTGGCCCGGTCCAGCATCGAGCGCGACCTCGCCCTGATCTGGCGGTCGCTGTGCTCGCTCTCCGGGAGCATCCAGAAGCGGTCGGCGCGGATGCCGTCGACGACCGTTGCGGCGACCTCCTCGACGGGGGTGAACGCGATCTCGTGCCCGGCCTCCCGCATCGCCGCCTCCCACTGGCCGAGGCTGCGGTAGGGCGCCTTGCGCGGGCGCTCCTTGGCGTACCGGGCGGGCCGGTTGCGGTGCGACTCCCACAGGCCGGTGCGCAGCATGTGGGGTCCGGGGAAGAGCACGGACGCGCCCACGCGCGCGTGCTCGGCCCGCAGATGCGCGTACAGCGACTCGGTCATGGTGACGACGGCGGCCTTGGTGACCGCGTACACGGACGCGGTGGGCAGCGGCGCGATCCCCCCGTCGGCGGAGGAGGTGTTGACGACGTGGCCGGGCTCGCCGGACGCGATCATGCGGGGGACGAACGCCTGGATGCCGTGGAAGACGCCCCACACATTGACCGCGAAGGCCCACTTCCAGTCGTTGACCTCGTGCTCCCACATCCGGCCCTCGGCGCCCGAGCCCACGCCCGCGTTGTTGCACAGGACGTGGACGGCGCCGAACGTGTCGTACGCCGCGTCCGCGAGCTCCCGCACGGACGCGCGCTCGGAGACGTCGACCACGCGCGCGTGGACCCGCGCCCCCTCCTCGCGCAGCTCCGCGGCCGCCTTCTCCAGGGCCGCCTCCTCGACGTCCGCGAGGACCACGCGCAGCCCCTCGGCCGCGAACCGGCGGGCCAGGGCGAGCCCGATCCCGCTCGCCGCGCCGGTGACGACGGCGACCTGCCCCTCGGCGAGCCGCATCACGCGCTCCCCGCGGGCGGCCCGTCGAGGATCTGCGCCGGGTCGTCGTAGCGCTGGTGGATGTACGGCAACAGGTCCCGCGCGCTGACCCGTGTCACCACCCGGCCCCGCTGGTCGGTGGTCTTCTCCCCGATCGTGATCTCCACGACGCGGTGCACGGGCAGGTCCGCCACGGGGTCGTACATGGACTCGCGCAGCACCACGTCGCCGGTGATCCGCTCCAGCCTGCGGACCTTCTCGTGGCGTACGCAGTGCACCAGCACCGGGTCCGCGTCGAAGCCCTCGCCGTCCACGGCCGGCAGGAACTTGAAGTAGAAGTCGACCTTCTCGGCGGGCTCCGGCAGCGGCAGGGCCCGGTCGACGGCGCCGCGCACCTCCACGAAGGCGATGCCGTGCCGGGCGAGCGCGGCCCGCACGACGAGTCCGTCCCGTTCGACGGTGACCTCGCCGAGCTTCTTGGGTTCGCCGAAGACCTCGCGTCCGCCGATCAGCGCCCGCTCGTGGGTCATCGGCATCACCAGCGGATACCAGCCGGGCTGCCCGTCGTGCACGGCGGAGACCGCCACCGAGCCCGCGCCCAGCGGGTAGCCGGGCAGGTCGACCCGGCTGATGTTGGCCCGTACGAGTGAATCCCCGGCGGGCTTGAGCGGCGGTGGCAGCACGGCCGCCACCGCGTCGGGATCGCTCTCCCAGACGGCCACCACCCCGGTGGACCAGATGTCGGGGAGACGTGAGCTCGCGGTGCGCGCGGCCCGGATCTCGTCCTCGGTCCGCGCGCCGTACCGTACACGTGCCATGGCGTACCACCCTTCCTGGGTCGTGCCTCGCCGTGCGGTCCCCCGGGTCTGTAACACAGTTACACCGAGCCCGATGAAGGGTAAAGGGCCGTGCGGGCACCGGAGTTGGGAGGCGCGGGCCATGACGCGTACGTCTCTGAGCCGTGAGGAGATCCTGGCGGCCGCCGGGTCCCTGGTCAGACAGCACGGCCCGGCCGCCCTGACCATGCGCAAGCTGGCGGCGGAGCTGGGCACGGCGGTCACCTCGATCTACTGGCACGTCGGCAACCGCGAGTCGCTGCTCGACGCGCTCGTGGAGCGGACCGTGCGGGAGCTGGGCGAGATCCGGCCGCGCGGGCGCACCCCGGCCGCCCGGATCGTCTCGGTCGCCACGGCGCTGCGCCGGGAGCTGCGCGCGCGCCCGCACCTGATCGCGATGGTCCACGAACGCGGCCTGACCGACCGGATGTTCCTGCCCGCCCAGCAGGCCCTGGTCCACGAGGTGCACACGGCGGGGCTGCGCGGGAGCGCGGCCGCGCGGCTGGTGCGGGCCGTGCAGTTCCAGGTCGTCGGCCACGTCCTGGTCGAGCGCTACCGCGAACGCGCCCCCGCCCAGCACCCCGGCGAGGACGAGCTGTGGCACACCGCGCCCGCCGGGCACGACCCCGAGCTCGCCCGCGCGCTGGCCCGGCCGCCGGACGCGGAGCGGCTGTTCGCGGTGTCGGTGCGGGCCCTCGTGGACGGCCTGCTCGCACAGCCGCGTTGACGGGCGCCGGTCGGACTGTCAGTGCGGCCCCGTATTCTCTGTGACCATGCTCGACGACCGTACGACAGCAGCAGCGACGTGGCCGGCCGCCTACCCGCAGGGGTACGCGGTCGTCGACGTGGAGACCACCGGCCTCGCCCGCGACGACCGGATAGTCTCTGCTGCCGTCTACCGCCTGGACGCCCAGGGCAACGTCGAGGACCACTGGTACACGCTGGTGAACCCCGAGCGCGATCCCGGCCCGGTCTGGATCCACGGTCTGACCACCGACGTCCTGGCGGGCGCGCCGCTCTTCCCGGACATCGCCGGGGAGTTCGCCGAGCGCCTGGACGGGCGGGTCCTGGTCGCGCACAACGCGATCTTCGACTGGCAGATGATCGCGCGGGAGTACGCACGGGCGAAGAGCGCGGCGCCGGTGCGCCAGCGGCTGTGCACCATCGCGCTCTCCAAGGAGCTCGCCCTGCCGCTGCCCAACCACAAACTGGAGTCGCTGGCCGCGCACTACGGAGTGGTGCAGCAGCGCGCGCACCACGCCCTGGACGACGCGCGCGTGCTGGCCGAGGCGTTCCGCCCGAGCCTGCACCAGGCGGCGCGGGTCGGGGCGCGGCTGCCGCTGCTCGAATGCCGCCCGCTCACCGAGTGGTCGGACGGGCCCGCCACCCCCCGCATCGGCTACCAGGCGACGGGGCCGTACGGACGGAGTTCGAGCTGGCGCCCCGCGCGCAAGCGCCCGGCGTGCCCGTACCCCAACCCCGGGCGTTACGAAGCGGACAAACCACTCAAGCAGGGCATGCGGGTGGCGTTCTCCGGTGACACCTCCATCGACCGCGACCTCCTGGAGGACCGCGCGGTCGAGGCCGGGCTGCACGTGGCGAGCAGCGTCTCGCGGCTCACCAGCCTGCTGGTCACCAACGACCCGGACTCGGCGACCTCCAAGACCGTGAAGGCGAAGGCGTTCGGCACCCCGGTCATCGACGAGGCGGCCTTCACCCAGCTGCTGCGGGACGTGGCTCCGGCAGACGGGTGACCGCGTGGCGTGCCGTCCGGTGTTCCGGCGCGGCACGCTCCACCCTGTGGCGCATGGCACGTTGCGAGGTCTGCGGGAACGACTACGGGATGTCCTTCGAGGTGCACGCGCAGGGCGCGGTGCACGTCTTCGACTGCTTCTCGTGCGCCATCCACCGCATGGCGCCCATCTGCGAACACTGCCGGGTCCAGATCATCGGCCAGGGCGTCGAGGTCGAGGGGCACTGGTACTGCGGCGGGCACTGCGCCCGAGCGGAGGGCCAGGTGGGCATCGTCGACAAGGTCTGACCCGCGTACCCCGACCCCCGTGAGAACACCCCGCGCCGGAGTTGTACCGTCGTGGGGTGTACCGCTTCCTGTTGTCCCGGCAGTGGGTGCTCGTCACCCTCCTCGCCCTCGTTCTCATCCCCACGATGATCGAGCTGGGCTTCTGGCAGCTGCACCGCCACCAGCACCGCGTGGCCCAGAACGGCGTCATCGCGGCCAACCTGAAGGCCGAGCCGGTCCCGGTGACCGCGCTCACCTCCCCCGGTCACACCGTCCCGCACGCCCAGTACTGGCGCCGGGTCACCGCCACCGGCACCTACGACACCGCCCACGAGGTCGTGGTGCGCCGCCGCACCGCCGCCGACGGACGGGTCGGCTACCACGTCCTCACCCCGTTCGTCCTCGACGCCGGACCCACCGTGCTGATCAACCGCGGCTGGGTGGCGGACAACGGCAGCCAGACGGAGTTCCCCCGCATCCCGGCCCCGCCCCGGGGCGAGGTCACCGTCACCGGACGGCTGATGGCCGACCAGACGACCGCGGCCAGCGGCATCAAGGACGTCAAGGGCCTGCCGCCCCGCCAGGTGATGCTGATCAGCAGCGCCCAGCAGCAGAAGGCGCTCGGCCGCCCGGTCCTGGGCGGCTACATCGAGCAGACCGCGCCCGAGCCCCCCGGCAACTCCCCCGAACTGATCCCGGCCCCGGACCACTCCTCCATCGGGCCCCACATGGCGTACGCCGTCCAGTGGTGGCTGTTCACCGCCGGGGTCCCGGTCGGCTGGGTGATCCTGGTGCGCCGCGAGAAGCGCGACCGGGCCGAGGCCGCGGCGAAGGGCGACACGGCCGCGCCGGCGCCCGCGGCCGCCTGACCGGCGCGCCCTCGCGCCCCCGTCCGCGCCGGTCGGGAGCGTCCGGCCGTACGGAGTGACGCACCTGGCTGATTGACAATTCCACCGGGCGGGAACACGCCAGAGCGTGACGCGACGCATCCAACGCATCGAGGACTACGCCCTCATCGGCGACCTCCAGACCGCCGCCCTCGTCGGCCGGGACGGCTCCATCGACTGGCTGTGCCTGCCGCGCTTCGACTCCGCGGCCTGTTTCGCGGCGCTGCTGGGCGACGACGACAACGGCCACTGGCGGATCGCCCCGGCGGGTGCCGGGGACTGCACGCGCCGCGCCTACCTCGACGACTCGCTCGTCCTGGAGTCCGTCTGGGAGACCCGCGGCGGGACCGTACGCGTCCTCGACTTCATGCCGCAGCGCGACACCGCGCCCGACGTCGTCCGGATCGTCGAGGGCATCAGCGGCAGCGTGGAGATGAACTCCGTGCTGCGGCTGCGCTTCGACTACGGCCGGGTGGTGCCCTGGGTGCGCCGCGCCGACGGCCACCGGGTCGCGGTCGCCGGCCCCGACTCGGTCTGGCTGCGCACCGACCCCGAGGTCAAGACGTGGGGGCAGCAGCTCAGCACCCGCTCGTCGTTCACCGTCGACGCCGGCGAGAAGGTCGCGATGGTGCTCACCTGGCACCCCTCGCACGAACCGCGCCCGTCGATAATCGATCCGTACGAGGCGCTGGAGCAGAGCCTGGAGGACTGGCGCGCGTGGGCCGGCAAGTGCCGCGACTGCGGCCCCTACCGGGACGCCGTCGTCCGCTCCCTGATCACCCTGAAGGCCCTCACCTACGCACCGACCGGCGGCATCGTCGCCGCCCCGACCACCTCGCTCCCCGAGGAGATCGGGGGCGTGCGCAACTGGGACTACCGCTACTGCTGGCTGCGCGACTCGACGCTGACGCTGGACGCGCTGGTCTCGGCGGGCTACCTCGACGAGGCGGCGGCCTGGCGCGACTGGCTGCTGCGGGCGGTCGCGGGCGACCCGGCCGACCTCCAGATCATGTACGGCCTCGGCGGCGAGCGGCGGCTGCCGGAGCTCGAACTGCCCTGGCTCAAGGGCCATCTGGACTCCGCCCCGGTCCGGATCGGCAACGCCGCCGTCAAACAGCTCCAGCTCGACGTGTACGGCGAGGTCATCGACTCCCTCCATCTGGCCCGCACCTCCGGCATGGCTGCCAAGCGGCACACCTGGAACGTGGAGCTCAGCCTGCTCGGGTTCCTGGAGGCGCGCTGGCGCGAGCCGGACGAGGGGCTGTGGGAGGTGCGCGGGGAGCGCCGCCACTTCGTCCATTCCAAGGTGATGGCGTGGGTCGCGGCGGACCGCGCGGTCAAGGCCCTGGAGTCCGACCCGTCCCGGCGGGGGGACGCGGAGCGCTGGCGGCGCATGCGGGACGAGGTGCACCGGGAGGTGTGCGAGAAGGGCTTCGACGCCGAGCGGAACACCTTCACCCAGTCGTACGGGTCCACCGAGCTGGACGCGGCGACCCTGCTCATCCCCCGGGTCGGCTTCCTGCCGGGCGACGACCCGCGGGTGATCGGCACGGTCGACGCGGTCCGCGCCGAGCTGGGCCACGACGGCTTCGTACGCCGCTACTCCACCGAGGGCGCCACGGTCGACGGGCTGCCCGGTGACGAGGGCACCTTCCTGGTCTGCTCGTTCTGGCTCGCCGACGCGCTGCGGCTGACCGGCCGCGAGAAGGAGGCGCGGGAGCTGTTCGACCGGCTCCTCGGGCTCCGCAACGACGTCGGGCTCCTCGCCGAGGAGTACGACCCGGTGGCCGGCCGGCAGCTGGGCAACTTCCCGCAGGCCTTCAGCCACATCGGACTGGTGGCGACCGCGATGGGGCTGGAGGCAGGATAGGCGCATGGATCTTGGACTGAAGGACCGCGTCTACGTCGTCACCGGCGCCTCCCGGGGCCTCGGCCTCGCCGCCGCGCGGGCGCTCACGGCCGACGGCGCGAAGACGGTGGTCAGCGGACGCGACGAGAAGGCGGTCACCGCGGCGGCCGGGGAGCTGGGCCCGAACGCGCTGGGCGTGGCCGTCGACAACGCCGACCCCGCCGCAGCCTCCCGGCTGATCGCCACCGCCCGCGAACGGTTCGGCCGCTTCGACGGCGTACTGATCAGCGTCGGCGGGCCGCCGCCCGGCTTCGTCGCCGACAACACCGACGAGCAGTGGCGGTCGGCCTTCGAGTCGGTGTTCCTGGGCGCGGTACGGATGGCGCGCACCGCGGCGGAGGAGCTGGACGAGGGCGGGGTGATCGGCTTCGTCCTGTCGGCCTCGGTCCACGAGCCCATCCCCGGCCTGACCGTCTCCAACGGCCTGCGCCCGGGCCTCGCGGGCTTCGCCAAGTCCCTCGCGGACGAACTGGGCCCGCGCGGCATCCGCGTGGTCGGCCTGCTCCCGTCCCGCATCGACACCGACCGGGTGCGCCAGCTGGACGCCCTCTCCGGCGACGCGGAGGCCGCCCGCACGGCCAACGAGTCCCGCATCCCCCTGCGCCGCTACGGCACCCCCGAGGAGTTCGGCCGCACGGCCGCGTTCCTGCTCTCACCGGCCGCCTCGTACCTGACGGGAGTGATGCTGCCGGTGGACGGCGGCGCCCGACACGGTTTCTGAGCCCGCCGGAACGGCAGGCGCCCGGCCCGGCGAGGGGGTAGGAACGCCCCATGGAGGAACCGGAGTTCACGTCCCGGTACGACGAGGCGCTGGCCGACTCGGCGGACATCCTCGCCATGGCCGAGGCGCTGGCCGCCGTACGGCCCGGCACCTACCTGCCGGACCTCGCCGAGGCGCTCGCCGGACACGCCGCACTGCTGGCCCACGCCGGCCGGTACGCGGAGGCGCTCGGGCCCGTCGAGCGGTCGGTGGCCGTCCGGCGCGAGCTGGCGGCCACGGGCCCCGGCGCCCACCGCGAACCGCTGGCCGGGGCGCTCGGCGCGCTCGCCGCGGTGCTGGGCGCGCTGGAGCGGTACGCGCCCGCCCGGGAGGCCGCCGAGGAGAGCGTCGAGCTGTACACCCGGCTGGCCCGGGAGGACCCCGTTGCCCATCGGCCCGCTCTGGCGGCCGGGTTGGGCGCTCTCGCCGCGCTCCTCGACGCGCTGGGCGAGCGGCGCGCCGCCCGGCGGGTGTCGAGGCGGGCCGGGCGGGTCCGCGGCAGGCTGGACCGGGACCGAGGCGGTCCGGGCCGGGCCGGGGTCAGGTCACGCGGTGGGCGCGGTGTTTGACGGCGCGCATACGGACCTCGGCCGGGAGGGCCGCGAGGCCGGCCGAGTCGCGGGCGTGGGCCAGGGACTCCGTGGTGAGGCGGGAGAGGGCGTCGGCGGGGGCCGCGTGGGGTTCCAGGAGCAGGGCCACACGGGCGGCGGGCGTGGTGCGGCGGCCGTGCAGGGTCGCCCGGGCGCGGGCCACGCCCGGCAGCGCCTCCGCCTCGTCCGCCAGCACCGTCTCCAGGGCGCGGCCGCGCAGCAGCGCGCCCTCACCGTCGCCCGAGTCCACCAGGACCTCGGCCAGCCGCGCCCGGCGCAGCTGGGCGAGCAGCCACCACAGGGTGAGCAGGACGAGCACGGCGAGCGCGGCGATCACCGTCGGCCACCACCAGCCGTGGTCGTGCCAGCGTTCGCGGCGGGCCCGGCTGAGCAGGACGTCGCCGGTGTCCGTCCACGGCCACCACGACGGCACCGACAGGCCGGCCCCGGCCGCGAGGACCGCGCCTCCCACCGCCGTCAGGGCCAGCCCGGCGAGGCCGGTCAGTACCCGGTTCACGGTCCTGAGCATGGGTCACCTCTTCCTGGCGGCACGGCCCACCCGTACGGAGAGCCCGGGCTGTCCGGCGAGCCCGAGCTCCTTGATGGCCGCGCCGAGCGCGGCGTCCAGATCGGCCCGTACGTCGTCGAGCTCGCGGAAGTGCGAGACGGCCCGTACGGCGACCTTGGCGCGGCCCGTCCTGACCCGCACCGACTGCACCCCCGGGACCTCCATGGCCCGGTCCCGCAGCACCAGCGCGGCGGCGGAGCGGTCGAGCCCGGCGCGTACCGAGGCCGAGGGGCGGCGCATCGGCAGCACGTCCCGCAGCCCGGGCGTCACCGCCAGCACGACCAGCCAGAGCCCGAGGGCGACGCCGACGCCGGCGCCGACGAGCACCACCACGTCGTCCACGGTGTGGCGGGCCAGCCAGTGCGCGAGTCCGCGGCGCCAGCGCATCGCGGGGCGGTCCGCGCGTACGGCCGCGACGTCGTACAGCAGCAGCCCGGACGCGGCCAGGACGACCAGGGCCACCAGGGCCGCGGGGATCCGCCGCGCGGACCAGAAGCGCCCGGCCCGGCGGCCCCCGCCCCCGTCCTCACCCTCGGCGAGGACGGGCACGGGGTCGTAGGCGGCGGACGAGTGCGACTGGTCGAACCCGTTGTCGCCGACGCCTGCCCCGGGGGTCTTCTCCATGACGACGGGCAGCGGCCGGGTGGCGCCGTCCTCGCCGCCGTACGCGTCGTCGCGCTCCGGCCGGCCGGTCCCGCTCATGTGATCCTCCCCCGGTCCGCCGCACCGGTGTGCGCCGCGTGCAGCCGCTCGATCTGCACCGCCACCTCGGGCACCTCCATGCCCGCCAACGCCCTTACCCGCTCGGCCACGCGCCGACGCACCGCGCCGCACTGGGCGCCGAGGTCGGAGGGGTAGCCGAGTTCCAGGCTGACCCGGACCCGGGCCACCTCCTGGTGGACCGTCACCGCCGCGTGGGGCGCGTTGCCGCCCTCAGGGGGCGCGCCCAGTGCCTCGCGCGCCGCCTGTGCGGCGATCTTCGCGACCACCCGGTCGGCGATCCGCGTCGCCCCGCGCCCGGCGGGCGCGACACGACCCGGAGTGGTGGCACGCGCGGGCGCGCCGGAGCCGGAGGAGCCCGGCGACGCCGTCGACGACACCGTCATCGGAGCGCGTCACCTCAGCCGGTCGCCGCGGTCCCGGGGACGGAAGAAGTCCCCGGGTTCGAGATCGCCCTCCAAGAACCTGCCCACCACGAACCCGATCGCGCCCAACGCCGCGACCAGCAGGAACGCCCCGAATCCGCCGAAGTATCCGGCGAAGCCGAGCGCCATGCCGGCCACCAGTCCGATCACCGCCATGCTCATTCTGAGCTCCTCAGTCGCTCCTCGTCGGGGGCCGGGCCGCACCGGGGCCTCACTGGAGCCGCGGCTCCGGCTCGTCCTCTTCCTCGTCCGGCAGTTTCACGTCGCTCACCGCGATGTTGACCTCGACGACCTCAAGCCCGGTCATCCGCTCGACGGCCGTGATCACGTTCTCCCGTACGGCACGGGCCACATCCGAGATCGACACGCCGTAATCGACGACGATCTCGATGTCGAGCGCCGTCTGGACCTCGCCGACCTCGGCCTTCACCCCGCGCGCCACCGCGGCCTTGCCACCGCCCGGCACCCGGTCGCGCACCGCGCCGAACGTACGGGACAGTCCGCTGCCCATCGCGTGCACACCCACGACCTCGCGGGCCGCCATCCCGGCGATCTTCTCGACCACACCGTCGGCGATGGTGGTGCGTCCGCGCGTGCCGGGGTCGCCACCGCCGCGCCGGGCCGGGGAGTTCTTTCTGGTCCCGCCGATCCCGCCCTCGGAGTCCCTGTCGCCCGGGCCGGACGGTTCGGGGCGGCTGCTTCCCATGGTGTCGCTCATGGCGTTCATCCCTTTCGGCTTTCCCCCTCCCCTCAGGTGCCCACACTAAGCGCGGTTGCCCCGTCTCGCGCCCGGGATGCGGCAGGGTGGAGCAATGACGCCAGACGCATGGAGCACGGAGGTACGCCGCCGACTCGCCCTGGGCAGGCTGCTGCCTCTCGGGGACGCGGCCGACGGCGCGTGGATCACGGAACGGGCGGCCGGGGCGGTGCTGCGGGCGGCCTGCGCGCCGGTGCCGGGCCTGGCCGTGACGTCCCTGCGCCTGTCCCTGGCCGACCCGGCGGCGGCCGGGACCCCGGTGGTCGCGCCACCCCCCAGCGGGCTGCCGCCCGGTGAGCTGCGGGCGGTGCTGGAGGTGGCGGTCTGGGGCGCGGACCGTCCCCGGACGGAGGAGGTACGGGAGGCGGTCCTGGACGCGTCGCACGCCCGCCTGGGCCTGCGCGTCTCCCGGGTCGACATCCGGGTGACGGCCCTGCTGGACACCCCCGCGGATCCCGCGCCCCCGATTCCCCCACCCGAGGTACACCCGTCCCCCGACCCGGCGCTGCGGGCGGTGCCCGGGGTGGCGGGGGTGACGTCGGAGCTGCCGGGCTCGCTGGGGGGCGGGGACGGTCCGGGGTGGGTCGAGGTGGTGGTCGCGGCGGGGTATCGGGCGGTGGATGTGGTGCGGGGGGTTCGCGGGGTGGTGGGGGGTGGGGTGCTGGTGACGTGGGTGGGGTGAGGTGCGGCGTTACCAGTCCCCCACCCCCCGCCCCTTCCCGAAAGCCCACGGCCGGGCGGCTGCTTCGTCGCCGTCCGCACCCGAGTGGGGGCTGACCGCGCAGTTCCCCGCGCCCCTGGGGGTGCGGTGTGGTGCGCATCGTCGGAGTGCCGGGGGGGGGCCGGAGGTCCCTTCAGGGGCGCGGGGAACTGCGCGACCAGCCCCCACCGGCCCGCAGGCCGAAGGGATTCGGGGCGCAGCCCCCAGCGGGGTCCGGGGGCGGAGCCCACGGCAGCGCGCCGCCAATCCCGGCCCACCCCGGAGGGTCCCCCCCAAAGAATTACTCCCCCACCCCCGCCAGATCCCGCAGGCGCCTCCCCTGAGCCCCCCGCTCAGCCACCCGCTGCTCCTCGTACGACCGCCCGGCCACCCCCCGCAGCAACGTCTTCGTCTCGATCACCGCATCCCGCGGCGCCGCGACGAGCGCGGCCGTCAAGTCCCGTACCGCCGCGTCCAGTTCGGCGACCGGCACCGCGAGGTTCGCCAGCCCGATCCGCTCCGACTCCTCCGCTCCGACGAAGCGGCCGGTCACACAGATCTCCAGGGCGCGGGCGTAGCCGACCAGGCTCACCAGGGGGTGGGTGCCGGTCAGGTCCGGCACCAGGCCCAGGCTGGTCTCGCGCATGGCGAACTGCACGTCGTCCGCGACGACGCGCAGGTCGCAGGCGAGCGCGAGCTGGAAGCCCGCGCCGATCGCATGCCCCTGGACCGCCGCGACCGACACGATGTCGTTGCGGCGCCACCAGGTGAACGCCTCCTGGTATTCGGCGATGACCCCGTCCAGCTCCTCGTCGGAGCCGCGCGCGAGGTCGAGGAAGGAGGGCTCGCCGTCGAAGCCCTCGGGAGTGAAGGCCTGACGGTCGAGTCCGGCGGAGAAGGACTTGCCCTCTCCCCGCAGGACGACGACCCGGACGGTGCCGGGCAGTTCCTGACCGGCCGCCGCCAACGCCCGCCACAGAGCGGGAGACTGGGCGTTGCGCTTGTCCGGATTGGTCAGGGTCACCGTGGCGACAGCGTCGTCGACGGTGAGCCGGACGCCGTCCTTGTCGAGTACGGGGTCGGGCGAAGCCATGGGGCGCCTCCGGGTCGGGTGCGGTCAAAATAAGTGACTGCACAGTAACCACCCGGTCGACCGCGCGGCCGACCGGGTGGCAACCCGACCCGACGGGCCCCGGAGCCGTGTCCCGAGGGACCGCTCCCGGACCCGCCCGGGCCCCGGTCAGGCCGAGGCGGTCTTCTTGCCGCGTGTCGCTCCGCCGCGTCCGCGCAGTACCACCCCGGACTCGCTGAGCATCCGGTGGACGAATCCGTAGGAGCGGCCGGTCTCTTCGGCCAACGCCCGGATGCTCGCACCGGAGTCGTACTTCTTCTTCAGGTCTGCCGCGAGCTTGTCGCGCGCGGCGCCGGTCACCCGGCTGCCCTTCTTCAGAGTCTCGGCCACCCGTGCCTCCTCATGGGAAGTGCGCTCTGGACTTCTCATGATCACCCCTCCCGGGCTTCCTGGCCACCCATTCGGCAAGGTCGGTGCAAGCGGGTTTCGGCGCAGGGCGGCGCTGGACAGGGCCGGAATAGGAAATTCCGCTCGGCCGCGGAACCACCCCGCGTCCCAGCGGGCCGAGAACCCGCTGGTCAGAGGTGTGCTCGGGGTCACTCTCCGGAATCAGTCCGTCCCGTACGCACCGGATCTTGATCCCGTGCATGACACGCCGGGGTACGAGACGCACTCACTCAGATTGAGGATCACGCGTGAGCCGAATGATCCATACGGAGTGGATCAGTCGCCCAGCGTCACGCCAGGGCGACCAGATCCGCGTAGTCCGGACCCCACAGGTCCTCGACCCCGTCGGGCAGCAGAATGATGCGCTCGGGCTGTAGAGCCTCGACCGCGCCCTCGTCGTGCGTCACTAGAACGACCGCGCCCTTGTACGTACGCAGCGCGCCCAGGATCTCCTCGCGGCTGGCCGGGTCCAGGTTGTTGGTCGGCTCGTCGAGGAGCAGGACGTTGGCGGACGAGACCACCAGCGTGGCGAGGGCCAGCCGGGTCTTCTCGCCGCCGGAGAGCACGCCCGCGGGCTTGTCCACGTCGTCGCCGGAGAACAGGAACGAGCCCAGCGTCTTGCGGACCTCGACCAGGTCGAGGTCGGGGGCGGAGGAGCGCATGTTCTCCAGGACCGTACGGTCCGGGTCGAGCGTCTCGTGCTCCTGGGCGTAGTAGCCCAGCTTGAGGCCGTGACCCGGCGTGACCTGGCCGGTGTCGGCCTTCTCGGCGCCCGCGAGCAGCCGCAGCAGGGTCGTCTTGCCGGCGCCGTTGAGGCCGAGGATGACGACCCTGGACCCCTTGTCGATGGCCAGGTCGACGTCGGTGAAGATCTCCAGCGAGCCGTACGACTTGGACAGGCCCTCGGCGGTCAGCGGGGTCTTGCCGCAGGGCGCCGGGTCGGGGAAGCGCAGCTTGGCGACCTTGTCGGAGACGCGGACCGCGTCCAGGCCCGAGAGCAGCCGCTCGGCGCGCTTGGCCATGTTCTGCGCGGCCACCGTCTTGGTCGCCTTGGCGCGCATCTTGTCGGCCTGGGAGTTGAGGGCGGCGGCCTTCTTCTCGGCGTTCTGGCGCTCGCGCTTGCGGCGCTTCTCGTCGGCCTCGCGCTGCTGCTGGTAGAGCTTCCAGCCCATGTTGTAGACGTCGATCTGGGAGCGGTTGGCGTCCAGGTAGAACACCTTGTTGACAACCGTCTCGACCAGGTCCACATCGTGGGAGATCACGATGAAGCCGCCCCGGTAGGACTTGAGGTAGTCCCGCAGCCAGACGATGGAGTCGGCGTCGAGGTGGTTGGTCGGCTCGTCGAGGAGCAGGGTGTCGGCGTCCGAGAACAGGATGCGGGCGAGCTCGACGCGGCGGCGCTGACCGCCGGAGAGGGTGTGCAGCGGCTGGCCGAGCACCCTGTCGGGCAGGCCGAGCGCGGCGGCGATGGTGGCGGCCTCGGCCTCGGCGGCGTACCCGCCCCGGGTGAGGAACTCCGTCTCCAGGCGCTCGTACTTCTTCATCGCCTTCTCGCGCGTGGCGCCCTTGCCGTTCGCCATGCGCTCCTCGTTCTCGCGCATCTTGCGCAGCACCTCGTCGAGGCCGCGCGCGGAGAGCACGCGGTCGCGCGCGAGGACGTCGAGGTCGCCGGTACGGGGGTCCTGCGGCAGATAGCCGACCTCACCGGAGCGGGTGATGGTGCCGGCGGCCGGGATGCCCTCACCGGCGAGGCACTTGGTGAGGGTGGTCTTGCCGGCTCCGTTGCGGCCGACGAGGCCGATGCGGTCGCCCTTGGCGACGCGGAAGGAAGCGTTCTCGATGAGGATGCGGGCGCCGGCGCGCAGCTCGATGCCGGTGGCGGTGATCACGGAAATACTCCAGGGCGGTATGGACGGCGGGGTGGACGGGGGTCGAAGGAGTGTCGACGCCGTCTAATGCACAAGGAGAATTGCCATGGGCCAATTCTAGCGGGGGCGTGCAACTGCTTTTACGTGCGGTGATCCCTTGGGCAAGGTCGTCCGCGGGGCCCGGTGGCGGCCCTCCCCGAACGCCGTCACACGCCCCGTGCGGCGCCCACGCGCGCGGGGAGCTCGTTGCCCAGCGGGGTGCGGCCGGGCGCGACGGGTCCGAGGGGGTCGACCGCCACCAGCTCCTGGGTCCACACGTCCCGGTCGGCGCAGGGCTGGGCGAGGATCAGCACGCCCGCCACGCGCGCGACGCGGCCCGGGTCGAAGGCGCACCCCGGCCGGGCGGGCAGCGTCCAGCGCAGGTCCCCGTCGGCGGTGCGGTACGCGGCGACGCGCTCGGGGGTGACGACGGCCAGCATCCCGTCGCCCCGGGGGGCCGGGGCGAACTGCTGGAGGACGCCCGCGGCCCGGCCGGGGCGCCCGGCGAGCCAGCCCGCGAGGCCGGGGACGGCCCGGTGCCAGCGGACGGCGCCGGCGGAGAGCACGCGCGCGGTGTCGGTGACCATGCCGTCGCTCCACAGGGCGAAGGCGTGCCCGGGCGCGCCGCGCACCGCGAGCGGACGGCGTCCCTCGCGGCGGTAGGTCCAGCTGCGCGCCCCGCTCCTGGGGTCGTATGCCTCGACGGCCGCGCCCCGCACCCGTACCGCGGGGCGGGCCGGCGCGGCGGCGGGCAGCACGGTGAGGCGGTCGCCGTAGGGGGCGGGCCGGGCCTGCTGGGCGGCGGTGACGAGGGGGAGGGCCAGTACGGCGGCGACGGCGGCCAGCGCGAGACGGTTCCGGTCCATGAGGCGCCGAGCGTACCGGCCGCCGTGCCGAAACGGGCGCAACACCATGACGTGTTCCATACTCGTGCGTGGTACCGCGTGACGGAGGGTGGTGGCCCGTGCAGTTCGACGACGACGCCGATCTGGACACGTCCGAGGTCAAGGACGTCCGGGGCAGCCGGGTCCCCGGCGGCAGAGCCACCATCGGCGGCGGCCTCGTCGGGATCGTCGCGCTCGTCCTCGGCCTGCTCTTCGGGGTCGGACCCGACCAGCTGGGGCTCTCCTCCGGCGACTCCGACCCGGCCACCTCGGCGTCGGCCCAGGGGCAGGTGCAGGCGAGCTGCCGCAAGGGGCGCGACGCCAACACCAAGGAGGACTGCCGCGTCCTGGCGGTCGTCAACAGCGTGCAGGACTTCTGGTCGCAGGAGCTCCCGCGCCGGGGCGGGCGCTACACGTCCGCGCAGACGGTCTTCTTCACCGGCCGCGTCCCCACCGCGTGCGGGACGGCGACCTCGGCGGTGGGGCCGTTCTACTGCCCGGGCGACCGGCAGGTCTATCTGGACCTGGGGTTCTTCGACGACCTGCGGACCAAGTTCGGCTCCACGGGCGGCCCGTTCGCCCAGGCGTACGTGGTGGCGCACGAGTACGGGCACCACATCCAGAACCTGATGGGCACCCTCGCCCGGTCCCAGGACGGGCGGCAGGGCGCGGGCAGCGCCTCCGTCAGGGTCGAGCTCCAGGCCGACTGCTACGCCGGGGTGTGGGCGCACCACGCGACGACCACACCGGATCCCAGAACCGGCAGGCCGCTGCTGACCCGGCTGAGCGACCAGGACGTCAGGGACGGCCTGGACGCGGCGGCGGCCGTGGGCGACGACCGGATCCAGGAGAGGTTCCAGGGCCGGGTCACCCCCGAGACCTGGACGCACGGCTCGGCCCAGCAGCGTCAGCAGTGGTTCCGTACCGGGTTCCAGTCGGGCGACACGGCCCGCTGCGACACGTTCGCCCGCTGAGCCGCCGGGTCTTCCGGGCCGCCCGCGCACGGCCCCCGGGGCGTTGTCAGTGCCGGGTGCGAGACTGAGATCCAGGTCACAGCGGGCCGCTACGACGACGGCGGCGACAGGGACGGGAGTACGTCATGAGTGTGTATCCGACGATTCTGTACAGGGACGCGAAAGCCGCGATCGGGCTGCTGAGGGACGCCTTCGGGTTCACGGAGACGGCGGTGTTCGAGGACGCGGAGGGCCAGGTGCTCCACGCCGAACTGGCCAGCGGCACCGGCGTGGTGATGCTCGGCTCCAAGGGCCGGGGCGGCGTCTTCGCCAACGCCCTGCGCGACGCGGGCCCGGTGGGCGTCTATGTGGTGGTGGACGACGTGGACGCGCACCACAAGCGGGCGGTGGAGCACGGCGTGGAGATCCTGATGGAGCCCACCGACCAGGACTACGGCTCGCGCGACTACATGGCGCGCGACGCCGAGGGCAACGTGTGGAGCTTCGGTACGTACGCCCCCGGCGCGGCCGGCTGACCCCGGCTACACCCCGCTCGTGTGGACCTGGAAGGCCGCGCGGCGCACGGCCTTGGCGAGGGCCGGGTCCGGATGGGCGGCCGCCAGGGCCACCAGGACCTGCACGGTCCGGGGGTGGCCGACGGCCCTGACCTCGTCGAGCAGGGCCGGGACGGTGCCCTGCACGGCGGAGTCGAGGTGGCGCACCATCAGGTCGACCTCGCCGTGGTCGGCGACGGCCGCGGCGGTGTCGACCCACAGCCAGGTGGACTCCTCGCGGGTGAGGACGGCGGTGGCGTCCTCGGGGTCGGTGCCCTCGTGCTCGGCGAGCCACAGCAGGGCGTAGGGGCGCAGGAAGATCTCGTCGGTGGCGGCGCGCACCTCGGGTTCGGCGGGCGCGCCGACGACCCGGAGCGCCTCGAAGGCGAGCCCGCGCACCAGGGCGTCCTCGCCCCGGGCCGCGTCGAGCAGCTCCGTCACCGCGCTGCCGACGGGCCGGGCGGCGAGCCAGGCGCGGTACTCGGCGCGGGCGGGGCCGGGGGTGAGCCGGGCGCAGCCGCGCAGCATGTCCTCGGCGGACTGCTCGATGTTGCCGGCCGGGCTCTGCGCGGCGACGCAGATCTGCTCCAGCTTGACCCACACCGCCCAGTTGCCGAGCGGGGTGAGGGTGGCCGAGCCCTCGCCGAGGGTGAGCGCGCCGACGGCGGCGAGCCCGGCGAGGGCCCAGTCGAGGAGGAGGGAGAGGAAGGCGAGGGAGGCGGGGCGATCCCCGCCGGCGGCGTCCGCGCCGGTGCCGTCGGGCACCTCGCAGCGCTCGTCGCGCAGTTCGGCGACGCGCTGGCCGAGCAGGTCGAGCAGGGCCGGTACGAGGACGGGACCGGCCGAGAGCTGGAGGAGGGAGAGCACCTGGGGGACGGCTTCGACGACCTCGGCCACGGCGGCGGGCGCGATGGCGGCCGGAGCGGGGTGGACGATCGACCAGGCGTCGAAGAGGGCGACCCAGCCGCGCAGCACGGCGGCGTCGTCGCGGTCCCACGCGCGCAGCCGCCAGCCGGGGCGGGCGGTGCCGCCGTGCAGCTCGACGAGTCCGGCGAGCCGGGCGCGGTCCCAGCCGGCCCGCACCTGGGCGGGTGTCAGGCCCAGGGTGACGGAGGCCTGTTCGGCGGCGGCGCCGGAGAGGGTGCCGGCCGGGGCGGGGCGCGGCGCGGTGCCCCGGGCGCGCTCGGCGTCGGCCCAGCGGGCGACGCGTACGGCGTCCGCGAGCACCGCTCTGGCCTGGCGGGCCAGTTCGGCGGGGGCCGGGGTGCCCTCGGGCGGCCGGGACGCCCGGGAGCGGCGGTCGCTCACGGCGCGGCGGGCGCTGGCGAGGGGCCGGGCGTCCTTCGCGTGCGGTGTGCGGACAAGCCGCAGTCTGGAGTCTCGCGGCAACTTCTCATCAGGCTTCCGGGACGTCACGGATGCAGTCTTCCCGTTGACGGCCGGAAAGCCCAAACGGAATGGCGGGCACCTGCCTTTCGCACCGGCCCGGCGCGACGGGGCACGCGGCGGCGGGCCCCGGGGAGGGCGCCTCGCGGGGGCGGCCCGAAAGCCGAAGCGGAACGGGCGCCCCGATCGCCGGGGCGCCGCCGGCGGGCACGCGCGCGCCACGGGTGGGCGCCGGCACCGCGGGTCACATGAGCGGGGTCAGGAAGCGCCGCAGGGCCTCCTCGTACCGGTCAGGGTCGGCGTTCCACATCGCGGCGTGCGGGGCGTCCGGGACCGTGTGAAGGGTCACCAGATCGGGTCGGCGGGCGGCGAGTTCGCGGGTGAGGGGCCAGGAGGCCAGGGTGTCGCCGGGGCCGTGGAAGACCAGGGCCGGCACGCTCAGGGCGGCCGGGTCGGACACCCCGCGCAGCCGGCCGCCGTGCGGGCCGGTGCGGCCCTGCGCGGCCCGGACGGCGAGCGGCAGCAGCGCGCCCGGGGCGCCGTGCGCGACGGCGAGGGCGCGTACGGTGCCCTCCCAGTCGAGCACCGGCGAATCCAGGACGAGGCCCCGGATCCGCTCGCGCATCCCGGAGTTCGCGGCGGCGAGCAGGGCCATGGTGGCGCCGGTGGACCAGCCGTGCAGGATCACGTGCCGGGCGCCGGAGCGTACGGCGTAGCGGATCGCGGCGTCGAGGTCGCGCCACTCCGCGTCGCCGAGGTGTCCGAGACCGTCCGGGGAGCGGGGGGCGCCCGCGTCGCCCCGGTAGGCGAGGTCGAGCACCGGCAGCCGGTGGCGGTGCAGGAATCCCATGACGTTGAGCGGGTGCTCCCGGGTGGTGCCCAGGCCGTGCACGGTGATCACCCAGGTGTCGCGGGCGCCCGGCACCACCCAGGCGGGCAGCACACCGAGCTCCGCGGGGATCTCGACGTCCTCGTGGCGCAGCCCCAGCGCCCCGGCCGGGGTGCCGTGGTGGACCTGCGGGGTGAGCCGGACCCGGTCCCCGGGCTGGGGGCTCCCCCGGGTGACCCGCTCCAGGCGGCGCACCACGGTGTCCGCGGCGTGCGGCACGTCGACGACCTCGCCGACCACCGCGTGGACGCCGGAGCCCTCGATGCCGTACACACCGGGGCGCAGCGAGGCCAGGCAGCGGGTCAGGGCGATCCGCCCGGGCGCCGTGGCGTGCACGGTGAGCTCGGGGTCGGCGGGCAGCGGGCGGCCCGGCGGCACCTTGAGGGCCGCGTCGCTCGCGTACCGTCCGGCGGCCACCGCTGCCGCGCCGACGCCGATGAGTGTGGTGACGGCCGCTGCCGTCGCTGTAGCCGGGCGCACCGTTCCAGTGTCGGCAGTAAGCGGCGCCACGGCCAGTGGGCGGGGCCCACCGGGACACGTGTGGCGTACGGGACGTCAGCGCTGTCCGTACCCCCGGAACTGCTCGGCGGCCCGGTCGAGGTCGTCGGCGGAGAGCAGGGAGGGGGTGCGGCCGGGCACGGAGGAGGCGGCGAGCCAGAGCCGGCACATCCATTCCAGCTGGGCGGTGCGGTCGTACGCCTGGGAAAGGGTGGCTCCGCAGGTGACCGTTCCATGGTTCTGGAGGAGGCAGCCGGTGCGGCCGTCGAGGGCGCCGAGCATGTTCGCGGCGAGTTCCTCGGACCCGTAGAGCGCGTAGGGCGCGACCCGGACCGGTCCGCCGAGCTCGGCGGTCATGTAGTGGACCGGCGGGAGCTCGGTGACCAGGGTGGAGACGGCCGTGGCGTGGACGGCGTGGGTGTGGACGACGGCCCGGGCGTCGGTGTGCCGGTAGGCGGCCAGGTGCAGGGGGAGCTCGCTGGTGGGCCGCAGGGTCCCGGCGACCTGCCGGCCGGTGAGGTCGACGGCGACGGTGTCGCCGGGCCCGAGCCGCTCGTACGACACCCCGCTGGGGGTGACGAGCACCAGGTCCCCGACGCGTACGGAGACGTTGCCGGAGGTCCCCACGACCAGGCCCGCCTCGGCGGTGCGGCGCGCGGTCGCGGTCAGCTCGGCCCAGGCCTCGGCGGTCTCGGCGGCGTCGTTCGGCTCTCCCATGGGGTGATCCTCGCAGGGTCCGCGCCGGGGGCGGGAGAGTGAACGGAATCCTGCCTCCCTGGGACCTACGGCCGATATGCCCGTTCTGCGGGGAAGCGCGTATCCCAAATCCCGGCCAAGAAGCGCCGGGATACACCGTGCGGTCCGGCCCAGTTCACCTTCCGTTCATTCAGGTTGCTTACGTTCGTCCAGCCACTGACGTCGAACGATTGCCTGGGTAAATGGAACACATCACGCTGCTGCTCGCCATTGTGGTCGTGACAGCTCTAGTGTTCGATTTCACGAACGGTTTCCATGACACCGCCAACGCGATGGCCACGACCATCTCGACCGGCGCCCTGAAGCCCAAAGCCGCGGTCGCCATGTCGGCCGCGCTCAACCTGGTCGGCGCGTTCCTGTCGGTGGAGGTCGCCAAGACGATCTCCGGCGGGATCATCAACGAGAAGGGCCTCCGAACAGAGGTCATCTTCGCGGCGCTCGTCGGCGCCATCCTGTGGAATCTGGTGACCTGGCTGCTCGGACTGCCGTCCAGCTCCTCCCACGCGCTGTTCGGCGGTCTGATCGGCGCGGCCGTGATGTCGGCCGGCTGGTCCTCGGTGAACGGCTCGACCGTCGTCACCAAGGTGCTCCTGCCCGCCGTCGCCGCCCCGATCGTCGCGGGCGTCGCCTCGATGCTGGCCACCCGGCTGACGTACCGGATCAACCGGAACGCCGACCCGGCGGCCGAGAAGGCCACCGCCAAGGGCTACCGGGCCGGGCAGATCGCCTCCGCCGGCCTCGTCTCGCTCGCCCACGGCACCAACGACGCGCAGAAGACCATGGGCATCATCACCCTCGCCCTGGTCACCGGCGGCGTGCTGCACCCGGGCGCCAACCCCCCGCTGTGGGTCATCGTCTCGGCCGGCATGGCCATCGCCATGGGCACCTACCTCGGCGGCTGGCGCATCATCCGCACCATGGGCAAGGGCCTGACCGAGCTGGCTCCGCCGCAGGGCTTCGCCGCCCAGTCCGGTGCCGCGACCGTCATCCTGGCCTCCTCGCACCTCGGCTTCTCGCTCTCCACCACCCAGGTCTGCTCCGGCTCCGTCATGGGCGCCGGCCTCGGCCGCAAGGGCGGAGTGGTCCGCTGGTCCACCGCGACCCGGATGTTCATCGCCTGGGGCCTGACCCTGCCCGCCGCGGGCCTGGTCGGCGCCGGCGCCGAGTTCCTCGCCGGACGGGGCACCTGGGGCATCGTCCTCGTGGCGGTCCTGCTGGTCGGGGGCTCCGGCTTCATCTGGAAGCTGTCGCGCCGCCAGCCGGTCGACCACAACGACGTCACCCACGTCCCGGCCGCCGTTCCGGCCGAGCCCGCCGGTGTCGTCACGACCGCGATGGCCGCGGTCACCCCGCCGCCCACCGCCGCCGCCGCGGCCGTCGACCTGACGGCCACCATCCCGGCGCCCGCCCCCGCCGACCCGGCCCGCCCGGCCGTCGTCTGACCCGGCCGCGCTCCCCGAAGGAATCGTCATGCACATCGACTGGGCAGCTCTCGGCACCGTCTTCGGTGTCAGCCTCATCGTCACCGTCGGCCTGGTGGGCCTGTTCACCGTCGGCATCGTCGGCCTCAGCAAGCAGCAGTCGGCGGCGGCCGGCAAGGGCAACGTCGCCGTGGCCCGCACCACCGCCTACCTCTGCTTCGCGCTCTGCGCGGCGGCCGTCGCGTACGGCATCAACCTGATCGTCGCCAAGTAGGCCGACGACCGGCGCCGCACCCTCCACAACCGCCCTCCGGCCCTGCCGGGGGGCGGTTTCCTGTGTGCCTGCGCACACTCTCCCGTCGCAGGTCAGCAGCGAGTTGACGGGCGTTCCCGGGCATGGTGGACTGCCCGAGCCATTTACGGCGGCAGAAGAGGAAGCCGGTGCGAATCCGGCGCGGTCCCGCCACTGTCATCGGGGAATCATCCCCGTGAGCCAGGAACTCTCACCGCCGGTCGACGTCGTACCAGGGCGCGGACACCCTGAGTGAGGACATACCGCCATGCGCGCCTGCCTGTTGCCGGCACCCCCCGGACGTACCGGAGTTCCCCGCGGCGTTGCGGCGGGCTGATCCCATGCGTGCCGATCGCACTTTCGCGTACGGCGCCACCGCCGGTCTCCTCGGCGACCTCCTCCTCGGCGACCCCCGCCGCGGACACCCGGTCGCCGCGTTCGGCCGTGCCGCGGCCGCCGTGGAGCGCGCGCTGTGGCGCGACCACCGTGGCTGGGGCGCGCTGCACACCGCCGTGTGCGCCGGAGGCGCCGCGGGCGCCGCGCTGCTCGCCACCCGTGCCGTACGCCGCAGTCCCGCCGCCTCCGTCGCCCTGACCGCCGCCGCCACCTGGACGGTCGTGGGCGGCACTTCGCTGGGCCGGGAGGCCCGCGCGATCGGCGCCGCACTCCAGGCGGGAGACGTCGAGGCGGCCCGCGCGCGGCTGCCGCATCTGTGCGGGCGCGACCCGCAGTCGCTGGACGGGCCCGGCATCGCGCGCGCGGTCGTCGAGTCCGTCGCCGAGAACACCTCCGACGCCGTGGTCGGCGCGCTGGTGTGGGGGGCGCTCGCGGGCGTGCCCGGTCTGGTGGCGTTCCGCGCGGTCAACACCCTGGACGCGATGGTCGGCCACCGCTCGCCGCGCCATCTGCGGTACGGGTGGGCCTCGGCGCGCCTGGACGACGTGGCGGGCTGGCCGGGCGCCCGGCTCACGGCCGCGCTCGCGGTCGTGGCGGGAGGCGCGCCGCGCGCCGCCACGCGCGCGTGGCGGTCGGACGCGGCCAAGCACCCGAGCCCCAACGCGGGGCCGGTGGAGGCGTCGTTCGCGGGGGCGCTCGGCGTACGGCTCGGCGGCACCCTCGCGTACGGCGGCCGTGTCGAGAACCGGCCGGTGCTGAACGGGGACGGCCGGGCGGTGGAAGTGGCGGACATCGAGCGGGCGGTGCGGCTGTCGCGCCGGGTGGGCTGGCTGGCGCTGGGTGTGGCGATCGCGGTGAGGAAGGTACGGACATGAGCGGCGGACTGCTGGTCGCGGGCACCACGTCGGACGCGGGGAAGAGCGTCGTCACCGCCGGGATCTGCCGGTGGCTGGTGCGCCGGGGTGTGAAGGTCGCGCCCTTCAAGGGACAGAACATGTCCCTCAACTCCTTCGTCACGCGCGAGGGCGCGGAGATCGGGCGCGCGCAGGCGATGCAGGCGCAGGCGGCGCGCGTGGAGCCGTCCGCGCTGATGAACCCGGTGCTGCTCAAGCCGGGGAGCGACCGTTCGAGCCAGGTCGTGCTGATGGGCAAGCCGGTGGGCGAGTTGAGCGCCCGCGGCTACCACGGCGGGCGCCAGGAGGCGCTTCTGGGCACGGTCGTGGACTGCCTGGAGCGGATGCGGGGCACATATGACGCCGTGATCTGCGAGGGGGCGGGCAGCCCGGCCGAGATCAACCTGCGGCGCACCGACATCGTCAACATGGGCATCGCGCGCGCCGCGAGGCTGCCGGTGGTGGTGGTCGGCGACATCGACCGGGGCGGGGTGTTCGCCTCGTTCTTCGGGACGACGGCGCTGCTGAGCCGCGAGGACCAGGCGCTGGTCGCCGGGTACATCGTCAACAAGTTCCGGGGCGACGTCTCGCTGCTCGAACCCGGTATCGAGATGCTGCGCGGCCTCACCGGGCGCCACACGTACGGGATCCTGCCGTTCGCGCACGGGCTCGGCATCGACGAGGAGGACGGCCTGCGGGTGTCCTTGCGCGGCGCCGTGCGCGAGTCCGTGGTGGCGCCGCCGGTCGGCGAGGACGTGCTGCGGGTCGCGGTGTGCGCGGTGCCGCTGATGTCCAACTTCACGGACGTGGACGCGCTCGCCGCCGAACCGGGCGTGATCGTACGGTTCGTGGACCGGCCCGAGGAGCTGGCCGACGCGGACCTGGTCGTGGTGCCGGGAACCCGGGGCACGGTCCGGGCGTTGGAGTGGCTGAGGGAGCGGGGGCTGGCGCGGGAGCTGGCGCGCAGGGCGGCCGAGGGGCGCCCGGTGCTGGGGATCTGCGGCGGCTACCAGCTGCTCGGCGAACACATCGAGGACGACGTCGAGTCACGGGCGGGTTCCGTGACGGGTCTCGGACTGCTGCCCGTGCGGGTGCGGTTCGCGGCCGAGAAGACCCTCGCCCGGCCGGCCGGCGAGGCGCTGGGCGAGCGCGTGGAGGGATACGAGATCCACCACGGTGTCGCCGAAGTGCTGGGCGGGGACCGGTTCATCTGCGATGACGACGGAAACGGCCTGGACGGATGCCGGGTCGGTGCGGTCTGGGGGACGCACTGGCACGGGGCACTGGAGAGCGACGGATTCAGACGACGGTTCCTGGAGCGGGTCGCGAGCACCGCCGGCCGGCGTTTCGTGCCCGCCCCCGACACGTCGTTCGGGGTGCTGCGCGAGGAGCAGTTGGACCGCCTCGGCGACCTCATCGAAGAACACGCGGACACGGACGCGCTCCTGCGGCTGATCGAGCAGGGCGCGCCCGCAGGACTTCCCTTCATCGCACCTGGAGCACCCGCATGAGCACTGTGCTGTTGTTGTCGACCGCCGACACGGATCTGCTGGCGGCCCGGGCCTCCGGGGCGCCCTTCCGGATCGGCAACCCCACCCGTATCGACGTGGCGGAGGAGCTGCCCGCGCTGATCGAGGGCGCGTCGGTGGCCGTCGTGCGCCTGCTGGGCGGCAAGCGCGCCTGGGAGGACGGTCTTGCCGTCCTGAAGGCGTCCGGCATCCCCACGGTGCTGCTGGGGGGCGAGTCCGTGCCGGACGCGGAGCTGATGGCCGAGTCCTCGGCCCCGGCCGGAGTGGTCGCCGAGGCCCTGCGCTATCTCGTCGAGGGCGGCCCCGGCAACCTCGTGGAGCTGTCGCGGTTCCTCTCCGACACCGTGCTGCTCACGGGCGTCGGCTTCGCGGAGCCGCAGAAGATGCCGGAGTGGGGCGTGCACGGCACGCGCGCGTACGTGGAGGGCCGCCCCACGGTCGGCGTGCTCTTCTACCGCGCCCACCAGCTCTCGGGCAACACCGCCTTCGTCGACGTCCTGTGCGACCGCATCGAGGCCCAGGGCGCCAACGCCCTCGCGGTGTACGTGGGGTCGCTGCGCGGCGCGGACCCGGCGCTCTACGAGACGCTGGGCCGGGCGGACGCGCTGATCGCCACCGTCCTGGCGGCTGGCGGCACCACCGCCTCGCAGGCGAGCGCGGGCGGCGACGAGGAGGCGTGGGACATCGGCGCCCTGGCCGACCTGAACGTGCCGGTGCTGCAAGGGCTCTGCCTGACGTCGTCCAAGGCCGTCTGGGAGGCGTCGGACGCGGCGCTCTCCCCCATGGACGCGGCGATGCAGGTCGCCATCCCCGAGTTCGACGGCCGGCTGATCACCGTCCCGTTCTCCTTCAAGGAGCAGGGCCCCGACGAGGTGCCGGTGTACGTCGCCGACCCCGAGCGGGCCTCCCGGGTCGCCGGGATCGCGGTGCGCCACGCCCGTCTGAAGCACAAGCCGAACGCGGAGAAGAAGCTGGCCCTGGTCTTCACCGCCTACCCCACCAAGCACTCGCGCGTGGGCAACGCGGTGGGTCTGGACACGCCCGCCTCGGCGGTCCGGGTCCTGGACGCGCTGCGGGACGCCGGTTACGGGGTGGAGGGCCACCCGGACAACGGCGACGAGCTGATCCACCGGCTGATCAACGCGGGCGGCCACGACGTGGAGTGGCTCACCGAGGAGCAGCTCGCGGCGGCCCCCGCGCGCGTGCCGCTCGCGGACTACCGCGCCTGGTTCGAGAAGCTGGAGCCGGAGCTGCGCGACAGCATGCTGGAGCACTGGGGCGAGCCCCCGGGCCAGTTGTACGTGGACGGCGACGAGATCGTGCTCGCCTCCCTGCAGTTCGGCAACGTCGTGGTCATGATCCAGCCGCCGCGCGGCTTCGGCGAGAACCCGATCGCGATCTACCACGACCCGGACATGCCGCCCTCGCACCACTACATGGCCGCCTACCGCTGGCTGGAGAACAGCTTCGGCGCCGACGCGATCGTCCACATGGGCAAGCACGGCACCATGGAGTGGCTGCCCGGCAAGGGCCTCGGGCTGTCCTCGGGCTGCGGTCCCGACGCGGTCCTGGGCGACCTGCCGCTGGTCTACCCGTTCATCGTCAACGACCCGGGCGAGGGCACCCAGGCCAAGCGGCGCGGCCACGCCACGGTCGTGGACCACCTCGTCCCGCCGATGGCCCGCGCCGACACCTACGGCGACCTGGCCAAACTGGAGCAGCTCCTCGACGAGTACGCGCTGGTGAGCGATCTCGACCCGACGAAGGCCCCGGCGGTGCGGGCCCAGATCTGGACGCTGGTCAAGGCCGCCGAGCTCCACCACGACCTGCACGTCGACGAGCAGCCGGACGACGGCGACTTCGACGAGTTCGTCATGCACATCGACGGCTACCTCTGCGAGATCAAGGACGTCCAGATCCGCGACGGCCTGCACATCCTGGGCGGCGGCCCCGAGGCCGAGCCCCGGGTCAACCTGGTGCTCGCGGTGCTGCGCGCCTCCCAGGTGTGGGGCGGGCAGGCCAACGCGCTGCCCGGTCTGCGCGCCTCGCTGGCCGAGCACTTCGGCCTGGTGGAGAAGGAGCTGCTGGCGGAGCCGGGCGCGCCGGTGAAGGTCCCGGTGGAGCTCACCGACCTGGTCGAGGGCCCGGCCCGTACGGCGGCCGACACGATCGACCTCCTGGAGCACCTGTGCCGCCGCCTGGCGGAGGGCATGGAGGAGCGCGGCTGGTCGGTCCCGGCCTGCGCCCCGCTGGTCGCCGAGGTCCTGGGCGCCGAACTGCCGGACGCGGTGGCGGTGCTGGAGTTCGCCTGCCGCGAGGTGGTGCCGCGCCTGGCGCGCACGACCGACGAGATCACCCACATCCTGCGGGCGCTCGACGGCGGCTACGTCCCGGCGGGCCCGTCCGGCTCCCCCACCCGTGGCCTGGTCAACGTCCTGCCGACCGGCCGCAACTTCTACTCGGTGGACCCCAAGGCCATCCCCTCGCGGCTGTCCTGGGAGGTCGGCCAGGCGCTCGCCGACTCGCTGGTGGCGCGCTATCTGGCGGACACCGGGGCGTACCCGAAGTCGGTCGGCCTGACCGTGTGGGGCACCTCCGCGATGCGCACCCAGGGCGACGACATCGCCGAGATCCTGGCGCTGCTGGGCTGCCGCCCGGTGTGGGACGAGGCGTCCCGCCGCGTCACCGGCTTCGAGGTGGTCCCGGTCGCGGAGCTGGGCCGTCCCCGCATCGATGTGACGGTCCGCATCTCCGGCTTCTTCCGGGACGCGTTCCCGCACGTGGTCGGGCTGCTCGACGACGCGGTGCGGACGGTGGCGGAGCTGGACGAGCCGGCCGAGTCCAACTACGTCCGGGCGCACGCCGACGAGGACACCGCCGAGCACGGCGACCGCCGCCGCGCCACGGCCCGTATCTTCGGCTCCAAGCCGGGGGCGTACGGGGCGGGTCTGCTCCCCCTGATCGACGCGCGCAACTGGCGCAGCGACGCCGACCTCGCCGAGGTGTACGCGGTGTGGGGCGGTTACGCGTACGGGCGCGGTCTCGACGGGCGCGCGGCGCGCGGCGACATGGAGACGGCGTTCCGCCGGATCGCGGTGGCCGCGAAGAACGTCGACACGCGCGAGCACGACCTGGTCGACGCCGACGACTACTTCCAGTACCACGGCGGCATGGTCGCCATGGTCCGCCATCTGACGGGCGAGTCCCCCGAGGCGTACGTGGGCGACTCGGCCACCCCCGACCAGATCAAGACCCGCACCCTGGGCGAGGAGACCCACCGCGTCTTCCGCGCGCGCGTGGTCAACCCGCGCTGGATGGCGGCGATGCGGCGCCACGGCTACAAGGGCGCCTTCGAGATGGCCGCGACCGTGGACTACCTGTTCGGGTACGACGCGACGGCGGGCGTGGTCGACGACTGGATGTACGAGAAGCTCAGCGCGGAGTACGTGTTCGACGAGACGAACCGGGACTTCATGAAGAAGTCCAACCCCTGGGCCCTGCGCGGCATCACGGAGCGCCTCCTTGAGGCCGCCGACCGCGGTCTGTGGGCCGAACCGGACGCGGAGACGCTGGAGCGGCTCCGCGCGACCTATCTGCAGCTCGAGGGCGACCTGGAGGGTGACGACGCATGAGCACGCCTTATCCGTTCACCGCGATCGTCGGTCAGGACGATCTGCGCCTCGCCCTCCTGCTGAACGCGGTGAGCCCCGCCGTCGGCGGTGTTCTCGTCCGGGGCGAGAAGGGCACCGCGAAGTCGACGGCCGTGCGGGCGCTCTCGGCGCTGCTGCCCGAGGTCGAGGTGGTCACGGGCTGCCGGTTCTCCTGCGACCCGGCCGCGCCCGACCCGGCGTGCCCCGACGGGCCGCACGAGGCGGGGACCGGGGCCGCCCGGCCCGCCCGGATGGTGGAGCTGCCGGTCGGCGCCTCCGAGGACCGCCTGGTGGGCGCGCTGGACATCGAGCGGGCGCTCGCCGAGGGTGTGAAGGCCTTCGAGCCCGGTCTGCTCGCCCACGCGCACCGGGGCATCCTCTACGTGGACGAGGTCAACCTCCTCCACGACCACCTGGTCGACCTGCTGCTCGACGCCGCCGCGATGGGCGCCTCGTACGTGGAGCGCGAGGGCGTCTCGGTACGGCACGCCGCGCGCTTCCTGCTGGTGGGCACCATGAACCCGGAGGAGGGCGAGCTCAGGCCGCAGCTCCTGGACCGGTTCGGGCTGACCGTGGAGGTCTCGGCGTCCCGGGAGCCGGACCAGCGGGTCGAGGTGGTCCGCAGGCGCCTGGCGTACGACGACGAGCCGGCCGCGTTCGCGGCGCGCTGGGCGGACGAGGAGAGCGCGGTCCGGGCGCGGATCATCGCCGCGCGCGCGTTGCTGCCCCGGGTCCGGCTCGGCGACGGCGCGCTGCGGCAGATCGCGGCCACCTGCGCGGCCTTCGAGGTCGACGGCATGCGGGCCGACATCGTGATGGCGCGCACCGCGACGGCGCTGGCCGCCTGGGCGGGGCGCGAGGAGGTGCTCGCCGAGGACGTGCGGCAGGCGGCGCTGCTGGCGCTGCCGCACCGCCGCCGGCGCAACCCCTTCGACGCCCCGGGCCTGGACGAGGACAAGCTCGACGACACGCTCCAGGAGTTCGGGGACACGGGCGAGGACGACGACCCGGACCCGGACGGTCCGGGCGGCGGGGGCGGGCAGCCCCCGCAGGACGGCGGCCCGGCGCCGGAGGCGGGCACGGGCGACACCCCCGCGCGTCCCGAGGCGGGCGAGGGCGGCGAGCCGCAGCCGTCCGGCGCGGGCGAGCAGCAGGCGGTCCGGGCCGGCGAGCCGTTCCGTACGAAGATGCTGAGCGTGCCGGGCCTCGGCGAGGGCGCGGCCGGGCGCCGCTCGCGGGCCCGCACGGCGCACGGGCGCACCACCGGCGCCCGCCGCCCCCAGGGCGCCCTCACCAAGCTGCATCTGGCGGCGACGGTCCAGGCGGCCGCGCCGCACCAGCGGGCGCGCGGGCGTTCGGGGCGCGGGCTCGTCGTGCGGCGCGACGATCTGCGCCAGGCGACCCGGGAGGGCCGCGAGGGCAATCTGGTGCTCTTCGTCGTCGACGCCTCGGGGTCGATGGCGGCCCGGCAGCGGATGGGCGCGGTCAAGGGCGCGGTGCTGTCGCTGCTCCTCGACGCGTACCAGCGGCGGGACAAGGTCGGCCTGATCACCTTCCGCGGCAAGGACGCGGAGGTGGCGCTGCCGCCGACGTCGTCGGTGGACGCGGCGGCGGTCCGTCTGGAGACGCTGCCGACCGGCGGGCGCACCCCGCTGGCGGCCGGGCTGCTGAAGGCGCACGACGTGCTGCGGGTGGAGCGGATGCGCGATCCGTCGCGGCGGCCGCTGCTCGTGGTGGTGACGGACGGGCGGGCCACCGGTGGCGTGGACCCGGTGGCGCTGGCGGGCCGTTCGGCCCGGCTGCTGGCGGCCGAGGGGGTCGCTTCGGTGGTCGTGGACTGCGAGGCGGGCGCGGTGCGCCTGGGGCTCGCGGCGGAGCTGGCGCGCGAGCTGGGCGGTCCCGCGGTGACGCTCGACGAGCTGCGGGCCGACTCGATCGCGGGCCTGGTCAAGGACGTACAGGGGACGAACAGGAGGGCCGCCTGATGCCGCAGGGACAGCCGAGTGTGGTGCCGGAGGACGGTCTGACGACCCGTCAGCGGCGTAACAGGCCGCTGGTCGTGGTCCACACGGGCATCGGCAAGGGCAAGTCGACGGCCGCGTTCGGGCTCGCGCTGCGGGCCTGGAACCAGGGCTGGCCGATCGGGGTGTTCCAGTTCGTCAAGTCGGCGAAGTGGAAGGTCGGCGAGGAGAACGCGCTGAAGGTGCTCGGCGCCTCCGGCGAGGGCGGCAGCGTCGCCTGGCACAAGATGGGCGAGGGCTGGTCGTGGATCCAGCGCGCCCCCTCGGAGGGCGAACTCTCCAACGAGGAGAAGGCCCGCGAGGGCTGGGAGCAGGTCAAGCGGGACCTGGCCGCCGAGACGTACCGGCTGTACGTGCTCGACGAGTTCGCCTACCCCATGCACTGGGGCTGGATCGACACCGACGAGGTCGTCGCGGTGCTGCGGGACCGCCCCGGCACCCAGCACGTGGTGATCACCGGGCGCAACGCCCCGGAGAAGCTGGTGGACTTCGCGGACCTGGTGACCGACATGTCCAAGGTCAAGCACCCGATGGACGCCGGCCAGAAGGGGCAGCGGGGCATCGAGTGGTAGCACGTCTCGTCATCGCGGCCCCCTCGTCGGGCAGCGGGAAGACCACGGTCGCGACGGGCCTGATGGCCGCGCTCGCCGCGACCGGTCTCACCGTGTCCCCGCACAAGGTCGGCCCCGACTACATCGACCCCGGCTACCACGCCCTGGCCACGGGGCGCCCGGGGCGCAACCTCGACGCGTACCTGTGCGGGGAGTCGCTGGTGGCCCCGCTGTTCGCGCACGGGGCGCGGGGGTGCGACGTCGCGGTGGTCGAGGGCGTGATGGGGCTGTACGACGGGGCGGCCGGGCTCGGTGAGCTGGCCTCCACCGCCCAGGTGGCGAAGCTGCTGCGGGCGCCGGTGGTGCTGGTCGTCGACGCGTCCTCGCAGTCGCGGTCGGTGGCGGCGCTGGTGCACGGCTTCGCGTCCTGGGATCCCGGGGTGCGGATCGGCGGGGTGATCCTCAACAAGGTGGCCTCGGACCGGCACGAGGCGCTGCTGCGGGAGGCGCTGGACGAGTCCGGCGTCCCGGTCCTCGGCGCCCTGCGGCGCGCGGCCCCGCTGTCGACGCCGTCGCGCCATCTGGGCCTGGTGCCGGTGGCCGAGCGGCGCGCCGACGCGGTGGCCGCGGTGGCGGCGATGGCGGAGCGGGTGCGGCAGGGGTGCGATCTGGCCGCGCTGGTGGCACTGGCGCGCTCGGCGCCGCGGCTCGGGTGCGAGCCGTGGGACGCCTTGGAGGTGTTGCTCCCCCACCCCGCCCCTTCCCGAAAGCCCTCTGGCGGGCGGCCGGACGGTTCGTCCGCGGACCGTGGCGGGCTGGTCGCGCAGTTCCCCGCGCCCCTGGGGGGTGCGGCCGCGCCGGGTTGCGAGGCGCGGGGCGGAACAGGGGCCGCAGGCCCCGTTCCCTCAGGGGCGCGGGGAACTGCGCGACCAGCCCCCACCGGGCCGCAGACGACCACCGGGCACCGCCGCCCCGTCGTCGCCCTCGCCGGCGGCCCCGCCTTCACGTTCTCGTACGCCGAGCACGCCGAACTGCTCGCCGCCGCCGGGGCGGAGGTCGTGGTGTTCGACCCGCTCAGGGACGAGGCGCTTCCTCACGGCACCGCCGGACTCGTCATCGGCGGCGGCTTCCCCGAGGTGTACGCGGCCGAGCTCAGCGCCAACGAGCCGCTGCGCGAGGCCGTCGGCGCGCTCGCGCGGTCGGGGGCGCCCGTCGCCGCCGAGTGCGCCGGGCTGCTCTATCTGGCGCGTTCGCTCGACGGACAGCCGATGTGCGGCGTCCTGGACGCCGACGCGCGGATGACGGAACGGCTGACACTCGGGTACCGCGAAGCCGTGGCCGTGGGCGACAGTTGCCTGGCCGAGGCCGGAACGCGGCTGCGCGGCCACGAGTTCCACCGGACCGTCCTGGATCCGGGGGCCGGACCCGCGCCCGCGTGGGGCCTGGTGCACCCGGAGCGCCGGGTCGAGGGGTTCGTCCAGCAGGGCGTGCACGCGAGCTATCTGCACACGCACTGGGCCGCACGGCCCGCCATCGCCCGTCGGTTCGTCGAGAGGTGCCCGCAATGAGCAAGCTGGTCGGAGTCGGAGTGGGGCCCGGCGACCCGGAGTTGGTGACCGTCAAGGGCGTCAAGGCGCTCCAGGCCGCCGACGTGGTCGTCGTACCCGTCATGGACACCGGGGAGCGCGGCCGCGCCGAGGCGACCGTGCTCCACTACGTGGACGGCGCCAGGATCGTCCGGGTCGTCTTCGCGCTCAACGAGCGCACCGACCGCGGCCGGCGCGAGGCGGCCTGGGACGCGGCGGGCGAGACGGTCGCCGCGCTGCTGCGCGCGCACGAGCGCGTCGCCTTCGCGACCATCGGCGACCCCAATGTGTACTCGACGTTCACCTACCTCGCCCAGACCATCACCGAGCTGGTGCCGGGCACGGAGATCGTCACCGTGCCCGGGATCACCGCCATGCAGGACCTCGCCGCGCGTTCGGGCGCCGTGCTCACCGAAGGCACCGAGCCGCTCACGCTGGTCCCCGTCACCGCCGGGGCGACCGTCCTGAAGGACGCGCTGGAGGGGCCGGGGACGGTCGTGGCGTACAAGTTCGGCCGCCAGGCCGGTGAGGTGGCGGCCGCGCTGCGCGCGACCGGGCGGATCGACGACGCGGTGTGGGGCTCGGCGCTCGGCCTGGACGAGGAGCTCATCAGCCCGGCCGCCGAGCTGGACGGCCGCACCCTGCCCTACCTCTCCACGCTCATCGCGCCCGCCCGGCGCGAGGGCGGACGCGGCGGCAAGCTGTGACCGCGCCGCCGCCCCCGCCCCGGGCGCCCCGGGGCTCATCCCGCGATGCCCACCACCAGCCAGATGAAGGCCACGCCCGCGACCGTGCAGAGCAGCGTCGAGCGGGCCGGGTGGTCGTGGTGCGCCTCGGGCAGGATCTCGGCGGCGGCCAGATACAGCAGCACCCCGCTGAAGAACCCCAGATAGCCTCCGAGCAGCTCGGCCGGAAGAGTGAACAGCAGGGTGGAGGCGGCGCCGGCCATCGGGGCGAACGCGTCCGCGACGAGCATGGCGACGGCCTTGCGCTTGTCGTTCCCGTACAGGCTGGTGATCGTGTAGGTGTTGAAGCCGTCGGCGAAGTCGTGGGTGATCACCGCGACCGCCACGGCCGCGCCCATGCCGCCGCCCACCTGGAACGCGGCGCCGATCGCGATGCCGTCCATCAGGCTGTGCCCGACCATCGCCGCGGCGGCCGTCAGGCCCACCTGCGGCGCCCTCTCGTCCGCCCCGTGGGCCGCCCGGCGCACCGCAAGGAGGCGTTCCACCAGGTGGGCGAGGAGGAAGCCGCCCACGAACAGCAGCAGCCCGGCCGGAACGCCGAAGACGTCGTCGCCCGCCGCCTCCAGTGCCTCCGGCAGCAGGTCGAGCCCGACCACGCCGAGCATCAGGCCGCCCGCCAGTCCCAGCACCAGATGGCGCCGGTCGGTGACGCGCTGGGCCGTCCAGCCGCCGACCAGTGTCATCAGGAAGGCGCCGAGCGCCACGATCACCACCATGCGCCCTTGCTAACCGACTGACCCACCCCCGCGCATTTCGCTTTACCGACTGTGTGACGTACGAGAGGACCCCTCCCATGGCCGATGCCCCCACCGGCAGGCTGACCGTCGTCGGCGCCGGCCCCGGCGCCGCCGACCTGCTGACGTTCCGTGCCGCCCGGGCGATCGCCGAGGCCGACGTGGTCATCTGGGCCGCGAGCCTGGTCCAGGCCGAGGTCCTGGACCACGCGCGCGAAGACGCCGAGATCCTGGATTCGGCGGCGATGTCCCTGGAGGACGTCGTCGGCGTGTACGAGCGGGCCGCCCGCGAGGGCCTGAAGGTCGCCCGGATCCACTCCGGCGACCCGGCGCTGTGGGGCGGCACCCAGGAGCAGCTCGACCGGGTGGCGGGGCTCGGCCTGGAGGTCGAGATCGTCCCGGGCGTCTCCTCGTTCTCGGCGGTCGCGGCGATCGCCCAGCGCGAGCTGACCATCCCGGAGGTGGCCCAGTCCGTGATCCTCACCCGTCTGGGCGGCGGCAAGACGCCGATGCCGCCCGGCGAGGAGGTGCGCGAGTTCGCCCGGCACGGCACGACCATGGCCGTCTTCCTGTCCGCCGCCCGCTCCGGCCAGCTGGTCGAGGAGCTCCTTGAGGGGGGCTACCCGACGTCGACGCCGGTCGTCGTGGCGTACCAGGCGACCTGGCCCGAGGAGCTGGTGCTGCGCTGCACGATCGGCACGCTGGAGGAGACGGTCAAGGAGCACAAGCTCTGGAAGCACACGCTCTTCCTGGTCGGCCCGGCCCTGTCGGCGTCCGGCACCCGCTCGCACCTCTACCACCCGGGCCACTTCCACGGCTTCCGCCGGGCCGATCCGGCGGCCCGGCGCGCGCTGAAGGCCGAGAACGCCGAGAAGGCGGAGCGCTCCCCGTCATGATCACCGTCATCGGTACGGGGACGGGCGCGCCGCTGGCCCCGGACGCCCTGGCGGCGCTCGCCGAGGCCACGCTGGTCACCGGCGCGGCCCGCCATCTCGCGGCGGCCGAGGTCCCGCCGGGCGCCAAGCAGGTGGTGCTCGGTCCGCTGGCGCCCGCCCTCGACGCCATCGCCGAGCACCGCGAGCGCGGCGGCCGGGTCGTGGTGCTGGCCTCCGGCGACCCCGGGTTCTTCGGGATCGTCCGGGCGCTGGCCGAACGGTTCGGCCCGCGTGAGCTGGACGTACGGCCGGGGACCGCCTCGGTGGCCGTGGCCTTCGCCCGGCTGGGGCTGCCCTGGGACGACGCGCTGGTGGTCAGCGCGCACGGGCGGGATCTGCGCACGGCCGCCAACGTGTGCCGGGCGCACCCCAAGACCGCCGTGCTCACCGGCCCCGGCGCCGGCCCCGCCGAGCTCGGCGCGGAGCTCGCCCGCCGGGCGCCCGAGCGCGTCCTGGTGGTCGCGTCGGCGCTGGGCGACCCGCGGCGGGAGCGGCTGGTGCGGGTGACCCCTGCGGAGGCCGCGGCCCGGGAGTGGGACGCGGTCAGCGTGATCATCTGCCTGGACGAGGAGCAGGCGCTCTCGCCGGTGCGCACGGTCGCGGGCGGGCGGGCCACGCCCGACCGCTGGGCGCTGGAGGAGAGCGCGTTCGCCCACCGCGACTCGATGATCACCAAGGCCGAGGTCCGGGCCCTCGCGCTGGCCCGGATCGGCCCCCGCCTGGGCGATCTCGTCTGGGACATAGGGGCCGGGTCGGGCTCGGTGGCCGTGGAGTGCGCCCGGTTCGGGGCGGCGGCGGTCGCGGTCGAGAAGACCGCCGAGGGCTGCGAGCACGTCCGGGCCAACGCGGCGGCGCACCACGTGGACGTACGGGTGGTGCACGGCGCGGCGCCCACGGTCCTGTCGGACCTGGCCGACCCGGACGCGGTGTTCATCGGCGGGGGCGGCCGTGAGCTGCCCGCGATCGTCACGGCCTGCGCCCGCCGGGCCCGGCGCACGGTGGTGGTGGCGCTGGCCGCGCTCGACCGTGTTCCGGCGGTGCGGGCGGCGCTGGCCGGGGCCGGTCTGGAGACCGACGGGGTGCTGCTCCAGGCCTCGCGGCTCGCGCCGCTGCCCGGCGACGTGACCCGGCTCGCCGCCGCCAACCCCGTCTTCCTGCTGTGGGGCGACCGCCCCGCACCCTCTGCCGTATCGGTTGTCGAAGGAGCTGTTCAGTGATCGGCCTGATCTCCGCCACCGCGGCGGGCGCCATCGCCCGCGACCGGTTGGCCGCGGCCTGGCCCGGCCGGGTCCGGGTGTACGAAGGACCCGTGCGGGAGGCCGTCGGGCAGGCCTTCGCCGAGTGCGAGGCGCTGGTGTGCTTCCTCGCCACCGGGGCCACCGTCCGGCTGCTCGCCCCGCTGCTCGCGGACAAGGCGTCCGACCCGGGCGTGGTCTGCGTGGACGAGGCCGGGCGCTTCGCCGTCTCCCTGCTCGGGGGCCACGGGGGCGGTGCCAACGCGCTGGCCGGCGAGGTCGCCGAAGTCCTCGGCTGTACGCCGGTGGTGACCACGGCGACGGACGCGGTGGGCGTGCCGGGCCTGGACACCCTCGGTCTGCCCGTCGAGGGCGCGGTGGCCGCGGTCTCGCGCGCGGTGCTGGACGGCTCGCCCGTGGCGCTGCGCGCGGACGGGGTGTGGCCGCTGCCGGCCCTTCCGCCGAACGTGCGCCCCGACGTCGAGGGCCCCGCCACCCTCCACCTCACCGACCGGCTGCTGGAACCGGGCCCGCACGAGGCCGTACTTCGGCCGAAGTCCCTGGTCGTCGGCGTCGGCGCGTCCAAGGGCGCCCCCGTGGAGGAGGTGCTCGGCCTGATCGAGGACACCCTCGCGGGCGCGGGCCTCAGCGCGCTGAGCGTGGCGGCGCTGGCCACCGTGGACGCGAAGTCCGGGGAGCCGGGCCTCGTGGAGGCCGCCTCCCGGCTCGGGGTGCCGCTCACCGCGTACAGCGCGGAGGAGCTCGCCGGGATCACCGTGCCGAACCCGTCCGACGCGCCGCTGGAGGCCGTCGGGACGCCGAGCGTCGCGGAGGCCGCCGCGCTCGCGGGCGGGGGTGAACTGCTGGTGCCCAAGCGGAAGTCGAGCCCCGAGGGGCGTGCCGCGATGGCCACCTGCGCGGTGGTGCGGCGCGCTCCGCGCGGACGGCTCGCGGTCGTCGGGCTCGGCCCCGGCGCCCGTGACCTGCTCACCCCTCGCGCCAAGGACGAGCTGCGCCGGGCCTCGGTGCTCGTCGGGCTCGACCAGTACGTGGACCAGATCCGCGATCTGCTGCGGCCCGGCACCACGGTCCTGGAGTCGGGGCTCGGCGCCGAGGAGGAGCGGGCCCGTACCGCCGTCGCCCAGGCGCGCGCCGGGCACGCGGTCGCGCTGATCGGCTCCGGCGACGCGGGGGTGTACGCGATGGCGTCGCCCGCGCTCGCCGAGGCGGCCGACGACATCGAGGTGGTGGGCGTGCCGGGCGTGACGGCCGCGCTGGCCGCCGCCGCGATCCTGGGCGCGCCGCTGGGCCACGACCACGTCTCCATCTCGCTCTCGGACCTGCACACGCCGTGGGAGGTCATCGAGCGCCGCGTCCGGGCGGCGGCCGAGGCGGACATCGTGGTGACCTTCTACAACCCGCGCAGCCGGGGCCGCGACTGGCAGCTGCCCAAGGCGCTCGGCATCCTCGCCGGGCACCGCGCCGCGCACACCCCGGTCGGCGTGGTGCGCAACGCCTCGCGCCCCGACGAGAGCAGCCGGCTGACCACGCTCGGCGCGCTGGACCCGGCGACCGTGGACATGATGACCGTGGTGACCGTGGGCAACACGGCCACCCGGGAGATCGCCGGCCGCATGGTGACCCCGCGCGGCTACCGCTGGCAGACCTCCTCCCCCGGGGAGGCCAAGTGAGCAGGCCCTGGGAGCGTACGGTCCACCCCATCGAGGTGGAGTCGTACCGGCGGATGCGCGCCCGCCTCGACACCTCGCACTTCGCGCCGCTGACGCGGGCGGTGGTGGAGCGGGTCGTCCACTCCGCCGCCGACCTCGGCTACGCCACGGACCTCGTCATGGACGAGGACGCGCTGGTCCAGGCCCATGCGGCGCTGCACGCCGGGGCGCCGGTCGTCACCGACGTGGAGATGGTCGCGGCCGGGATCACCCGGCGCGAGACGGTCTGCCGCCTCCGGGACGCCGAGTCCGGTCCCGGGCTCACGCGGTCGGCCCACGCCGTCCGGCTCGCGTACGAGCAGGTGGGCCCCGGCGCGCTCTGGGTGATCGGCAACGCGCCCACCGCCCTGGAGGAGCTCCTGACCCTCGACGCCGCGCCCGCGCTGGTGATCGGGCTTCCGGTCGGCTTCGTCGGCGCCGTCGAGTCCAAGCAGGCACTGCGGGAGAGCGGCCTGCCCGCCGTCAGCAACGTTTCCGAGAAGGGCGGCTCGGCGGTGGCCTCCGCCGCGCTCAACGCCCTTCTGTACCACCCCCTCGCCAAGGAGAAGCAGTGACCACCCCCCAGACCAAGCCCGCCCTGCTCATCGCCGGGCACGGCACCCGGGACGACGCCGGGGCCGAGGCGTTCCGCGCGTTCGTCGAGGAGCTCGGCCGCCGCAACCCCGAACTGCCCGTCGCGGGCGGCTTCATCGAGCTGTCGCCGCCGCCGCTGGGCGACGCCGTGACCTCGCTCGTCGAGCAGGGGGTCAAGCGGTTCGCCGCGGTGCCCCTGATGCTGGTGTCGGCCGGACACGCCAAGGGCGACATCCCGGCCGCGCTCACCCGCGAGAAGGAGCGCCACCCCGGCATCTCCTACACCTACGGCCGCCCGCTCGGGCCGCACCCCTCGCTGCTCGCGGTCCTGGAGCGCCGGGTCGACGAGGTCATCGACGGCCTCGACCGCTCCGAGGTGACGGTCCTCCTGGTCGGCCGGGGCTCCACCGACCCCGACGCCAACTCCGAGGTCCACAAGGCGGCCCGGCTGTTCTGGGAGGGCCGCGGTTACGCGGGCGTGGAGACCGCCTTCGTCTCGCTCGCCGCGCCCGACGTGCCGGCCGGTCTCGACCGCTGCGAGAAGCTGGGCGCGCGGAACATCGTCGTCCTGCCGTACTTCCTCTTCACCGGCATCCTGCCGGACCGGGTGCGGCAGCAGACCGAGGAGTGGGCGGCGGCGCACCCCGCTCTCGACGTGCGCTCCGCCGACGTCATCGGCGCGGCCGAGGAGCTGCACACGCTGGTCATGGAGCGGTACGAGGAGGCGGTGAAGGGGGATCTGCGGATGAACTGCGACTCCTGCGTCTACCGGATCGCGCTGCCCGGATTCGAGGACAAGGTGGGAATGCCCCAGCAGCCCCACTTCCACCCGGACGACGACGGCCACCATCATCACCACCATGGCAGCCATGCGCACGCACATCACTGAGCACGATCTGCGCCACCACGGGGACGCGGAGGTCCGTGACGCCGGCGCGGGTCTCACCGACCTCGCGGTCAACGTACGGGCGGACACTCCCCCGGAGTGGCTGCGGGAGCGGATCGCCGCGTCCCTGACCGGGCTCGCCGCCTACCCCGACGGGCGGGCGGCGCGGGCGGCGGTCGCCGAGCGGCACGGGCTGCCGGTGGAGCGGGTGCTGCTGACGGCGGGGGCGGCGGAGGCGTTCGTGCTGCTCGCGCGGGCCCTTCCGGTCCGCCACCCCGTGGTGGTGCATCCGCAGTTCACCGAGCCCGAGGCGGCGCTGCGGGACGCCGGGCACGAGGTCCGGCGGGTCCTGCTGCGCCCTCGGGACGGCTTCCGGCTCGACCCGGCGGCCGTCCCCGAGGAGGCGGACCTGGTCGTGGTGGGCAACCCCACCAACCCCACGTCGGTGCTGCACCCCGGCGGGGTGCTGGCCGCGCTCGCCCGGCCCGGGCGGACGCTGGTCGTGGACGAGGCGTTCATGGACGCGGTACCGGGCGAGCGGGAGGCGCTGGCGGGGCGTACGGACGTGCCGGGCCTGGTGGTCCTGCGCAGCCTCACCAAGACGTGGGGCCTGGCGGGCCTGCGGATCGGCTACGTCCTGGCCGAGCCGTCGGTGGTGGCCGCGCTCTCCCGGGCCCAGCCGCTGTGGCCCGTCTCCACGCCCGCCCTGGTGGCGGCGGAGGCGTGCGTGTCGCCGAGGGCGCTGGCGGAGGCGGAGGAGGCGGCCCACCGCCTCGCCGCGGACCGGGCGCATCTGGTGGCGGGGCTGGGCGAGTTCGAGGAGGTACGGGTGGTGGAGGCGGCCCAGGGCCCGTTCGTCCTGGTACGGATGGCCGCTGCCGTGGAGGTACGGGCGCGGCTGCGGGGTCTGGGGTTCCTGGCGCGGCGGGGCGACACGTTCCCGGGCCTCGGCCCGGAGTGGCTGCGGCTCGCGGTCCGGGACCGCGCGACGACGAATCGTTTCCTCCAGGCCCTGGACCAGGCCCTGACGCTGACGTCGGCGTAACCCTCCGGGGGCGGGGGCCGAAACCGGGGCGGCGGGGACGCGCCCACGCCCCCGGACGGGCTTCCTTCATCTGCGGCCAGGTGGTGGGCCGGTCGGGCAGCTCCCCGCGCCCCCAGGTACGCAGGGGCGCGCGGAACCGAGCGCTCAGCCACACACAACCCACGGACGCCCCCACAGACCGAGCCCTGAAGGGACGCGGGGAGCGGGGAACTGCGCGACCAGCCACCCACAGCCCACAGACGAACCGCCTCGGCTCAACGCCCCCGACCCGGCGCAAGCCCAACCCCCAAGGGGCGCGGGGAACTGCGCGACCAGCCCACCACCCACCCGCAGACAAACCCCAACCCCCAAGGGGCGCGGGGAACTGCGCGAGTAAGCCTCCACGGTCCGCAGACGTACAAGCAGGCCGCCCGCCGGAGGGCTTTCGGGAAGGGGCGGGGTGGGGGCAAACCCCCTCAGCCCCTACGCGCCCGCACCACCCCCACCCCACCCAACGCCACCAGCACAACAGCCCCACCCACCACATATCCCACCGACGAACCCCCACCCGTCTCCGCCAACGCGGTCTCCCCCACGGTCTGCGCCCGCACCACCCCCGTACTCGACGTACGCGCGACGGGAGCGGGCGCGGGGGACGGCGCCGACGCCGGGGCCTCGCAGCGGGCCTCCCCGAGCGTCACCTCCCCCTCCACCTCCGCCACGTTCAGCTTCAGCGGATTCACCGACACCCGCAGCCGCAGCGCCGTCGCCGCCGCCGTCCGCGACGTCGTGTGCGTCGACGACAGGTCCAGGGTCACCTCACCCACCCCCGGCACCGCCACCCGCGTCGTCCCGCCCGTCGTCAGGGTGAGCTTCCTGCCCAGGACCGTCACCGCGCCCAGCGGGTTGGACGAGGCCACCGGGCGCGCGCCCGCCGCGCAGACCGCCTTGGAGGTCACGTCCTCGACCTCCACCAGGGACAGCAGCGGCAGACCGGGGACGTGCAGCCGGGCGTGGAGGAGGCGGGCGGTGGCCTCCGCCCGGCCCGCCCCCACCGTCGCCGTCGCGGTCGCCACGTCCGCCTTCAGGACGTTCACCGGCCGGCCCTTCTCGACGCCGTCGAGCTTCACCTCCAGCGCCGTCCGGCCCGCCGTGCCCGAACCGGCCGGCGCCTGGACCTCGTTGAGCGTGGCCTTCAGGGGGATGTCGACCGTCTTGTCGAGGAGCGAGACGTCCAGGCCCGTGCGGAGCACCACCGCGCTCGCCCGGCCCTGGCCGCCGCCGGTCGCCGAAACCGCGCCCGGACCCGCGCCGGCACCCGGACCCGTCGCGTACGCCGGGACGGGCGTCGCGAGGGCCAGGGAGCCGAGGGTCAGGGCCAGCGCGGCCGAGGTGCGTACGGGCAGGCGGAAGTTGATCGTGTTCACGGTGGTGGAACCCCCACAGGAGACATGAGCCGTCACCCGGCGCGCGCCACCACGGGGACTCGTGGGACTCGGGTGAGCCAGGGGCGCGCCAGTGACGGGAGACACCGGAATCTTTACGCACGGAGAGTGAAAGCACGTCTACGCGGCGTCAGTTCACCCCAAGGGGGGTCGTACTGACCGTCCGTTCGACTTCGCTCGCCCATCCGTTCCCAGCAGGGGGCCTGTCCGTCCCCCCTGCGGCGTACGCCGGTGGCCCGCGCCGGCGTACCTGTCGCCGCGGCCGAAACGGCTACAACGAGCCACTCACCGGACCGTCACCCTCCGCGTCAACTCCCCGCAACCACACCCACACCCGCGTCCGCACCCGGCCCCGTCACCCCACGATGCGCCCGTTCAGCACGATCCGGCTCGGCGCCGCCAGCACCCGTACGTCCGCCCGCGGGTCCCCCTCGTACACCACGAGGTCCGCCGGAGCGCCCTCCTCCAGTGCCGGGCGGCCCAGCCAGGCGCGGGCGCCCCAGGCCGTGGCGGAGAGGGCCTCGACCGGCGGGATGCCGGCCTTCACCAGCTCCGCGACCTCCGCCGCGACCAGGCCGTGCGCCATCGAGCCGCCCGCGTCGGTGCCGACGAAGACGGGGATGCCGGCGTCGTGGGCCGCGCGGACGGTGTCGTAGCGGCGGGCGTGGAGGCGGCGCATATGGGCCGACCACCGGGGGAACTTGGCCTGGCCGCCGTCCGCGAGGTGCGGGAACGTGGCGATGTTGACCAGGGTCGGGACGATGGCGACGCCGCGCTCGGCGAAGAGCGGGATCGTGTCCTCGGTCAGGCCCGTGGCGTGCTCGACGCAGTCGATGCCCGCCTCGACCAGGTCGCGCAGGGAGTCCTCCGCGAAGCAGTGGGCCGTCACCCGGGCGCCGAGCCGGTGGGCCTCGGCGATCGCCGCCTCCACCTCCCCGCGCGGCCAGCACGGCGCGAGGTCGCCCACCTCGCGGTCGATCCAGTCGCCGACCAGCTTCACCCAGCCGTCGCCGCGCCGCGCCTCGCGGGCCACGTACGCGACGAGGTCGCCGGGCTCGATCTCATGGGCGTAGTTGCGGATGTAGCGGCGGGTGCGGGCGATGTGGCGGCCCGCCCTGATGATCTTCGGCAGGTCCTCGCGGTCGTCGATCCAACGGGTGTCGGAGGGCGAGCCCGCGTCCCGCAGGAGCAGGGTGCCCGCCTCCCGGTCCGTCAGCGCCTGCTTCTCGCTGGTCTCGTCGTCGACCGGGCCGTGCCGGTCGAGCCCGACGTGGCAGTGCGCGTCGACCAGGCCGGGCAGCGCCCACCCGGTGACCGTGACGGCGTCCACCGCGCCCGGCGGACGCTCGTAGGTGATCCGGCCGTCCACCGCCCACAGTTCGTCCCGCACCTCCTCCGGACCGACGAGCACCCGCCCCTTCACTCGCAGCACCACGTCATCGCTCATGGTCAGCACTGTACGAGGCGCTGGGTACCCTCGACCGGGTACACCCGCCCGGGCACCGAGCACCCGCTGATGTGAAGAAGGCACCGCTGTGACGCACCCGTTCCTCGACCTGCCCCCGTTGACCGCCGCCCGTTTCGCGGCCATCGAACGGCGGGTGGCGGCGCTGCTCGCCACCGAGCAGGACGTGGTGATCACGCAGGGCGAGGCGCTGCTGCCGCTGGAGGGCTGTATCCGGGGTGCCGCACATCCGGGGTCCACCGCGCTGAACGTGGTGACCGGCCCGTACGGGCAGACCTTCGGCGACTGGCTGCGGGACTGCGGGGCGCACGTGGTCGATCTGGAGGTGCCCTTCCACACGGCCGTCTCCGCCGAGCAGATCGACCGGGCCCTCACCGACCACCCGGAGATCGACTTCGTCTCGCTGGTGCACGCGGAGGCGGCGACCGGGAACACCAACCCGGTCGCGGAGATCGGCGAGGTGGTCCGCCGGCACGGCGCGCTGTTCATGCTGGACGCGGTGGCGTCGGTGGCCGCCGAGCCGCTGCTGCCGGACGCGTGGGGGGTGGACCTGTGCGTGATCGGCGCGCAGAAGGCGATGGGCGGCCCGGCGGGCGTCTCGGCGGTGTCGGTCAGCGAGCGGGCCTGGGCGCGCATCGCCGCCAACCCGAAGGCCCCGCGCCGCTCCTACCTCTCGCTCCTCGACTGGAAGGAGCGCTGGATCGACGGCGGCCGTAAGGCGCTGCTGCACGCCCCGGCGCAGCTGGAGATGCTGGCGCTGGAGGCGTGTGTGGAGCGGATCGAGGCGGAGGGCCTGGACGTGGTGATGGCCCGGCACGCCCGCGCCGCCGCCGCGACCCGGGCCGGCGCCTCGGCGCTCGGCGGCGGGCTGCGGCCGTATGTGCGCCAGGAGCGGGACGCGGCCCCGGTGGCCACGACGCTGCGCGTCCCCGAGGGCGTCGACGCCTCGGAGCTGGTGGCGCGGGCGCTGGCGGCCGATCCCTCGCTGCCGCTGATCGCGGGCGGCGGGGCGCTGGCCAAGGAGATGGTCCGGGTCAACCACTACGGGGCCGACGCCACCGAGGAAGCGGTCCGGGGCTCGCTCGTGGCGCTGGGGGCGGCGCTGGGTGCGCTGGGCGTGGCGGTCGATACGGAAGCCGCCCTCAAGGCTGTTTCCCAAGCCTGGTGAAACCAACCCGATGACACCTTTACCGCGAACAAATAGCCGGCGAATTCCCCTAAACGGGAAGCTGCTTTATCCGGAGCAGCTTCCCGTTTTCTTCTGCCCCAGCCGGTTGATCTCAAACACGCGATCTCCAGAAGGTTTTTCGGGGCCCAAGTGGGTGTGATCGACTCCACATCGCCGCCGTTTTGTCCGGTAATTACCGGACAAATCACCTCGCGCGTACACCTGCGTGATAACACAGAACGGCGCCGCGCACACCCCCTGACGGGAATGCGATTTCAATTTCCGCTGGGTAAATTCCCTCCGCATGACCGCCGCACAGACCGTTGTCCATATCGACACCCCACGCGTCGAGGACGGCGCCGCGATCTGGCGTATCGCCCGCGACTCACAAGTCCTGGACCTCAACTCCTCGTACAGCTATCTCCTCTGGTGCCGTGACTTCGCCGCGACCTCCCTGGTGGCGCGCGACGCCACCGGGGGGCCGATCGCCTTCGTCACCGGCTACGTCCGGCCCGACCGCCCCGACACGCTCGTCGTCTGGCAGGTGGCCGTCGACCGCGAGCACCGGGGGCGCGGCCTCGCCGGCACCCTGCTGGAAGCGCTGACCGCGAAGGTCACCGACTCGCACGGCGTCCGCTCGGTCGAGACGACCGTGACCCCCGACAACACCGCCTCCGACCGGCTGTTCACCTCCTTCGCCGAGCGGCGCGCCACCGCGCCCCGCCGCGAGGTGCTCTTCGACAGCGGCCTGTTCCCCGACGCGGGGCACAAGGCGGAAGTCCTCTACCGGATCGACCTGGGAGTACGACTGTGACCATCACCCCGCCCGCGCTGAGCGTCTTCGAGACCGTCGAGTCGGAGGTCCGCAGCTACTGCCGCGGCTGGCCCGCCGTCTTCGACCGGGCCCAGGGCGCCCGGCTCACCGACGAGGACGGCCACGAGTACCTCGACTTCTTCGCCGGGGCCGGCTCACTCAACTACGGGCACAACAACCCGGTGCTCAAACGCGCACTGCTCGACTACCTCGAACGCGACGGCATCACCCACGGCCTGGACATGGCCACCACGTCCAAACGCGCGTTCCTGGAGACCTTCCAGAACGTGATCCTGCGCCCGCGCGACCTGCCGTACAAGGTGATGTTCCCCGGCCCGACCGGCACCAACGCGGTCGAGGCGGCGCTGAAGCTGGCCCGGAAGGTGAAGGGCCGCGAGTCGATCGTCTCCTTCACCAACGCCTTCCACGGCATGTCGCTGGGCTCGCTCGCCGTCACCGGCAACGCCTTCAAGCGGGCCGGGGCCGGCATCCCGCTGGTGCACGGCACGCCGATGCCGTTCGACAACTACCTGGACGGGCAGGTGCCCGACTTCCTGTGGTTCGAGCGGCTCCTGGAGGACCAGGGCTCCGGACTCAACAAGCCCGCCGCGGTGATCGTCGAGACCGTGCAGGGCGAGGGCGGCATCAACGTGGCGCGGCCCGAGTGGCTGCGCGCGCTCGCCGACCTCTGCCGGCGCCAGGACATGCTCCTGATCGTCGACGACATCCAGATGGGGTGCGGGCGCACCGGCGCGTTCTTCTCGTTCGAGGAGGCGGGCATCACCCCGGACATCGTCACCCTGTCCAAGTCGATCAGCGGCTACGGGCTGCCCATGTCGCTCTGCCTGTTCAAGCCGGAGCTGGACGTGTGGGAGCCGGGCGAGCACAACGGCACCTTCCGCGGCAACAACCCGGCCTTCGTCACCGCGACCGCGGCGCTGGAGGCGTACTGGACGGACGGCGGCGCCCTGGAGAAGCAGACCCGGGCCCGCGGCGAACAGGTCGAGCAGGCGCTGATCTCCATCACCGAGGAGAACCTGGTCGACGTCAAGGAGTACCGGGGCCACGGCCTGGTCTGGGGCCTGGAGTTCCACGACAAGGCGCGGGCGGGCAAGGTGGCGCGGCGCGCCTTCGAGCTCGGCCTGCTGGTCGAGACGTCGGGCCCGCAGAGCGAGGTCACCAAGCTGCTGCCGCCGCTGACCATCACCGAGGACGAGCTCGACGAGGGTCTGCGCACCCTGGCGCGCGCCGTCCGCGAGACGGCCGTCTGACCGCCGTCCGACCGCCGTCCGTACGAGGAAAGAGAGCAACCCCCTGTGATCGTCCGCTCGTTGAAGGACATCGAGAACACCGAACGCCACGTCCGCGCCGCCTCCGGCACCTGGGAGAGCAAGCGGATCGTCCTCGCCAAGGAGAAGGTCGGCTTCTCCCTCCACGAGACGGTCCTGTACGCGGGCACCGAGACGTCGATGTGGTACGCCAACCACATCGAGGCGGTGCTGTGCGTGGAGGGCGAGGCCGAGCTCACCGACCACGAGACCGGTGAGACCCACTGGATCGAGCCCGGCACGATGTACCTGCTGAACGGCCATGAGCGCCACACCCTGCGCCCCAAGACCGACTTCCGTTGCGTCTGCGTCTTCAACCCGCCCGTCACCGGACGGGAGGACCACGACGAGAACGGCGTCTACCCCCTGCTGACCGAACCCGAGGAGGGCTGATCACCATGCAGGACCTGTACCCCACCCGCGGCGCCGCCGAGGTAGTGACCCCCCGTCAGGACCCGGTCGTCTGGGGCCCGTCCGAGGGCTTCGAGTCGTACGAGAAGGACGGCTTCCTCACCGTCGACCAGCTCCTCGCCGACGACGAGGTGGCCTTCTACCGGCGCGAGCTGGAGCGGATGATCGCCGACCCGGCGATCCGCGCCGACGAGCGGTCCATCGTGGAGCCCCAGTCCCAGTCCGTGCGCTCGGTCTTCGAGGTGCACAAGCTGAGCGAGGTCTTCGCGGGCCTGGTGCGCGACGAGCGCGTGGTCGGCACCGCCCGGCGGATCCTGGGCTCGGACGTGTACGTCCACCAGTCGCGCATCAACGTGAAGCCCGGGTTCGGCGCGTCGGGCTTCTACTGGCACTCGGACTTCGAGACCTGGCACGCCGAGGACGGCCTGCCGAACATGCGGACCGTCTCCGTGTCGATCGCGCTCACCGAGAACCACGACACCAACGGCGGCCTGATGATCATGCCCGGTTCGCACCGGGACTTCCTCGGATGCGCCGGGGCCACGCCCAAGGACAACTACAAGAAGTCGCTCCAGATGCAGGACGCGGGCACGCCGTCCGACGAGGCGCTGACGAAGATGGCCGACCGGCACGGCATCCGGCTCTTCACCGGACGCGCGGGCTCGGCGACCTGGTTCGACTGCAACTGCATGCACGGCTCCGGTGACAACATCACCCCGTATCCGCGCAGCAACGTCTTCATCGTCTTCAACAGCGTGGAGAACACGGCGGTCGAGCCGTTCGCGGCCCCGATCCGCCGCCCGGAGTTCATCGGCGCCAGGGACTTCACGCCGGTGCGCTGACGGGGCTGACGGGTGAGTGGCTGCCGTCCGGCCGTACGGTGATCGTTGGTACGGTCGGGCGCATGGCTGATGAAACCTCACGGTCCCCCGTCACCGCGGCCGATGTCGAACACGCCGTACGGCTCTCGGTCACCGCGCTGCGGGCCGGGCTGGCCGCGGACTGGGGCGCGAGGGCCGGGTCCCTGGAGTGGGACTGCTGGGAGACCGTCGAGCACCTCGCGGACGACCTCTTCGCGTACGCCGCGCAGCTCGGCCCGCAGCAGCCGCCGCTCGACGGCGAGGTGCCGTTCCTGTGGGAGGCGAGGCGGCCCGGCGGGCCGCGCAACGCCGTGCACGCGGACCGCGCGGCCGGGCCCGCCGGGCTCCTGACGACCCTGGAGGCGTGCGGCGCCCTGCTGACCGCGATGGTGCGCACGGCCTCCCCCGACGTCCGCGCCCACCACACCTTCGGCGTCTCGGACCCGGAGGGCTTCGCGGCGATGGGGATCGTCGAGACGCTGCTGCACACCCACGACGTGGCCCAGGGCCTCGGCGTCACCTGGGCGCCGCCCGGCGGGCTGTGCGACCGGGTGCTGGCCCGGCTGTTCCGTGACGTCCCGGCGGACCCGGACCGGTGGCGCGTCCTGCTGTGGGCCACCGGCCGGGCCGAGCTGGCGGACCTGCCGCGCCGGGAGTCCTGGCGCTGGTACGGCGAACCGCTCAGTGACGCAGCCAGACCCTGAGCCCTCCGACCGGGGTGAACCCGGCGCGGACGGCCGCCGCGAGGTCGTCGCCGCTCTCGTAGCCGACCACGTCGAGGCCGGGCCGGTGCCGGGCGAGCGTGCCCAGGCAGCCGGCCCAGGCCGCGTCGAGGTCGCCGTCGGCCGCGAAGAGGTTGGAGACACCCACCACGGGCGCGCGCTCCACCGACGCGCCCTTCACCGGCGCGCCCTCCACCGACTGGCTCGTACTGGCGACAGCTCCGGCGACGATCCGCCCCGCCGCGTCCCGCGCCGCGAGGAAGGCGTGGGCGTCCTCGGCGAGGAGCGCGGGCGGGAAGAGACCGTCGCTGTCCCCGTCCGACCAGGCCCGCTCCCAGCGCGCCAACTCCTCCTCCGTACCCACCCGTTCCCACTCCCCCGCGCCCGGTTCCGGGGCGGGGCGGTGGATCCACTGGGCGTCGAAGAGCACCGCGAAGCCCTCGCCCGTCAGGTCGAGGGCGGCGAAACTGTCCTTGACCGAGGCGCCCGGCGAGGCGTCGATCCGCTCCACGATCCCGTGGGACCCGGCGCCCGGGCCGAGGGTCACCGCGTCGGGGTAGAGCGGTGGGGTGCGCCGGGCGCTGGTCCAGGCGTGGGCGTCCCGGGCGCCCGTGAGGCCGTGGGCGCGGCAGAGGGCCTCGCACCACTCGGCGTTGTTGCGGGCGGCGGCGCGCACCCGTACGTCCTGCTCGGTATCCGTGGTCACGGCCCGATCATCGCTCCAGCTACCGCCCGTGACCACGGCTTTTCCGGGTCGGGCGGTCGGTCGGGGCGGCAGGCCGGCGCGGGGTGGTCGAGGCAGCCCGCCGGACTCACCGCACCGCGTCCAGCGCGTCCAGGGCGCGGTCCACGTCGGTGGACGCGTTGTACAGGTGGACGGCGAACCGCAGGTTCCCGCCCCGTTCGGAGGCGTACACCCCGGCCCGCAGCAGCTCCGGCTGCGCCCAGCCCAGTCCGGGCACGGCGACGATCGCCGAGTCCTGGGCCACGGACCGGTGCCCGAGGGCGGCGAGGCCGTCCCGCAGGCGCTCGGCGAGCGTCAGGGCGTGGGCGTGCACGGCCGGGATCCCCACGGACTCCAGTACCGCCAGCGACTCCGCGGCGGCGTGGTACGACAGGAACGAACCGGGCTCGTCGTACCGCCGCGCGTCCCCCGCGAGCGCCCGTACCGGACCGTAGTTGTCGCTCAGGTCCTCCGCCGCGAACCACCCCGAGTGCAGCGGGGCCAGCCCCTCCTGGGCCTCCTCGGTCACCGTCAGGAACGACGTGCCCCGCGGGCAGACCAGGAACTTGAACCCCGCCGTGACCGTGTAGTCGTACGCGCCCGCGTCCAGCGGCAGCCAGCCCGCGGACTGGCTGGCGTCCAGGAGCGTACGCGCCCCGTGCGCCGCCGCCGCTGCCCGTACGGCCGCGAGGTCCGCGACCCGCCCGTCCGCGGACTGGACGGACGAGAAGGCCACCAGCGCGGTCTCCGGGCGCACCTCCTCGGCCAGCGCCTCCAGCGGCACGTACCGCGTCTTGAGGTCGCCCCGTACCGCGAAGGGCTGCACCACCGAGCTGAACTCGCCCTCGGGGGCGAGGACTTCGGCCCCGGCGGGCAGCGAGTGGGCGACGAGCGCCACGTGCACCGAGACCGACGAGCCGAGCGCGACCCGGTCGGCGCCGACCCCGGCGAGCCGGGCGAAGGAGCCTCGGGCGGCGGCGAGCGCGTCGAAGCCGCCCGCGCCCACGCGGGTGCCCGCGGCGTTCTCCCCGGCGAGCCGTGTGATGGCGTCCACCGCGCGCCGGGGCAGCAGACCGCAGCTCGAAGTGTTCAGATACGTCGTCTCGGGCGCGAACGCGTCGCCCGACAGGGGCTCTAGGATCTCCATGATCCCACCCTGCGGCCCCTCGCGGCCGGGGTCAATCGGCAAAGGGCCGGAGGAATCGCCAACGGCCGCCCCCGGGTTGGGCCACGCGGATGCGTGCCCGCTCCTGGGACGGCCGCAGGAGGGCCGGGGTCAGGCGCCCGGAACCGCGCACCCGTCCGGCCCGCACGCCTCACCGTCACCACCGGCAGCAGTCGTCCCCAGCGTGGCCAGGACCGGCGGCGTCCGCTCCTGCCAGGCCTGCTCCAGGGCCCGCGTGAACACCTCGGCGGGCTGGCCGCCGGAGATCCCGTACTTGCGGTCGACCACGAAGAACGGCACGGCGTTCGCGCCGAGCGCCGCCGCCTCGGCCTCGTCCGCGCGCACCTCGTCGGCGTACGCGCTCCCGTCGGCGAGCACCGCCCGTACCTCGTCGGCGTCCAGACCGGCCTCGACCGCGAGCTCCAGCAGCACGCCGTCGTCGAAGACCGAGCGCTCCTCGGCGAAGTTGGCCCGGTAGGCGAGGTCGAGCAGCGCCTCCTGGCGGCCCCGGGCCCTGGCCAGGTGGAGCAGCCGGTGGATGTCGAAGGTGTTGCCGTGGTCGCGGCCCTCGGTGAGGTAGCCCAGACCCTCGGCGTGCGCGGTGGAGGCGACGTGCTCCTCCATGCCCCGGGCCTCGTCCAGGGTGCGGCCGTACTTCTCGGCCAGCATCGGGATCACCGGGCCGACCGCGCCCTTGGGACGGTTCGGGTCGAGTTCGAAGGAGCGGTGGACGACCTCGATGTCGTCGCGGTGCGCGAACTCCGCCAGGCCCTTCTCGAACCGGGCCTTGCCGATGTAGCACCACGGGCAGGCGATGTCGCTCCAGATCTCGACGCGCATGTCACTTCTCTCACGTAGTTTGTGCCGTTTGGCCACTTGCTTTGTGTCACTTGCTTTGTGTCACTTTCAAGCAAGCCAACGTACGGGACTCCCGCCGCATTCCCCGGCCGCCCGGCCGCGCCCGGCTCCCCCGGTCAGGCCGCCCGCTCCAGCCTGCTGAAGCCGGCCCGGTACGCGGTCGGGGTCAGACCGGTGCGCCGGACCAGATGGGCGCGGAGCGAGTCGGCGCTGCCCAGGCCGCTGGCCTCGGCGATCCGGTCCATGGGGAGCGTGGTGGTCTCCAGGAGCTCCTTCGCCCGCTCGACGCGCTGGTGGAGCAGCCACTGCAACGGGCTGACCCCGCTCTCGGCGTGGAAGCGGCGGGTGAGCGTGCGCACGCTCACCCCCGCGTGCCGGGCGAGATCGGTGAGGGTGAGCGGCCTGTCCAGGTTGCGCATCGCCCAGCCCCGGGTGTCGGCGCAGGCCACGCCCCGCTCGGCGGGCAGCGGGGTCTGGGTGAACTGGGTCTGCCCGCCGGGCCGCACCGGGGCGACCAGCGCGGCCCTGGCCACCTGGTTGGCGACGGCGGCGCCGTAGTCGGTACGGATGATGTGCAGGCACATGTCGATCCCGGCGGCGTATCCGGACGAGGTCATGACGTCCCCGTCCTCCACGTAGAGGACGTCGCCCTTGAGGTCGAGCGCCGGATAGCGCCGGCGCAGCTCCTCGGCCAGCTCCCAGTACGTGGTGGCGCTGCGCCCGTCGAGGAGGCCGGCCTCGGCGAGGACGAAGGCGCCGCTGCAGATGGAGGTGATCCGGCGCCCCTCGGCGGCGGCCGCGCGGACGGCCTCCACCGTGCGGGGGTCGGGCGCGTAGCGCTGCCCCGTCCCCGCGACCAGGACGGTGTCGGCCTCGGCGACGGCGTCCAGGCCCCGGGCCACGTACAGGTCGAGGCCGCCGGTGGTGGCGATCGGGCCGGGCTCGGGGGTGCAGACGGTCAGCTCGTACCCCGGGGCGCCGTCGATCTCCACCCTGGCGAAGAGCAGCTCGGGGATGGCGAGGTTGAACATCGACACCGGGGAGGGCGCGACGACGACGATTCGATGGGGCCGCCGCGGGTGGGCCCGCCGGTCGGACTTCATGGCCAGAACCTCCGGATGCATGGCGTTCGGGCCACTACTGTAACCGGGCGGAGATCGCCAGGCTGAGGGCATGTCACCCGACGCCGTACGCCAACCCGAGCCCGCCGCACACCCGTTGACGGCGCCTGAGCCCTTGCCGACGACCGGACCCTTGACGCCGACGGGGCAGCGGACGCCGGCCGGGCCGCTGATGCCGACCGACGGGTTGCCGACCCACCAGCCGTGGCCCGACCAGCCGTCGCCCGACCAGTTGCCACCCGACCAGTTGCCGACGGACCGCCGGAAGCCGACCGCCGGCGGGGCGGAGCCGCCGGAGCCGGGCCGCCGCTCCTCCCCCGGGCTCACCCTGGCCGCCGCCCTCCTGGGCTTCGCGCTGATCACGCTGGACGCGTCCGTGGTGAACGTCGCCCTGCCCGCGATCGGCTCCGAGCTGGGCGGCGGGATGGCGGGGCTCCAGTGGGTGGTCGACGCGTACACGCTCGCGTTCGCGGCGCTGATGCTGTCGACCGGCGCGTTCGCGGACCGGATCGGGGCGGCCCGGGCGTACGCCCTGGGCACCGTCGTCTTCGTCCTCGCCTCGGCCGCCTGCGGTTTCGCCCCCGGCCTGGGGGTGCTCATCGGGGCCCGGGTGGTGCAGGGCACGGCCGCGGCCGTCGTGCTGCCCGCCTCGCTGGCGCTGGTGCGGCAGGCGTACGCGGATCCGGCGCGCCGGGCCCGGGCGGTGGCGCTGTGGGCGGCGGGCGGCTCGGTCGCGGTGGCGCTCGGGCCGGTCGCGGGCGGGGCGCTCACCACGGCGTGGGACTGGCGGGGCATCTTCTTCATCAACCTCCCCCTGGGGCTCGCGGCCCTGGTTCTGACGGCCCGCGCCCCGCGGTCGCGGCGCCGTCCCGCGCCGCTCGACCTGCCCGGGCAGCTCACGGCGGTGGTGGCGCTGGCCGCGCTCGCCTTCGCGGTGATCGAGTCCGGGCCGGTACGGGTGGTGGCGGGGGTGGTGGCGCTGCTCTCCGGGGCGGCGTTCCTGATGATCGAGTCGCGTGTGGCGCATCCGGTCGTGCCGCTGGGTCTGTTCCGTACGCCCACGGTCGCGGTGGCCGTCGCTGCGGGGGCGGCGGCGAGCGTCGCGTTCTACGGCGTGATCTTCGTCTTCAGTCTGTACTTCCAGCGGGTACGGGGGGAATCGGCGCTGATGGCGGGGCTGATGTTCCTGCCGATGACGGCGCTGATCCCGGTGACCAACGTCCTCTCGGGCAGGCTCTCCGCGCGCTACGGGCCGCGCCGCCCGATGCTGCTCGGCCAGCTCCTGGCCCTGGCGGGCCTGCTCCTGCTCCTCGTCCCCGGCGCCGGGACCCCTCCGCTGCTGGTGTCCTTCCTCCTGATCCCCCTGGCCCTGGGCTGCGCCCTGACGATCCCGGCCCTGACGGCGACGGTGATGGAGTCCCTCCCCCAGGACCGGGCGGGCCTGGCAGCCGGCGTCCTGAACGCGGCCCGCCAGGTGGCGGGGGCGCTGAGCGTGGCGGTGTGCGGGGCGCTGGTGCCCGGGGACGGGGCGGGGTTCGTGGCGGGGATGCGGGTGGGGGTGGGGGGTGCGGCGGTGTTGATGGGTCTGGTTGGGGGCTGGGCGGGGTTGCGTTTTGCCCGCGGCCCGGGGGTCTGACCGCGCAGTCCCCCGCACCCCTTCTTGGCCAGGGGTTCGCCTGCGGGCCGGTGGGGGCTGCTCGCGCAGTTCCCCGCGCCCCTCCTTGGCCAGGGGTTCGCCTGCGGGCCGGTGGGGGCTGGTCGCGCAGTTCCCCGCGCCCCTTCCTGGCCAGGGGTTCGCCTGCGGGCCGGTGGGGGCTGGTCGCGTAGTTCCCCGCGCCCCTTAGCGGGTTGGGCTCGGCCCGGGAGGTGGCTGCGGGGTGGGGTGCGGAGTTCGTCTGCGGGTCGTGGGTGGCTGAGCGCGCAGTTCCCCGCGCCCCTGGGCATTTAGGGGCGCGGGGAACTGCGCGAGCAACCCACCACGGCCCGCAGACGAGGCAACCACCCGCCCCGCCCCCGGGGGGCCGCAGGCCCACTTAGGGGCGCGGGGAACTGCGCGAGCAACCCGCCACGGTCCGCAGGCGAACGAGGGTGTCAGGGGCGCGGGGAACTGCGCGAGCACCCCGCCACGGTCCGCAGGTGAAGACGGGACTCAGGGGCGCGGGGAACTGCGCGGGCGGCCCCCCGCCGGACCGGACCGCAGGTCGCAGAAGGGGGGCGGGGCGTAGCCCCGTGTGCAGGGGGTGGGGCGGCTCGGCTGTCCCGGGGGTCAGGGGGCGGGCGGAGTGGGGGCCTCCCACCGGCCGTCGACCCACCGCGGGACTTCCACAACCCCCTCCCGCAACTCCCCCGGCAACAACCCCTCCGGCACATCCTGATACGTCACGGGCCGCACCCACCGCTCCACCGCCGTCGCCCCCACCGACGTGGACGTCGACGTCGTCGCCGGGTAGGGACCGCCGTGGTGCTGGGCGGGTGCCACCGCCACCCCCGTCGGCCACCCGTCCACCAGGACCCGCCCCGCGAGCCCCGTCAGCGTGGCGAGCAGCGACGCGGCCCCGCCGCCGTCCTGCCCGGCCCCCTCCTCCGCCGACAGGTGCAGCGTCGCCGTCAGGTTCCCCGGCAGCCGCGAGAGCACCGCTCCGATCTCGGACGGGTGCTCATACCTCGCCACCACCGTCACCGGCCCGAAGCACTCCTCCAGGAGCAGATCGTGCGGGCCGGGAGCGGCCAGTACCGACGCCGCGACCGTCAGGAATCCCGCGCTGACCGTGTGCTCCCCGCCGGACCCGGGCGTCACCGGTGCCTCGACCCCGTCGAGCGCGGCCCGCTCGGCGACCCCGGCCACGAACGCGTCCCGCATCCGGTGGTCCAGCATCACCCCCGCCTCCGCGTCGCTCACCGCCGCCGTCAGCGCCTTCAGCAGCGCGTCCCCGCCCGGGCCGGTCGGCGCGAGCACGAAGCCCGGCTTGGTGCAGAACTGGCCGACGCCCAGCGTCATCGAGGCGGCGAGCCCCGCGCCGATCGGCTCGCCCCGCTCCTGCGCCGCCGCCTCGGTGACCACGACCGGGTTCAGCGACCCCAGCTCGCCGTGGAAGGGGATCGGCACCGGCCGGGCCGCCGCCGCGTCGAAGAGGGCGCGTCCGCCGCGTACCGAACCGGTGAAGCCGGCCGCCGCGACCAGCGGGTGGCGCACCAGCGCGATCCCGGCGTCGAAGCCGTGGACGAGCGCGACCACGTCCTGCGGCAGCCCGACCCGTACCGCAGCCCGCCGCAGCAGCGACACGCACAGCTCGGAGGTGGCCGGGTGGTCGGGGTGGGCCTTGACCACGACCGGGCACCCGGCCGCGAGGGCGCTCGCGGTGTCCCCGCCGGGGACGGAGAAGGCGAGCGGGAAGTTGGACGCCGAGTACACCGCGACCACGCCCAGCGGGATCTTCATCCGCCGCAGGTCCGGCCACGGCGGCGTACGGTTCGGGTCGGCGTGGTCGATGCGCACGTCGAGGAAGGAGCCCTCCTCCGCCACGTCCGCGAAGGCCCGCAACTGGGCGGTGGTCCGCGCGAGTTCCCCGGTGAGCCGGACCGGCCCGAGGGCGGTCTCGGCGTCGGCGGCCTCCACCACGTGCTCCGCGGCCTCGTCGAGCAGCTCGGCGGCGGTCCGCAGCAGGGCGGCGCGTACGCCCCGGTCGGCGAGCGCGTCACGCGCCGCCCACGCGGCCCGCACCGCCTCGTCGACCTCGCGCTCGGACGCCTCCGCCGCGACCTGCTCCCGCGGCTTCCCGGTACGGGGGTCGACACTCCAGACTGGTGCTGTGCTCACCGCTACGTCCTTCCGGCTTCCGGTCGTGCCCGAGGTCCCTGGCGGTCGTCCCGCTGGTCCTGCCCCGCCCACCCGGGTTGTTCGGTATTCTGAACAGAGTTCCTGCTGATGAATAAGCTGGACTCTATTGACGGGCGTTCTGCGTTGGCAAGACACGCAGACAAGAAGGGGCGAGGTCGGATGTCGGCTGTCGAGACAGGTGGGGCCCAGGTCAAGTCCGCCGTACGTACGGTGGAGTTGCTGGAGTACTTCGCGGGGCGCCCCGGAATGCACTCCCTCGCGGCGGTCCAGGAGGCGGTCGGCTACCCCAAGTCCAGCCTCTACATGCTGCTGCGCACCCTGGTGGAGCTCGGCTGGGTGGAGACCGACGCCACCGGCACGCGGTACGGGATCGGTGTCCGGGCCCTGCTGGTCGGCACCTCGTACATCGACGGCGACGAGGTCGTCGCGGCGGCCCGGCCGACGCTGGACCGGCTCTCCGACGACACCACGGAGACCATCCACCTCGCCCGCCTCGACGGCACCAACGTGGTCTACCTCGCCACCCGTCAGTCCCAGCACTATCTGCGGCCCTTCACCCGCGTCGGCCGCCGGCTTCCCGCGCACTCGACCTCGCTGGGCAAGGCGCTGCTGGCCACCCACAGCGACGAGCAGGTGCGCAAGCTGCTCCCGGAGACCCTCCAGCAGCTCACCGAGAACACCATCACCGACCGCGAGAAGCTCATCGAGGAGCTGCACCAGATCCGCGAGCAGGGCTATGCGGTGGACCGCGAGGAGAACACGCTGGGGCTGCGCTGCTTCGGTGTCGCGATTCCCTACCGCACCCCGGCGCGCGACGCGATCAGCTGCTCGGTCCCGGTGGCGCGGCTGACCCCGGCGCACGAGCAGATGGTGAAGGACGCCCTGTTCGACGCCCGCGACCGGCTGACGCTGGCCACCCGCCGGCTCTGACCCGCGGGCGGTCCCGAGAGCCCGCGGGGTCATGAGAGCTTCCTGAGAAAAGCCGCCAAAGGGAACGATTCCCGGCATCCGGCTCGTCCTCTGTGCGGGATGAACAAGACGATCAGGCGCAGTGCGGTCTTCTGTCTGCTCATGGTGCTGGCCCTGCTGGGCCGGGCCACCTATGTGCAGTTCTACCAAGGCCAGGCGCTCGCGGACGACAAGCTGAACCGGCGGAACACCATCGCGCGGTACGCGAACCCGCTCGGGGACATCATCGTGGCCGGCTCGCCGGTCACCGGATCGGTGCGGACGACGGGCGGTGATCTCGCGTACAAACGCGCGTACCGGAACGGCGAGCTGTACGCGGCGGTGACCGGCTTCAGCTCGCAGGTGTACGGGGCGACCCAGCTGGAGGGGATCTACGGCACGGTGCTGGACGGCACCGACACCCGGATGAAGGACCCGCTCTCGGTGCTCACCGGCGAGCGGGCACCCGGTGGCGACGTGCTGACCACCATCGACCCGGCGGTGCAGAAGGCCGGTTACGAGGCGCTCGGCGGCAAGAAGGGCGCGGCCGTCGCCATCGACCCGAGGACCGGCCGCATCCTCGGCATGGTCTCGACGCCCTCGTACGACCCGTCGAAGATCGCCGGTTCGGCGGACGGCGCCGCCTGGAAGGCGCTGTCGGAAGACCCGGACAAGCCGATGGTCAACCGGGCGCTGCGCCAGCCGCTGCCGCCGGGTTCGACCTTCAAGCTGGTGGTGGCCGCGGCGGCGCTGGAGAACGGCCTCTACCCGTCGGTGGACACGAGGACCGACAGCCCGAGCCCGTACACCCTGCCCGGCACCCGGACCGTGCTGACCAACGAGAACCCCTCCGCCCCGTGCGAGAACGCCACGATCCGCACCGCGCTCCAGTACTCGTGCAACAACGTCTTCGCCAAGCTGGCGGACCGGCTCGGCCAGGACAGGGTCCGGGCCACGGCGGAGAAGTTCGGCTTCAACGACGCCGAGCAGGACGTACCGGTGCGGGCCTCGGCGAGCGTGTATCCGAAGGCCTCCGCGAAAATGGACCGGGCCCAGACCGCGCTGACCGGCATCGGCCAGTTCGAGGTGACGGCGACTCCGCTCCAGATGGCCATGGTGTCCGCCGCCATAGCCAATGACGGAGTCATGGCATCGCCGCATATGGTCTCGAAGGTGACGGACGCGAAGGGCACCACCCTTCAGTCGTACCCGGACGGCGACGGCAAACGGATCGTCTCCGCCGAGACGGCACGGCAGTTGCGCTCCGCGATGGTGACGGTCGTCGAGGAGGGCACCGGCTCCAACGCCAGGGTGAGCGGCGCCGAGGTCGGCGGCAAGACGGGCACGGCCCAGCACGGCGTGGGCAACTCCAAGACGCCGTACGCCTGGTTCACCTCGTACGCCAAGGATCCCGCCACCGGCAAGCAGGTCGCGGTGGCCGTGCTCATCGAGGACTCCGGCGCGGCCCGCTCGGAGGTGAGCGGCAACGGCCTGGCGGCGCCGGTGGCGCAGAAGATGATGGGGGCGGCCCTGCGGGCGTCCTAGGGCGTCGGGGCAGCCGGGGGTAAGGCGCCGGGGCAGGCGGGAATAGGGCGTCGGCCGGATCCGCCGGGGCCCTCTCAGCGGCGACATTTCCCCTGTGAACACGACAGGGATGAAGGACACGGTCCGGGGCGGCCCGCTGCGGCGGGTCCTGACCGACCGCGACGCGGGGCTGTATCTGACCGGGGTGGTGGTGTCCGGGTTCGGGTCGTCGGCGATGTGGCTGACGGCCGGGATCTGGACCAAGTCGCTGACCGGCTCCGACGGGCTGGCGGCGCTCACCGTCTTCGCCATGTGGGCGCCGACGCTGGTGGGCCCCCTGCTCGGCACGGTCGCGGACCGGGTGCGCCGGCGGCCCCTCCTGGTGGCGCTCAACCTCGCGATGGCGCTCCTGCTGACGTCCCTGCTCGCGGTGGACTCGGCAGGACGGATCTGGATCCTGTTCGCGGTGCTGGTGGTGTACGGCGTGAACGGCGTCGTCCAGGACGCGGCCGAGGCCGCCCTGGTGGCCGGCGCCGTCGACCGCGATCTGCTGGGCGACTTCAACGGTCTGCGGATGACGGCCAACGAGGGCATGAAGCTGATCGCTCCGCTGGCGGGGGCGGGGCTCTACGCGCGGTACGGCGGCCAGGCGGTGGCGGTCCTGGACGCGGTGACGTTCCTCCTCGCGGCGGGGATCTTCGCGCTGCTCCGGGTACGGGAGGCGCGGCCGGTGCGGGGCGGCCGCTGGACGGCCGACACGGCGGAGGGCACGCGCGCGGTGTGGCGCTCGCCGGTGCTGCGGCCGCTGGTGCTTGCGGGCGCGGCGACGATGCTGTGCGCCGGGCTGAACGGGGCGGCGGTCTACGCGGTGACCGACGAACGGCTCGGCCACTCGCCGACGTTCGTGGGCGTGCTGTACACGGTGCAGGGCGTGGGCTCGGTGGCGTCCGGGCTGCTCGCGGGCCCGCTCCTGCGCCGTCTGCCCGCCCACCGCTACGCCGCGGCCGGTATCGCGGTGTTCGCGGTGTCGGTGTGCGCGCGGGTCCTGCCCTACGACGCGGTGGTGCTGGTGTGCAGCGCGGGGATCGGCCTCGGGCTGCCGTGTGTGCTGGTGGCGTCGATGACGGTGGTCCAGCGGTCGGTCCCGGACGCGGTGCTGGGCCGTACGGCGTCGACGGCGAACACCCTGCTGTTCGCGCCGAACGCGGTGGGGCTGGGAGTGGGGGCGGGGCTCGTGGGGGTGCTGGGGGTGGAAGTGCTGCTGCCGCTGGTGGGGGTGGGGGCGCTGGCGGCATCCCTGAGCCTGCGCCTCCAACCCCCCACACCCTGACCTTCGGGGCCCACACCCTGACCTTCGGGGCTCCGCCCCCGACCCCCTTCTTCCACCCGCGGACCGTGGAGGGTCACTCGCGCAGTTCCCCGCGCCCCCAACCCCCCTGTTCGTCCGCGGACCGTGGAGGCGCACTCGCGCAGTTCCCCGCGCCCCTAGCCACCTAGGGGCGCGGGGAACTGCGCGCTCAGCCACAGACAACCCGCAGACGACCACCGGGCCCCGAAGGGGCGCGGGGAACTGCGCGACCGGCCCACCACCGCCCCGCAGACGAACCCCCGGCCGTCCAGGGGCGCGGGGAACTGCGCGAGCGGCCACCCACCGGCCCGCAGACGAACCCCCGGCCGACCAGGGGCGCGGGGAACTGCGCGACCGGCCCACCACCGCCCCGCAGACGAACCCCCGGCCAAGGGGGCGCCGGGGGTCTCAGAGGGCCTCGGCCGACGGCTTCACCATCCCCCTCACCGTCCGCGCCTTCACAAAACTCCCCAACGCCGTCATCTCCCACTCCCCCGAGAACTGCTTGATCAGCTTCGCCATCATCACGCCCGTCTGCGGCTCGGCGGTGGTCAGGTCGAAGCGGACCAGCTCCTCGCCCGTCGCCCCGTCGATCAGCCGGCAGTACGCCTTGGCGACCTCGGTGAACTTCTGGCCGGAGAACGAGTTCACCGTGAAGACAAGCCCCGTGGCGTCCGCCGGGATGCGGCCGAGGTCGACGACGATCACCTCGTCGTCACCCGCGCCCTCGCCGGTGAGGTTGTCGCCGGAGTGCTTGACCGCGCCGCCCAGGATGGAGAGCTTGCCGAAGTAGCAGCTGTCCAAGTGATTGCGCTGCGGTCCGTACGCGATCACCGAGGCGTCCAGGTCGATGCTCTTCCCCCGGAACGCGGGCTCCCAGCCGAGGCCCATCTTGACCTGGGAGAGCAGCGGGCGGCCGCCCTTGACCAGCGAGACCGTCTGGTTCTTCTGGAGGCTGACCCGGCCCTTGTCCAGGTTGATCTTCCCGCCGAGCGCGGCGGCGGGCGCGGCCGGGGCCTGGGCCGGAGGGGCCGCGGGCATCGGGGGCGCGGTCACGGGGGCGGCCGGGGCCGCCGGGGCGGCGGGGGCTGCGGGCTGCGGCTCCTCGACGGAGACGCCGAAGTCGGTGGCGATGCCGGCCAGTCCGTTCGCGTACCCCTGGCCGACCGCGCGGGCCTTCCAGGCGCCGCCGCGCAGATAGACCTCCATGACGACGAGCGCGGTCTCGCCGCCGAGCTGCGGCGGGGTGAAGGTGGCGATCACGCTGCCGTCGTCGGCGTTGCGCAGGGTGGCGGTGGGCTCGATGCCCTGGAAGGTCTGGCCTGCGGCGTCGGGGCTGGCGGTGACGACGATCTTCTCGATGCCGGGCGGCACCGCCGCGGTGTCCACCACGATCGCGTCCGGCGCGGTGCCGCCGCCGGACCGGTAGGTGACGCCGGGGCCCGAGGGCTGGTTGTAGAAGATGAAGTCGTCGTCCGAGCGCACCTTGCCGTCGGCGGTGAGCAACAGGCCCGACACGTCGAGCCGCACCGGGGCGGAGACGTCCACCGCCACGCGGGCGGCCGGGAGCGGAAGGTTCGAGCCAGGTGTCATTGCGGTCATGCCCCGGAAACGAGCGGCACGGCTTTACGGTTCCTTGAACGTCCCGCCAATTCGGGGACGCCCCCGGACCCGGCCCGCGGACCCGGCCCCCGGAGCCCGAGCCCGCCCCCGTTCCCGCCCCCGCTCCCGCCGGACTCAGTAAGGCCACACCGGCGGGTCGGTGGTGAAGTGGCCGCCGAGGAAGGCGTGGTCCGGGTTGCGGGGGTCGAGCTCGCCCTGTTCGGCGATCAGCTTCTCGGCGTACTGCTCGGAGTCGTCCTCGGGCTCGTACCCCAGCGCCCGCGCCGACGACAGGTCCCACCACAGCCGGGTGTTGGCGGAGGAGCCGTAGACCACGGTGTGGCCGACGTCCTCGGCGGTCAGGGCCGCGTGGAAGAGGCGGGCGCCGTCGCCGGGGCTCATCCAGACCGACAGCATCCGTACGGATGTGGGCTCCATGAAGCAGGAGCCGATCCGCACCGAAACGCTCTCCAGGCCGTGCTTGTCCCAGTAGAACTGCGCCAGGTCCTCGCCGAACGACTTGGAGAGGCCGTAGAGGGTGTCGGGGCGGCGGGGGGTGTCGACCGGGATCAGGGCCTCGCGCGGCAGCGGTGTCGCGCCGTGCGGGCGCGGGGTGAAGCCGACCGCATGGTTGGAGGAGGCGAAGACCACGCGCGCGACGCCCTCCTCGCGCGCGGCCTCGTAGAGGTTGTACGTGCCCTCGATGTTGGCCCGCACGATCTTGTCGAAGGTGGACTCGAGCGAGATGCCCGCGAGGTGGAGCACCGCGTCGACGCCCCGGACGGCCTCGCGCAGCGCGTCCCGGTCGCCGAGGTCCGCGGTGATCGCGTCCGGCTCGCCCGGGACGGCCCGCGCGTCGAGGAGGCGCAGGTCGTAGCCGTACGCCGGGAGCAGTCCGCGCATCAGGGTGCCGAGTCCCCCGGCGGCGCCGGTGAGCAGGACGGTACGGGGAGCGGGCATGGGGGGATCTCCTCGGTGCGGCGGTCGGGACGGACTGGGCGGGCGGCCTGGGGCGCGGAAGGGAGCCGAATGGACATCTCTATGGATGTCATTCATATGCGTGGACACGCTAGGGAGCTGCCTCCGGGCCCGTCAAGTGGGACGCGGAGCGCCGGGCCGCGTCAGGACACCCGGATGCACCCCCCACCGACACTCGCACCCGACGCTTGCTGAAAACGCCCGCGCGCCGAGGGTGCGCGTCTTGACCCCCGTCGGCGGGCTGCCTTAGCGTGGCGGCGTTCAGAAATATAGACGCCGATCAGAATTGTGCACGACGGCCCGTGCCGACGGCCTTTGCCCTGGGAGCGCCCGTGACGCCCGAGAACCCTTCCCCGCTCGCCGCCCGCCTGGACGGCCTGCTCTTCTTCCCGGTCACCCCCTTCGGCCCGGACGGCGGCCTCGACCTCGACGCCTTCCGCGCGCATGTGAGGAGCGGCATCGACGCGGGCGCCGCCGCGGTGTTCGCCTGCTGCGGGACGGGCGAGTTCCACGCGCTCACCCCGGAGGAGTTCCACGCGTGCGTGGCCGCCGCCGTGGCCGAGGCCGCGGGCCGCGTCCCGGTGGTGGCGGGCGCCGGGTACGGGACGGCGCTCGCGGTCCAGTACGCCCGGCTCGCCGAGGACGCGGGCGCCGACGGACTGCTCGCCCTGCCGCCCTATCTCGTCGTCGCCGACCAGGAGGGGCTGCTGCGCCACTACACCGCCCTCGCCGCCGCCACCTCCCTCGACGTCATCGTCTACCAGCGCGACAACGCGGTCCTCACACCCGCCACCGCCGTCGAACTGGCCCGCATCGACAAGATCATCGGCCTCAAGGACGGCGTCGGGGACCTCGACTTGATGCAGCGGATCGTCAGCACGGTCCGCCGCGAGGCCCCCGGGCACGCCCTTCTGTACTTCAACGGGCTGCCCACGGCCGAACTCACCGGCCCCGCCTACCGGGCCATCGGCGTCACCCTCTACTCCTCGGCGGTCTTCTGCTTCGCCCCGGACATCGCCCTCGCCTTCCACCGGGCGCTGGCCGACGGCGACGACGCCACCGTGAACCGCCTCCTCGACGGCTTCTTCGTGCCGCTCGTCGAGCTGCGCAACCAGGGCCGCGGCTACGCCGTCTCGCTGGTCAAGGCAGGCGTACGGCTGTCCGGTCTGGACGTGGGCGAGGTGCGGCCCCCGCTGAGCGAGCCCGACGCGGCCCACGTCAAGCAGCTGGCCGCGCTGATCGAGCGCGGGCGTGCGCTGCTGGCGGAGGACGGGCCGGTACGGGACCGGGCGGGCGCGTGAAGGCGTCGGTGTTCCTCTACCCCTGGGACGTGATCGGCGACCCGGACGCGCCCGCGCGCATCGCCGACCTCGGGGCGGGACAGGTGACGCTCGCCGCCGCCTACCACGCGACCCGGGCGCTGACCCCGCACCACCCGCGCCACCGGGTGGTCACCGCCGAGCACGCGGCGGTCCTGTACCCCGTGGACGAACGGCGCTGGTCCGGCCGTGCGCTGCGGCCGTACCCCGCCGGCCGGTGGGCGCCCGGCGACGCCTACGGCGAGGCCGCCGAGGCGCTGGCCGCGGCCGGTCTCGACGTCCACTCCTGGGTCGTCCTCGCCCACAACTCCCGCCTGGGCGCGGAGCATCCCGGAACGTCGGTGGTCAACGCCTACGGCGACCGCTACCCCTGGGCGCCCTGCATAGCGCGGCCCGAGGTCCGGGCGTACCTGGTGGCCCTGGCGGCGGAGGCGGCGGTACGGCCCGGGGCGCGCGGGACGGAACTGGAGTCCTGCGGCTGGTACGGCCTGGCGCATCTGCACGCCCACGACAAGATCGCGGGGGTGCCGCTCGACGACACCGCCCAGTATCTGATGTCCCTGTGCTTCTGCGACGTCTGCCGGCGGGGGTACGGGGAGGCGGGTCTGGACGCGGAACGCCTGGCGGCGCGGGTGCGGGGGGCGCTGGAGCCGGTGTGGGAGCAGGGCCCGTGCGGGGACGGGGAGGAGCTCCTCGACGCCACGGTCGGCTACCGGGCTTCGGTGGCGCGTACGTTCCAGGAGGACGTGGTGCGCGCGGTACGCGAGGCGACGGAACCGGGCTTCCAGGTGCTGCTGCACGCCGATCCCGGGGTGCACCGGTGCGGGGCGAACGCGGGAGTGGACGCGGCGGAGGTCCTCGGGTTCGCGGACGGGGTGGTGGTGCCGTGCGCGGGGGGCCGGGTGGATCTGCTGCGGCCGTTCGCGGAGCACGCGCCCGAGGGGGCGGTGGTGGCGGCGAACTTCACGGTGGTGGCGGGGATGGGCGGCCGGCCGGGGGCGCTGCGGGAGGACGCGGCGCGCGCGGCGGCCGCCGGGGCGACGGACCTGCGGCTGTACCACGGGGGGCTGGCCTCGGCCCAGGACCTGGCGGCGGTACGGAGGTCGGGCGCGGTGGGGTGACCTTCCCCACCCCGTCCCCTTCCCGGAACCCTCGGGGCGGAGCGCCCGACGCCCCGTATTCCCTGGAATCACGGCATCCGCAGGCGCGCCCGAGGAACGCGGGAGCCGCGCGACCCGCCCCCCGACCTGCCGAGGACACCCCGGGGGACGCAACCGCACGGGGCCCCCGTCGCGTCGCACATCCTGACGACCATAAGGTCAGGGACGACGGGGAGGTGCGGTGCGGAACATCGGCGGGTACCAGCTCGTCGCCCTGCTCGGCGACGACGGCATGGGCCAGGTACACCTCGCCCGCACCGCGTCCGGCCGGCTGGTCGCCCTGAAGACCGTGCATCCGCACCTCGCCGCCGACCCCCGCTTCCGCGAGCGCTTCCGCCGCGAAGTGGCGGCGGCCGGGACCGTGGACGGCCCGTACACCGCCGGGGTGCTGGCGGCCGACCCGGACGCCGAACCCCCGTGGCTGGCCACGGCGTACGCCGCGGGCCCCGCCCTCTCCGAGGCCGTCTCCGCGCTCGGCCCCCTCGGCCCCCGGCAACTCGCCGCCCTCGGCGCCCTGCTGGCCGAGGCGCTGGCCGCCGTACACGCCGCGCACCTCCTGCACCGCGACCTCAAGCCCGCCAACGTCCTGGTGACCCGCGAGGGGCCGAAGGTCGTCGGCCTCGGGATCGCGGGCGGCGCCCCGGACGAGGGCACCGGCGGAACAGCCGTCGGCTCCCCCGGCTTCATCGCCCCCGAACGGCTCGCCCGCGAAGGCGAACCCGGCCCGGCCGCCGACGTGTTCGCGCTCGGCGGGCTGCTCGCGCTCTGCGCCACCGGCCGCAACCCGTTCGGCGCGGGCAGCGCCCCCAAGGTCCTGCACCGCACGCTCCACGAGGCGCCGGACCTCGACGGCGTACCGGACGACGACTGGCGGGAGTTCCTGGGGCGGTGCCTGGCCCGCGAGCCCGCCGAGCGGCCCACCGTCGACGAGGCGCTGGCCTGGTGCGCCGAGCGCGGCGCCCGCGAGCCCTGGTGGGAGCGGGAGCCGGTCACCGGGCTGATACGCCAGCACGAGGAGGCCACCGCCGAGCTGGTCGAGGCGGCGCCCGCCCCCGGCCCCGCCGCCCCAGACCTCGCCGCCCCAGGCCCCGCCGGGCCCACCACGCCCGCCTCCACCACGCCCGCCTCCGCCGCCCCGGCCGACTCCCCCGCGTCCCGGCGGCGCTTCCTCCTGTGGTCCGCCTCCGGCGCCGTCGCCGCCGCCGCGATCTCCACCGCCGTCGCCCACCGGGCGAACGGCGCCGAGGACCCGGCGGCCGGCGACAGGGCCTCCTGGCCCCGCGGGCGCGCCCTGTGGACCCACGACCTCGGCGCCGCCCCCGCCGGCCTCCTGCGCCACGGCGACGCCCTCTACGTCCACGACGCCACCTCCGTCACCCGCCTCGACCCCGCCACCGGCGCCGTCCGCTGGCGGCGGGACACCGAGGGCGTCACCCAGGTCCTCCCGCACGGCACCGGCACGGTCCATGTCGTACGGACCGCGCCCGGCGCCGCCCCGGTGCTGGCCGCGCTCGACTCCGCCACCGGCGACACCCGCTGGGAGACCCGCGATCCGCGCCTGGAGGGCCTGCGCCCGCCGACCTCGGCGCTGCCCGGCGCGGCCGGACCGGAGGGCTCCCGGGGCCTGTTCGCGCTCGGCGACACGGTCGCCTGCCTGGTCACGTACGAGCCGTACGACCCCCTCGTGGAGGCCGCGCGGGCGCTGCCCTGGCGGGCCTACGGCTACGACCCGGCGACCGGCGAGGGGCTCTGGTACCACGAGGGGACGGCCGCCGCGGTGACGGCGGTGCGGCACGCGGGCGGCCGGTTCGCCGTCGCCGCCTCCGCCCCCGCCGCGTCGGACGGCCCCGGCGGGCACGGGGCGCGCGGCCCGCTCCATGTGCTGCGGGCCGCAGACGGCCGGGCGGAGACGACCCTCGCGGGCGGCGCGCCCCGGCCGGACGCCCACCCGGGAGCCGGCGGCACGGGCTACTTCGCCCGGGGCGAGGCGGTCAGCGCGGTCGACCTGGCGACCGGGACGACCCTGTGGTCCCGCGGTGTGACCGGTGCGGTGTCGGTGACCCCGCGGGCCACCGGCGGCCTGGTGCACGCGGGTTCGGACGCGGAGGTCAGCGCCCTGGACGCGGCGACGGGCCGCACCCGCTGGCTGCGCACCGACGTACGGCGGCTCGGCGGGACGGTGGACGCGCCACCGCTGCTCCACGAGGGACACCTGTACGCCACCGGGCCGGAGCCGGGCAGCGACCGGCTCGCCCTGGGCGGGCCTACATGGGGGCTGTACGCGCTCGACCCGGCGTCCGGCCGGCTGCTGTGGGCCGCGCCCTTCGAGAGCCGCGGCGAGCCGTGCGGGAGCGCGGGCGGAGGAGGGCTGGCTCATGTGTGCGTCGGCTCGGTCCTCACCACCTTCCAGGGGCCGGACGGCTCCGGCTGACGGATCCGTGACGGGCCACGGATCCGCCGCCTCCCCTCCGGCCGGGCGCTCAGCGCGGCTGGCGGCGCCAGGGGCCGGTGATGGCGAGCATGATGCCCAGCTCCTGGATGTTGGCGAACAGGGTCCGCCCGTCGGGCGAGAAGGTCACCCCGGTGAACTCGCTGTACTCCGGCTCCTGCTCGGTGCCCAGGTTGAGTTCGTTGCGGGCGATGGGGTACGTACGCCCGGAGTCGGTGGCGCCGAAGAGGTGCTGGACCCCCTCGCCGTCCTCGGCGATGACCAGGCCGCCGTACGGCGAGACGGTGATGTTGTCGGGGCCGTCGAAGGCACCGTCCTTGCCGGGCTCGGTGTTGACGCCGAGCAGCACCTTGAGGGTGAGGGTGCGCCGGCGCGGGTCGTAGAACCACACCTGGCCGTCGTGCCGCACCGGGGACTCCTCGCGGGCGTAACTGGAGACGATGTAGGCGCCGCCGTCGGCCCACCACATGCCCTCCAGCTTGCGGGCGCGGGTGACGTCCCCGGCCGCGAACTGCTTGCGCACGGAGGTGGTGCGGGCGTCGCGGTCGGGCACGTCCACCCAGTCGACGCCGTACACCGTGCCGATCGCGGTGGCGCGCGAGAGGTCGTCGACGAACCGGCCGCCCGCGTCGTAGCACTTGGGGGCCTGGAGCACGCCTGCGTCGTCGGCCAGGGTGCGCAGCCGCCCGCGGCCGTGCTTGAAGCCGTGCGGCGGGGTCCAGCGGTAGAGCAGGCCGTTGGGGCCGGAGGCGTCCTCGGTCAGGTACAGGTGGCCGCGCCGGGGGTCGACGACCACGGCCTCGTGGGCGTACCGGCCCAGCGCCTTGACCGGCTCGGGGGCGCGGTTGGCGCGGCGGTCGCAGGGGTCGACCTCGAAGACATAGCCGTGGTCCTTGGTCATGCCGTTGGAGCCGGCCCTGTCCTCGGTCTCCTCGCAGGTCAGCCAGGTGCCCCAGGGGGTGGCGCCGCCCGCGCAGTTGGTGGAGGTGCCGGCGATGCCGACCCACTCGGCGACCGGGCCGCCGTGCGGGTGCACCTCGACGACGGTGCAGCCGCCGGACGCGGCCGGGTCGTACACCAGGTCTTCGGTGAGGGGCACCGGGTGCGGCCAGTTCTTGCGGGGGCCTTTCAGCTCGTGGTTGTTGACGAGCAGGGTGACCCCGCGCGGCCCCTCGAAGGCGGCGGTGCCGTCGTGGTTGGACGGGGTGCTCTCGCCGGACTCCAGCCTGGTGACGCCGGTACGGGTGATGATCCGGTACGAGAAGCCCTGCGGCAGCGCGAGTATGCCCTGCGGGTCGGGCCGCAGCGGGCCGTACCCGGGCTCGTGGTGGTGGCCGTGTCCGGCGGCGCCGTGGACGTCCTCGGCGGCCAGCGCGCCGGGCGCCGTGGCCAGCGCCCCGACGGATCCGGTGAGGGCGACCCCGGCACCGGTGAGGGCGGAGTTCCTGGCGAACTCCCTGCGGCTGAGCGACATCGCGGGTCTCCTGACGAGGTGGGGTGAGGCGGGGGGCGGGGTCAGGGTGCCGGGGGTGGGCGAACACCGCGATAACACGGGGTGTCGCCGACCCCAACTCCCGCCTCGGGCCGTCACTCACCTGCGGGCCGGTGGGGGGTGCTCGCGCCGTTCCCCGCGCCCCTCAAAGGCCGTCACTCACCTGCGGACCGGTGAAGGGTGCTCGCGCCGTTCCCCGCGCCCCCAAGAGACCTGCCGTCGTTCGCCTGCGGACCGTGCTGGGTTGCTCGCGCAGTTCCCCGCGCCCCTAGGCAGTTAGGGGCGCGGGGAACTGCGCGACCAGCCACCCACGGCCCGCAGACGAACCCCGGGCGGAAAAGGGGCGCGACCAGCCACCCACGGTCCGCAGACGGACCCCGGGCGGAATAGGGGCGCGGGGAACTGCGCGCTCAGCCCACCACCGGCCCGCAGACGAACCCCGGGCGGAAAAGGGGCGCGGCCGGCCACATACGGCCGCGGCCAGACATCACCGCACCCCGCAGGGCCCGGGCTACGCCCGTGAGCGTGCCTTGAAGGCCGCCTTGCGGGCCTCCTTCGCCACCTTCTTGTCCGGGTGCAGCCGCCCCATCGCCTCCAGCACATCCGCCGTCGCGGGGTGTTCCACCCGCCACGCGGCGTCGAAGAAGCCGCTGTGCTGCCCGATCAGGCCCTCCACCAGGCCCTGGAGCTCCTCCAGGTCCCCGTCCACCTCCAGTTGCGCGGCGATCGTGTCCACGGCGAGCCAGAACACCATCGCCTCCGGCGGCGCGGGGACGTCCTGGGCGCCGCGCTCGGCGAGCCAGACCCGGGCGAGGCCGCCCAGCTCCGCGTCGTCCAGGACCTCGCGCAGCGCGGGCTCCGCCTCGGGGCCGGTGAGGGCGAGCGCCTGCTGGCAGTGGAGCCGGCGCAGCGGGCCGCGGTCGTCCGTGCCACGGGCCGCCGCCAGCAACTCCCGTACCGCGCCCGGCATCTCGTGCCGCGCCAGCCACTGCTCGGTCTCGGCGCGGGCGGCCGCCTCCGGGTAGTGGGCGATGCCGTCGAGCAGCGCGTCCGCGCCCTTGTCCACGAGGTCGCCGACGGCCGGCGCCTCCACGCCCGCCTCCAGCATCCGCGCCCGTACGCCGTAGAGGCCGAGCGGGGTGAGGCGGACCATGCCGTACCGGGCGACGTCCTCGTCATCGACGGGCGGGGCGGGCTCCTCGCCCTCCTCGGCCATCAGCGCCTCGTCGACGGGCCGGTACTCCACCAGGCCGATCGGTTCGAGGAGGCGGAACTGGTCGTCCAGCCGCATCATCGCGTCGGAGACCTGCTCCAGGACGTCGTCGGTGGGCTCCCCCATGTCGTCGGGGACGATCATCGACGCGGCGAGCGCGGGCAGCGGCACCGGGCCCTCGCCCGCGCCGCCCTCGGTGACGGTGAGCAGGTACAGGTTGCCGAGGACGCCCTCCAGGAAGTCCGCCTCCGCCTGCGGGTCCCAGTCGAGCCGGTCGAAGTCCACCTCGCCGTCCTCGCCGATGAGGTCGGCGAAGTCGTCGAGTACTGGAGCGGTCGCGTCCGCGAAGACGGCGTCGAACGCGTCCAGCCAGACGGTGAGGACGTCCTGCGGGGATCCGGAGGTGAGCTGGGCCAGTGCCTCGCCCGCCGCGGCCGTCCCCTCGCCGTCCTCCTCGGCCCCTTCCTCCCCCGGCGGGTCCTGGACCTCGACGAGCCCGGCGTCGACGGCGACCCGCCACGCCTCGCTCGCCTCGGCGGCGCCGTCGTCGTCGGAGGCGAGACCCAGGGCCTCGGCCGCGGCGGGCAGTTGCTCCTCGACGAGCTCGCCCCCGGCGCCGACGCGCGTGGCGGGCCCGGCCCAGCGGGCCAGCCGGACCGCGCGGGCGAGCAGCGGGGCGGCGAGGGCCGCGCGCGCGAGTTCGGCGGAGTGCAGCCGCACCGGCGGCAGGGTGGGGCGGTCTCCGGACATCTGTGACGTACTCCTCGGGCGAAGCGGTGGGGTCGCGGGTGTGAGGGATGAGGCACCCAGCGTAGACGCATTTCACCGGGTATCGCCGCGCGCGGTCCCCGTCCCGCCCGGGCCGGACGGCGGGTTCCGGCCGGGGCGCGGCGCGGTTGCGTACGGGAATCGGCGGGCGGTGTCCGGCCTCCCGGCGCCACCGGTTCATCCGGCCGTCGGATTCCGGCCACCCGGTGACCCTTGACAACTGCCCCGCTCAGCCAAGAGATTGACGCGCGTAGAACGTGCCGCCCGCATGCGGCACCGCACCCGCACGTGCGCCGATCCACCCTCACCCTCATCCTCCGGAGTCTGTTGATGCCCGTTCCGAGATCCGCCGCCGTCTCCGCCGTCGTCGCCGCCGCGCTGGGCGCCGGTCTGCTCGCCGCCGGTTCGTCGGCCGCCGCCGACCCGGCCGCCCCCACCACGGCCCGCATCCACGACATCCAGGGCACGACCCGCACCTCGCCGCTGGCCGGCGCGCAGCTGGCCGACGTGCCGGGCGTCGTCACGGGCGTACGGACCTACGGTTCCTCGAAGGGCTTCTGGTTCCAGGACACCGCCCCGGACGACAACCCGGCCACCAGCGAGGGCGTCTTCGTCTTCACGAGCTCGGCGCCGAAGGTGGCCGTCGGTGACGCGGTGACGGTCTCCGGCACGGTCACCGAGTACGTCCCGGGCGGCCTCTCCTCCGGCAACCAGTCGCTGACCCAGATATCCAAGGCGACCGTGACGGTCGTCTCCTCGGGCAACCCGCTGCCCGCCCCGGTCGCCGTGACGGCCCGTACCGTCCCGGACCGCTACACCCCGGCGGGCGACCCGGCCGCCGGCAACAGCGTCAACGGCCTGACCCTGAAGCCGAAGAAGTACGCCCTGGACTACTACGAGTCCCTGGAGGGCATGAACGTCCGCGTCGGAACCTCGCGGATCGTGGGCGCCACCGACCCGTACAGCGAGCTGTGGGTCACCGTGAAGCCGCACGAGAACCGCACGAAGCGGGGCGGCACGCTCTACGCGTCCTACGGCGACCAGAACACCGGCCGGCTCCAGATCCAGAGCCTGGTGCCCAGCGCCCAGCAGCCGTTCCCCAAGGCGAACGTCGGCGACACCCTGACCGGTGGCGCCGAGGGCCCGCTGGACTTCAACCAGTTCGGCGGCTACACGATCACCGCCCGTACGCTCGGCACGGTCGCGGACAAGGGCCTCACGCGGGAGACCACCCGCAAGCAGCGCACCGGCGAGCTCGCGGTCGCCACGTACAACGTGGAGAACCTGGACCCGTCCGACCCGCAGACCAAGTTCGACGCGCTGGCCGACGGCATCGTGACCCACCTCGCCTCGCCCGACATCGTGGCCCTGGAGGAGATCCAGGACGACAACGGCGCCAAGAACGACGGCACGGTCGGCGCCTCCGCGACCCTCAAGAAGTTCACGGACGCGATCGCCGCCAAGGGCGGACCCGCCTACCAGTGGCGCTCGATCGACCCGGAGAACCTGAAGGACGGCGGCGAGCCCGGCGGCAACATCCGCCAGGTGTTCCTCTTCAACCCGGCGCGGGTCTCCTTCACCGACCGCCCCGGCGGCGACGCCCGCACCGCCGTCGGCGTCACCGGCGCCAAGGGCCACCCGGCGCTCACCCTCTCCCCCGGCCGCGTCGACCCGGCGAACCCGGCGTGGGCGGACAGCCGCAAGCCGCTCGCGGGCGAGTTCGTCTTCCGGGGGAAGACCGTCTTCGTCATCGCCAACCACTTCGCCTCCAAGGGCGGCGACGAGGGCCTGGTCTCCCAGCACCAGCCGGTGCCGCGTTCCTCCGAGGCCAAGCGGCTGCTCCAGGCGCAGGCCGTCAACGGCTTCGTGAAGCAGCTCCTCGCGGTCGACAAGCACGCCCGGGTCCTCGCGCTCGGCGACATCAACGACTTCGACTTCTCGGACACCACCCGGGCCCTGGAGGACGGGGGCGCGCTGCGCTCGGCGTTCCGTACGCTGCCGAAGAAGGAGCGTTACTCCTACGTCTACCAGGGCAACACCCAGGTTCTGGACCAGATCCTGACCAGCCCGGCCGTGCGCGGCTTCGACTACGACAGCGTGCACATCAACGCGGAGTTCGCCGACCAGACGAGCGACCACGACCCGCAGGTCATCCGCTTCCGCCCGTAGGTCAGGCGGCCGGGGTGACGGTCAGCGCCGGGAGGTAGCGCGCCACCCCGCCACCGCTCACGCCGGGGTAGCTCTGCACCCGCTCCCACTCCGGGGTCCTCGACCCGACCCCGGAGCCGGGCGCGGCGAGCGCGTCGATGTGGGCCTGCTCGCTCTCCCACTCGGCGTAGTTGAGGACGCGGGTGCCGTCCAGGCTGGTGTGGAAGTGGGCGGAGATGCCTCCCGCGGGCAGGTCCGGGTCGGTGGCAAGCGCCTCGAAGACACCGTCCACCCAGGCCCGCCGGCGCTCGGGGTCCGGTCCCTCGAACTCCACGTCGACGACGACCACGCAGCCGGGCGTCCGGGGGGCGCCCGGCCGTGGGTCGCTGCTGCGGTAGAGCGCGTAGGAGTGCAGTGCCACGCGCTCGATGCCGGGGACGGCCGCGTCGATCTCGGCGTTGCGGTCGTCCCGGAACCGCCGGACGAAGTCCTGGTACGCCGACTCGCTCCGCCACTGCGAGTAGTGGAGCAGCGAGTCGCCGTCGGTTCCGGTGAGGACGCTGTACGCGAGGAGGCCCGAGTCCGGCCAGTCCCGGCTGCCCCACGCCTTGGCGATGGCCTCGACCGCGGCCCGCTGCCGCTCGGGGGTGCCCGTGCGCCAGACGCTGGACTTGACGACGCCGACGCCGGGGCGGCGCGGGTCGGGCAGGGCGTCGAAGGCGGCGTCGGTGTTCGTCGTGGCCATGGTGGTCTCCTGGTGATCGTGGGGGTCCTGTGCCGCGTGGACGATCACCATCCTGAAACGTCAAGGCCACTTGAGGTCAAGGGCGGCCGGGCGCCTCACTCCCGCTGGTCGCCGAGCCGCGCCAGCTCGCTCTGGAACCAGTCGAGCCGGGCCTGGAGCAGGGCCGCCTCCGCGACCAGTTCCGGGAAGCTCCGGCCGGGACCGGGATCCGTGCCGGTGGCGGGCGCGGCCGTGACCTTCAGCCCCTCGCCGCCCCGGCGGGCGAAGTCGTCGAACCCCACGACCGCGCGCGCCCCGGCGCATCCGGGGCAGACGGGCTCCACGGCCCGCCACCCTGGCCGCCCCCAGCCCGCGTCGGCCAGACCGGTCGCGGTGCGCCGGCAGCGGCACGGGCCGGCCGTGGCGGTGCGCACCCGCTGCCGGGCGTAGCGCATCCCGCGCTCGAAGCGGAGGTAGCGCCCGAGGACGGCCACCTCGAGCAGCAGGGCCGGACGGTGCTCGGCCGTGCAGGTCAGCGCGGCGGCCTCGGCGCGCTCGTGGAGGCAGTGGAAGCCGCAGTCGCAGAGCCGGGACGGCGAGCGGTGGCGCCGCCCGTAGACGCAGCGCGCGTCGTCGAGGACGCCGTAGGGCAGGGCGGCGCCGAGCGAGACACCGAGGAACCCGGCCCGCGAGCCGTCCTGGGAGAGCGCCGCGTGGGCGATCTTGTAGCCGGTGGGCGGCTCCGTCGGGCGTTCCTCGGGGAGCCGCAGCCTCATCGGGCCGCCGTCACCTCGACGGGATCCCCGGCCGGGACCTCCTCGGGCACGGGCGGCGCCTCGTCCCGTACGACGTCCTCGGGCCGCTCCTCCGCGACCCCGGTGGCGAGAGCCTTGCCGAGCCTCATGACGACCTCCGACGAAACGACGGGACGGACGGGAACGGACACGCCGGTCCCCCATGGTGGCGTACGCGGCGGCCCCCGCCAAGAGCGCCTGCGGCGGCCACACTTCAGCACTGCTGTGGATGAACGGCAAGAAGATCTAAGTAGACCTTCACGCTCAGTACGGCCCAGACTGCGGCCATGAGCACTCCCCGCCCCTTCGGGCGCGCACTCTGCGCCATGGTCACGCCGTTCACCGCCGACGACCGACTCGACCTCGACCACGCGCGACGGCTGGCGGCACGCCTGGTGGCCGGGGGCTGCGACGGGCTGGTGCTCAGCGGCACCACCGGCGAGTCGCCCACCACCACCGACGCGGAGAAGGCGGCGCTGGTCCGGGCGGTGCGCGCGGAGGTCGGCCCGGACGTCCACGTCGTGGCCGGGGTCGGCACCGCGTCCACCCGGCACACCGTGGAGCTGGCCCGGCAGGCCGAGGAGGCGGGCGCGAACGGCCTGCTGGTGGTCTCGCCGTACTACAGCCGCCCGCCGAGCGAGGCGGTGGAGGCGCACTTCCGTACGGTGGCGGACGCCACGGGTCTGCCGGTGATGCTCTACGACATCCCCGGCCGCACGGGCGTCCGGATCGGTACGGACACGCTGCTGCGGCTCGCGGAGCACGAGCGGATCGTGGCGGTCAAGGACTGCGCCTACGACCTGCTCGGCTCCACCAAGGTGATCGGCCGCACCTCGCTGGCGTACTACTCGGGCTGCGAGGAGACGAACCTGCCGCTGTACGCGGTGGGCGGCGCGGGGTACGTCAGTACGGTGGCGAACGTGGCCCCCGCCCAGATGCGGGCGCCGCTGGACGCCCACGACAAGGGCGACCCGATGGAGGCGGCCCGCCTCAACCACCTCACGCTCCCGCTGACGGAGCTGATGATGGCGTCGGGGCTGCCGGGCACGGTGACGGCGAAGGCGCTGCTGGGCAGTCCGGTGCGGGAGCCGCTGCGGCCCGCGTCCCCGGACCGGGTCGCCGCACTGCGCGAGGCGTACGACGACCTGGTCCACGGCTAGCCACGGGCTCGGACCACCTGGTGGAGCGGGGGCGTCAGTTGTGCGCGTGCAGAACCTCGTTCAGGCCGCCCCACACGGCGTTGTTGGGCCGGGCCTCCACCGCGCCCGTGACAGAGTTCCGCCGGAACAGGATGTTCGACGCCCCCGAGAGCTCGCGCGCCTTCACGATCTGCCCGTCCGGCATGGTCACCCGCGTACCGGCGGTGACGTACAGGCCCGCCTCCACGACGCACTCGTCGCCGAGCGCGATGCCGACGCCCGCCTCGGCGCCGACCAGGCACCGCTCGCCGATGACGATACGGACGTTGCCGCCGCCCGAGAGCGTGCCCATGGTGGAGGCGCCGCCGCCGATGTCGGAGCCGTTGCCGACGACGACGCCGGCGGAGATGCGGCCCTCGACCATCGAGGTGCCCAGGGTGCCCGCGTTGAAGTTCACGAAGCCCTCGTGCATCACGGTGGTGCCCTCGGCCAGGTGGGCGCCCAGACGCACCCGGTCGGCGTCGGCGATGCGGACGCCCTTGGGGGCCACGTAGTCCGTCATGCGCGGGAACTTGTCGATGGACGTGACCTGGAGGTGCAGCCCGGCGGCGCGGGCGTTCAGCCGCACCGTCTCGACGTCGTCGACGGCGACCGGGCCGAGCGAGGTCCAGGCGACGTTGGCGAGGAGGCCGAAGAGGCCGTCCAGGTTCTGCCCGTGCGGCTTGACCAGGCGGTGCGAGAGCAGGTGCAGCCGCAGGTAGGCGTCGTGGGCGTCGAGCGGCTTGTCGTCGAGCGAGGCGATGACCGTACGGACGGCGACGACCTCGACGCCCCGGCGCTCGTCGGTGCCGAGGGCGGCGGCGGCGCCCTTGCCGAGGAGTTCGGTGGCCCGGTCGGCGCTCAGGCGCTCGGTGCCGGCCGGTCCGGGCTCGGTGGTGAGCTCGGGGGCGGGGAACCAGGTGTCGAGGACGGTGCCGTCGCCGGCGAGGGTGGCGAGGCCGGCGGCGACGGCGCCGGTGGAGCGAGAAGCAGTAGCAGTCGTGTCGGTCATAGCGGAAAACCTAACCGGCGGCGGCCCGCAGGAGCGAACCGGTCTCAGGTGCCGGGCGCGCGCCGCCGGGCAGCTCACCGCCCGCGCCGCCGTGAACGTCGCCCCCGGGCGGCGGCTCCGGCAGCCTCCGGGCCCACAGCACCGCCAGCCCGGCGAGGCCCGCGAGGAGGGCGCACAGGGGCCACAGCAGGGCGGGCGCGGCGGTGTACAGGGCGCCTCCCAGTGGCGGGGCCAGCACCTGGCCGCTGATGGAGGCGCCCGCGTACAGGCTCTGGAAGCGGCCCTGCGCGTGCGGCGGTGCCTGGTCGGCCACGTACGCGGTGGCGGTGGTCTTGTAGAGGATCTCGCCGAGGGTGAGCGAGACCACCAGGGCGAGGGCCCAGCCGAGGGCGGCGCCCGGGATCAGCAGCGCGTAGCCGAGGCCGACCAGGAGCAGCCCGCAGCCGACGACGCTCAGCGGCGCGCGGCCGCGCAGGGCGTGGGCGGCGGGCAGTTCGAGGCAGAGGATCACTGCGCTGTTGAGGGCGATCAGCCACCCGTAGACGTGGGCGTCCAGGCCGTGGTCGCCGAGGAAGACGGGCAGGGTGGAGTACTGCTGGCGGTAGACGAGGTCGACGCAGACGATCGCGGCGAGCAGCACCGGCACGGCGGGCCGGACCCGCAGCTCGCGCCAGAGACCGGGCGCCCGGGGGTCGTGGACCGGCCCGGCGTGGGCGGCCGCGCGGGCGGGCAGCACGCGGGCCGCGTACGCCGCGAAGAGCAGGGTGCCGGCGCCGTCGGCGGCGAAGAGCCAGTCGTACGACCAGTGGGCGGCGACCAGGGCGCCGAGCGGCGGGCCGACGGTGAAGCCCGCGTTGGACGCGAACCGCATCACCGCGAAGCCCTGGCGGCGGCTGCCCTCGGGGACGCCGACGGCGACGAGCGCGGAGTTCGCGGCCCGGACGACTCCGGAGGCGTACTGGGCGACCGGCAGCGCGGCGATCAGGACCGGGGTCGGCAGCGGTGCGAGGGCGGCGAGCAGGACGCCGCTGACCAGGGATCCCGCGAGCAGGGCGCGCCGGTGGCCGTACCGGTCGCCGAACCAGCCGCCGGTGAGGTTCCCGGCGACCAGGCCGACGCCCCCGATCCCGCCGATCACTCCGGCCTGCCCGACGCCGAGGCCGCGCGGGCCGGTCAGGTACACGAAGAGGTAGAGGAAGGTGAAGCTGACGACCGCGTTGAAGAACATGCCGAAGCACAGAAGCCGGACGTCTCTCGGTACCGCTCGCAAGGTCTTCACGCCGTCGCCCCCCGGCCCCGCCCTTAGTAAGTTCCCTATGGGAACGGACTATGTCAGCATGGGGTTCGCAGGTCAACGGCGTACGGAAGGATGGAGCCATGCCTCAACGCACCCGGCTCCACGACGAGCACTGCGCCATCGCCCAGGCCCTGGACGTCGTCGGCGACTGGTGGACCCTCCTGATCGTGCGCGACGCCGCACGCGGGGTGCACCGCTTCGACGCGCTCCAGCGCGAGCTCGGCATGTCCCGCAAGGTGCTCGCCGAGCGGCTGAGGCTGCTGGTGGAGACGGGGGTGCTGAGCCGGGAGCCGTACCAGGAGCGCCCGGTGCGGTACGAGTACCGGCTCACTCCGCGCGGCCGTGCCCTGCTGCCCGTACTGATCGCGCTCCAGGACTGGGGTGACACCTGGGTGCTGGGAGAAGGAGAGACGATGGCCACGGCGACGGAGCGGTCCGGGGAGACCGGGCGGCTGCGCGAGCTGGTGGGAACGAGGGTGCCCGCGCTCGAACTCACCGATGCCGACGGGCGGTCGCGGGACCCGGTGTCACGGGAGAGCGCGTACACCGTGCTCTACTGCTTCCCCGGCGCCTACGCCCGCAAGGAGTCCTATCCGCCGGGCTGGGCGGGCATTCCGGGGGCGCGGGGTTGCACGCTGGAGTCGTGCACCTTCCGCGACCAGCTCGCCGAGTTCACGGCGGCGGGCGCGAGCGTCCACGGCGTGTCCACCCAACGCCCGGACGAGCAGCGGGCGTTCGCGGACAAGGAGCACCTGCGCTTCCCGCTCCTGTCGGACGCGGACCTGGAGCTGACGGCCGCGCTGCGCCTGCCGACCTTCCGCACGGCCGGGGTGAGCCGCCTCAAGCGCCTCACCCTGGTGGTCGCCCGGGACCGGACGGTGGTGGAGGCGCTGTACCCGATCACGGACATCGAGGCGAGCGTACGGACGGCACTGGAGACGGTCCGCCGGGCGGGCGGCGGGGGCTGAGCGGGGGCGGCCGGGGCTCGGTGCGCGGCGCCGCCCGTGGCCGAGGCCTCCCCCTGAGCCGCACCGCCTCGCGGGCCGTCCTCCGCATACGTGAAAGGCCCCCGGCACCATCAGCACCAGAGGCCCCACACGTCATACAGGTCACGCAGGTCACACAGGGGGGATCAGACGTTGAACCCCAGCGCCCGCAGCTGCTCGCGGCCGTCGTCCGTGATCTTGTCCGGGCCCCACGGCGGCATCCAGACCCAGTTGATCTTGAGTTCGTTGACGATGCCGTCCGTCGCCGCCTTCGCCTGGTCCTCGATCACGTCGGTCAGCGGGCAGGCCGCGGACGTCAGGGTCATGTCCAGGGTGGCGATGTTGGCGTCGTCGATGTGGATGCCGTAGATGAGGCCCAGGTTGACGACGTCGATGCCCAGCTCGGGGTCGACGACGTCGTACAGCGCCTCGCGGACTTCTTCCTCCGAGGCCGGCTTCAAGGTGGCCCCTGCGTTCTCGGTCATGCGCTCTTCCTCTCGGCTTCGGCGCCCAGCGCCTGGGCCGTCGCGTCCTTCCAGGCCATCCAGCTCAGCAGAGCACACTTCACGCGCGCGGGGTACTTGGAGACACCGGCGAACGCGACCGCGTCCTCCAGGACCTCCTCCATCGCGTCGTCCGGCTCCAGCTGGCCCTTGGACTGCATCAGCTCCAGGAAGGTCTCCTGGATGCGCCGCGCCTCGTCGAGCTCCTTGCCGACCAGCAGGTCGTTGAGGACCGAGGCGCTGGCCTGGCTGATGGAGCAGCCCTGACCCTCGTAACTGATGTCCGAGATCTGCGAGCCCTCGTACTTCACCCGCAGGGTGATCTCGTCCCCGCACGTCGGGTTCACGTGGTGCACCTCGGCGTCACCGTCCCGCAAGCCCCGCCCGTGCGGATGCTTGTAGTGGTCCAGGATGACGTCCTGGTACATCGAATCCAGCTTCACAACGAATTACCTCGCGTCCCTGCAATCGCTCGCCGCACGTCCCGACCCCTAGCCGAAGAAGTTCCGTACGTGCTCCAGACCGTCCACCAGGGCGTCGACCTCGGCGGGCGTGGAGTACAGATAGAAAGACGCTCGCGTGGTCGCCGGAATTCCGTAGCGCAGGCAGGCCGGGCGGGCGCAGTGGTGGCCGACCCGGACCGCGATGCCCTCCTCGTCGAGGACCTGGCCCACGTCGTGCGGGTGGATGTCCCCGAGCGTGAAGGAGATCGCGGCGCCCCGGTCCTCGGCCGTGGTGGGGCCGATGATCCGCAGGTCCGGGACCTCCAGGAGGCGCTTGACCGCGTACTCCGTGATCGCGTGCTCATGCGCGGCGATCTTGTCCATGCCGATCGCCGAGAGGTAGTCCACGGCCGCGCCCAGGCCCACGGCCTGCGCGATCGGGGGCGTGCCCGCCTCGAACTTGTGCGGCGCCGGCGCGTACGTCGACGAGTGCATCGAGACCGTCTCGATCATCTCGCCGCCGCCGAGGAAGGGGGGAAGGTCCTCCAGCAGCTCCTGGCGGCCCCACAGGACGCCGATGCCGGTCGGGCCGCACATCTTGTGGCCGGTGAAGGCCACGAAGTCGGCCTGGAGGGCCTGTACGTCCAGCGGCATGTGCGGCGCGGCCTGGGAGGCGTCGATGCACAGCAGCGCGCCGACCTCCTGGGCGCGGCGGACGATCGCCTCGACCGGGTTGACGGTGCCCAGCAGGTTGGAGACCAGCGTGAAGGAGACGATCTTCGTCTTCTCGGTGATGATCTCTTCGATGTTCGAGAGGTCGAGGCGGCCGTCGTCGGTGAGGCCGAACCACTTCAGCTTCGCGCCGGTGCGCTGCGCGAGCAGCTGCCACGGCACGATGTTGGAGTGGTGCTCCATCTCCGTGATGACGATCTCGGTCTCGTGGTCCACCCGGTAGGGCTCGTCGGCCCAGCCCAGCATGTTGGCGACCAGGTTGAGTGACTCCGAGGCGTTCTTGGTGAAGATCACCTCGTCGCGGCTCGGCGCGTTGATGAACGCGGCGACCTTGTCGCGCGCGCCCTCGTACAGCGCCGTGGCCTCCTCGGCCACCGTGTACACACCACGGTGGACGTTGGCGTTGTGCCGCTCGTAGTACTCGTTGAGGGCGTCGAGCACCTGGCGCGGCTTCTGCGAGGTCGCCGCGCTGTCGAGGTACACGATCTTCTTGCCGTCGTGGACCACGCGGTCCAGGAGGGGGAAGTCCTTACGGATCGCCTCGTCAAGAAGATCAGACCCAGTGAGGAGGCCCGGCAGATGTGTCACTCGGATGCGCCGCCCTTCGTGTAAGCCTCGTAGCCCTCGTTCTCCAGCTTGTCGGCGAGCTCGGCGCCGCCGGACTCGGCGATACGGCCGTTCGCGAACACGTGCACGAAGTCGGGCTTGATGTAGCGCAGGATGCGCGTGTAGTGCGTGATCAGCAGCGTGCCGACCTCACCGGTCTCGCGGACGCGGTTGACGCCCTCGGAGACGACGCGCAGGGCGTCGACGTCCAGACCGGAGTCGGTCTCGTCGAGGATCGCGATCTTCGGCTTGAGGAGCTCCAGCTGAAGGATCTCGTGGCGCTTCTTCTCACCGCCGGAGAAGCCCTCGTTGACGTTGCGCTCGGCGAAGGCCGGGTCCATCTGGAGCTGCTCCATCGCGGACTTGACCTCCTTCACCCAGGTGCGCAGCTTGGGGGCCTCGCCGCGCATGGCGGTGGCGGAGGTGCGCAGGAAGTTGGAGACCGAGACGCCGGGGACCTCGACCGGGTACTGCATGGCGAGGAAGACGCCGGCGCGGGCACGCTCGTCGACGGACATCTCCAGGACGTCCTCGCCGTCCAGGGTGACCGTACCGCCGGTGATCGTGTACTTGGGGTGACCCGCGAGCGAGTACGCGAGGGTGGACTTGCCGGAGCCGTTGGGACCCATGATGGCGTGGGTCTCGCCCTGCCTGACGGTCAGGTCGACGCCCTTGAGGATCTCCCGGGGGCCGTTCTCGGCTTCCACGGTGACGTGCAGGTCGCGGATTTCAAGCGTTGCCATGGGGACTTAGTTCTCCTGGGATACGGAGACGAGCACATCGTCCCCTTCGATCTTTACGGGGTATACGGGCACGGGTCGCGTCGCGGGGAGGCCGGACGGCTTGCCGGTGCGCAGGTCGAAGCTGGAGCCGTGCAGCCAGCACTCGATCTGGCAGTCCTCCACCTCGCCCTCGGACAGCGAGACGTTGGCGTGCGAGCAGATGTCGTTGATCGCGAACACCTCGCCCGCCGTGCGGACGACCGACACCGGCGTGCCGTCGAGTTCCACCCGCTTCGGGGTGTCCTCCTCCAGCTCGCTCAGCGCGCAGACGCGGACGAAGGCGCTCATCAGACCGACGCCTCCAGCTCCGCCTCGATCTTGGCGAGCAGGCGCTCCTCGACGTCCGCCACGCCGACCTGCTGGACGAGCTCGGCGAAGAAGCCGCGCACCACCAGGCGGCGGGCCTCGGCCTGCGGGATGCCGCGCGCCATCAGGTAGAAGAGCTGCTCGTCGTCGAAGCGGCCGGTGGCCGAGGCGTGACCGGCGCCGGCGATCTCGCCGGTCTCGATCTCCAGGTTCGGCACGGAGTCGACCCGGGCGCCGTCGGTGAGTACCAGGTTGCGGTTCATCTCGTAGGTGTCGGTGCCCTCGGCCCTGGCCCGGATGAGGACGTCACCGATCCACACGGCGTGCGCGTCGTCGCCCTGGAGGGCGCCCTTGTACACGGCGTTGGACTTGCAGTGCGGCGTGTTGTGGTCGACCAGGAGGCGGTGCTCCTGGTGCTGGCCCTTGTCGGTGAAGTACAGACCGAAGAGCTCGGCCTCGCCGCCGGTGCCCGCGTAGGAGACGCGCGGGTGCAGCCGGACCAGGTCGCCGCCGAAGGTGACGACCACGGACTTGAAGGAGGCGTCCCGGCCGACCAGCGTGTTGTGCTGGGCGACGTGGACGGCCTTGTCGTCCCAGTCCTGCACGGAGACGACGGTCAGCTTGGCGCCGTCGCCGAGGACGAAGTCCACGTTGGCGGCGAGCACCGCGTCACCGGTGTGGTCGATGACCACGACGGCCTCGGCGAACGCGCCGAGCTCGACGACCTGGTGCGCGTAGACCGTGCCGCCCTCGCCGTGCACGGCGATACGGATCGGCTCGCTGAGGACCGCCTCCTTGGGGACGGTCACGACCGAGGCCTTCTCGAACGAGGAGTAGGCCTGGGCGGCGACCCGGTCCACCGGGGTGCCGGCCCGGCCGAGCCGCGCGTCCTCGCGGCCCACCGTCTCGACGGTGACGCCCTCGGGGGCGCTCACCTCGACGCGCAGCCCGTCGCCGGTCGCGACGGCGGTGCCGTCGTGCAGCCCGCGCAGCCGGTCCAGCGGCGTGAACCGCCACTCCTCCTCGCGCCCGTGCGGCACGGGGAAGTCCGCCACGTCGAAGGACGGGGGCGCGCTCATGCGCGTGGCGACGGTCGACTCGGCGGCCACCGCGATCGAGCCGGCGGTGGTGGAGCCCGCCGGGATGTTCTGCTGAGCCTCAGCCATGGCTGTCGTAGTGCTCTCTTCCTAGATCAGTCTGCGTTCGCTGCTTGGCGGGGACGGTGGCGGTACTAGCCGACCGAACCCTCCATCTGCAGCTCGATCAGCCGGTTGAGCTCCAGGGCGTACTCCATGGGCAGCTCCTTGGCGATCGGCTCGACGAAGCCGCGCACGATCATCGCCATCGCCTCGAACTCCGTCAGACCGCGGCTCATCAGGTAGAAGAGCTGGTCCTCGGAGACCTTGGAGACGGTCGCCTCGTGGCCCATGGACACGTCGTCCTCGCGGACGTCGACGTACGGGTAGGTGTCGGAGCGCGAGATCGTGTCGACGAGCAGCGCGTCGCACAGCACGTTCGACTTGGAGCCGTGGGCACCCTCGCCGATCTCGACCAGACCGCGGTACGAGGTGCGGCCACCGCCGCGCGCCACCGACTTGGAGACGATGTTGGAGGACGTGTTCGGCGCCATGTGGACCATCTTGGAGCCGGCGTCCTGGTGCTGGCCCTCGCCCGCGAAGGCGATGGACAGGGTCTCGCCCTTGGCGTGCTCGCCCATCAGGTAGACCGCCGGGTACTTCATGGTGACCTTGGAACCGATGTTGCCGTCGATCCACTCCATGGTCGCGCCCTCGTACGCCACGGCGCGCTTGGTGACCAGGTTGTAGACGTTGTTCGACCAGTTCTGGATCGTCGTGTAGCGGCAGCGGCCGCCCTTCTTGACGATGATCTCCACGACGGCGCTGTGCAGCGAGTCGGAGGAGTAGATCGGGGCGGTGCAGCCCTCGACGTAGTGGACGTACGCGTCCTCGTCCACGATGATCAGCGTCCGCTCGAACTGGCCCATGTTCTCCGTGTTGATACGGAAGTAGGCCTGGAGCGGGATGTCGACGTGGACGCCCTTGGGCACGTAGATGAACGAGCCGCCGGACCACACCGCGGTGTTCAGCGACGCGAACTTGTTGTCGCCGACCGGGATGACCGTGCCGAAGTACTCCTGGAAGAGCTCCGGGTGCTCCTTCAGCGCGGTGTCGGTGTCGAGGAAGATGACGCCCTGCTCCTCCAGGTCCTCACGGATCTGGTGGTAGACGACCTCGGACTCGTACTGGGCCGCGACACCGGCGACGAGGCGCTGCTTCTCCGCCTCGGGGATGCCGAGCTTGTCGTACGTGTTCTTGATGTCCTCGGGCAGGTCCTCCCAGGACTCCGCCTGCTTCTCCGTGGACCGCACGAAGTACTTGATGTTGTCGAAGTCGATGCCGGACAGGTCCGAGCCCCAGTTGGGCATGGGCTTCCTGTCGAACAGGCGCAGGCCCTTGAGGCGCAGCTTCAGCATCCACTCGGGCTCGTTCTTCTTCGCCGAGATGTCGCGGACGACGTCCTCGGAGAGCCCGCGCTTGGCGGCGGCACCCGCCGTGTCGGAGTCGGCCCAGCCGTACTCGTACGTGCCCAGGCCCTCGAGTTCGGGGTGGGCAGTCTCCGTGGGGAGAGTCATGCGGGGTTCCTCCCGGCCGTGCTTGTGGATGCTGATTCGGTGTCGTGCGTGGTCTGTGGTGCGCTGTGCGGGATGAACGTCGTGCACACCCCGTCGCCGTGGGCGATGGTGGCCAGACGCTGCACATGGGTTCCGAGCAGGCGGGAGAAGAACTCCGTCTCCGCCTCGCACAGCTGCGGGAACTGCTCGGCGGCGTGGGCGACCGGGCAGTGGTGCTGGCAGAGCTGCTCGCCCCGTCCGGGGAGGGGCGCGCTGCGCGCCGTAGCAGCGTACCCGTCGGCGGTCAAGGCCTTGGCCAGGGCCTCGGTGCGCTCCTCGGGCGGCGCCGCCTCGACGGCCTCGCGGTAGCCCTCGGCCTGGGCCTCGATCCGCGCGCGGGCGAAGGCGACGACGGCCTCCTCGCCGGCGGACCGCTCGATCCAGCGGAGCGCGTCCACGGCCAGCTTGTCGTACGACTGGTCGAAGGCGTCCCGCCCGCAGTCCGTGAGGGCGAAGACCTTGGCCGGCCTGCCGCGGGTCCGTGCCCCGTACACCCGCTGTTCGCGGGCGACGACCACGTCGTCGGCCACGAGGGCGTCGAGGTGGCGGCGGACGGCGGCCTGGGTGAGCCCGAGGCGCTTCGCGAGGTCCGCGACGGTGGAGGGGCCGTGGTCCAGGATGGAGCGCGCGACCCGGTTGCGGGTGGACCGCTCACCGGTCGCGATCTCCTCCTGCGGAGCCTCGCCGACGTTTTTCACAACACCATTGTTGCGTAATTCCTCAGAGCCTGACAAGCCACGTCCCGATCATCGAACGGTGCGGTGCATCACTTAGGCATACCTAAGCTGACCTGCGGAAACGATCTCCGATCGATCATCTGACGGACTGGGGAACACAGGGCCGACGACCCCTGTGACCTCGCCATATGGCCGACTCGGCACCTTGTTTCCGCCCTCCTGCCAGGCCCTCCCCGGCGAGCCCTAGAAGGGCCTCCGCCGCTCCCCGCGGACCCCGCGGCCGGCCGGAAATCGAAGGTCGCGCACGCGCGCGTCCCCGCCCCCGTACGACCCCCTCCCCCGGTCCGGCGCCCGTCGCGCGCTGCCTAGACTTGGCACCCATGAAGAGCGAGTCCGTCGTCCAGGTCACCGGCCTGGTCAAACGGTACGGATCGAAGACCGCCGTGGACGGCCTCGACCTGCGGGTCGCCGCCGGGACCGTCACCGCCGTCCTCGGCCCCAACGGTGCCGGCAAGACCACCACGATCGAGACCTGCGAGGGCTACCGCAGACCCGACGCCGGCACCGTCCGCGTCCTCGGCCTCGACCCGGTCACCGAGGCCGAGCGGCTGCGCCCGCGCATCGGGGTGATGCTCCAGTCCGGCGGGGTCTACTCCGGCGCCCGCGCCGAGGAGATGCTGCGCCACATGGCGAAGCTGCACGCCCACCCCCTCGACGTGCCCGCGCTCATCGAGCGCCTCGGCCTGGAGAGCTGCGGGCGCACCCCCTACCGCCGCCTCTCCGGCGGCCAGCAGCAGCGCCTCGCGCTCGCCCTGGCCGTGGTGGGCCGCCCCGAGCTGGTCTTCCTCGACGAGCCGACCGCGGGCCTCGACCCGCAGGCCCGCCGCGCCACCTGGGACCTCGTACGGGAACTGCGCGCCGACGGCGTCAGCGCGGTCCTGACCACGCACTTCATGGACGAGGCCGAGGAGCTCGCGGACGACGTGGTGATCGTCGACGCGGGCCGGGCGGTCGCCCAGGGCTCCCCCGAGGAGCTCTGCCGGGGCGGCGCGGAGAACACCCTGCGCTTCACCGGGCGCCCCGGACTCGACCTCGCCTCCCTCCTCAAGGCGCTGCCCGACGGCACGGCCGCGGCCGAGCTGACCCCCGGCGCGTACCGCATCAGCGGCACCGTCGACCCCCAGCTGCTGGCCACCGTCACCTCCTGGTGCGCCCAGCACGGGGTGATGCCCGACGGCATCGCGGTGGAGCGCCACACCCTGGAGGACGTCTTCTTGGAGCTGACCGGCAGGGAGCTGCGCCGATGAGTGTCGGTACCGGTACGTACACGCCGAACCCCGGGGCCGCGCCCGTCGGCCGGATGATCGGCGCGCAGACCGCGCTCGAGACGCGGATGCTGCTGCGCAACGGCGAGCAGCTGCTGCTCACCGTGGTCATCCCGACGCTGCTGCTCGTGCTGTTCAGCGGCGTCGACATCATCGACACCGGCGCGGGGAAGTCCGTCGACTTCCTCACCCCCGGGATCCTGGCGCTCGCCGTGATGTCGACCGCCTTCACCGGGCAGGCCATCGCCACCGGCTTCGACCGGCGCTACGGCGTGCTCAAGCGGCTCGGCGCGTCCCCGCTGCCGCGCTGGGCGCTGATGACCGCCAAGACGCTGTCGGTGCTGGTCACCGAGGTCCTCCAGGTCGTCCTGCTGACGGCGATCGCCTTCGCGCTCGGCTGGTCGCCGCACGGCAACCCGTTCGCGGTGCTGCTGCTCCTGGTGCTCGGCACCGCCGCCTTCTCCGGGCTCGGACTGCTGATGGCGGGCACCCTGAAGGCCGAGGCGACGCTCGCCGCGGCCAATCTGGTCTTCCTGCTGCTCCTGGTGGGCGGCGGGGTCATCGTGCCGATGGACAAGTTCCCCGGCGGCGTGCAGACGGCCCTCGGCCTGCTGCCCATCTCGGCACTCTCGGACGGGCTGCGGGACGTGCTCCGCAGCGGGGCCTCGATGCCCTGGGGCGACCTGGGGATCCTGGCGGTCTGGTCGGTCCTGGGACTGGGCGCCGCGGCGAAGTTCTTCCGCTGGGAGTGAGGGGCGCGGCAGGGGGCGGCGACCCCTCGTGAAAACGTGCACAAACGGAGCCCTACGATAGGGGCCATGCCGAACGTGACCCGAGCCGAAGCGGCTCAGGCGGTGCGCAACCCGCTCGCCTTCATCGCCGAGCGGTGGACGCCGTCCCCGCGGACCGTCCAGCGCGCGGCGCTCATCGCCGTCGTCATGGCCGTCGTCATCGTGGTGACCGGCGGCGCGGTACGGCTCACCGGGTCCGGGCTCGGCTGCCCGACCTGGCCCAAGTGCACCGACCAGAGCCTGACGCCGACCGGCGAGATGGACTTCCACAGCGCCGTCGAGTTCGGCAACCGGATGCTGACGTACGTGCTGTGCGCGGCCGTCGGCTGGGCGATCATCGCGGCCCGGGCCGCGAGCCCCTGGCGGCGCGGTGTCACGCGGCTCGGCTGGATCCAGTTCTGGATCGTCATGGGCAACGCGGTCCTGGGCGGCATCGTCGTCCTGGTCGGCCTCAACCCGTACACCGTCGCGGCCCACTTCCTGCTCTCCACCGCGCTCCTGACCGTCGCGCTGATGACCTGGCAGCGCGTCCGCGAGGGCGACGGCGCTCCGCGTCCGCTGGTGGGCCGGGCCGTGGTCCAGCTGACCTGGCTGCTGACGGTCGCGGCCGGCGCGCTGGTCGCGGTCGGCACGGTCGTCACCGGCTCCGGGCGCCACGCGGGCGACTCCAGCGACGTGGACCGCATCCCGCTGAACTGGACGATGATCAGCCAGCTCCACGCCGACCTCGCCTGGGTCGTGGTGGCCCTCACGGTCGCGCTCTGGTTCGTCCTGAAGGCGGTCGACGCCCCCAAGGGCCCGCGCGACCGGGCGCGCGAGCTGTTCCTGGTGCTGATGGCCCAGGGGGTCATCGGGTACGTCCAGTACTTCACCAAGACCCCCGAGGCCCTGGTCGCCGTGCACATGCTCGGCTCCTGCCTGGTGTGGATCGGCGTGGTCCGGGTCGTGCTCTCGCTGCGCGAGCGGCCGCACACCGCCGTGCCGGTGCCGGCCCAGTCAGACCCGGCGCTCACCCGCGCCTGACAGCCCGTACACCCGCCGGGCGTTCCCCGCCCCGATCATCGCGGCGACCCGCTCGGCGTCGCTGCGCGCCCACGCCCCGTCGGCCACCCACGCCCCCAGCACCCGGCCCAGCGCGTGGGTGAACAGCCGCGCGCCCACCACGTGCAGTTCGGGCAGGCCGCGCGCGCCGCTGGAGTAGAGCAGCTTCCCGAACGGCGCCAGCTCCAGCAGCTCGGCCAGCACGTCCGCGGCGCGCGCCCCGGTGCGCACCAGGGCCGGGCCCACGTCGGCGTACACATGCGGGAAGACGCTCGCCAGATGGGCGGCCTGGCGGTGGTACGGATAGCCGTGCAGCAGCACCAGGTCCGTGCCCAGGCCGTTGGTGGCGGCGGCGAACCCCGCGAGCCCGGTCGCGTCGTCCATGCCGAGCCGCAGCTGGAGCGGGCGGCCGGAGGCGACCGCGCTCCACAGCAGGTGCCGCAGCAGCACCGGGTCCTCCAGCGGCTCCTGGATGCGGCGCCGCAGGAGCCAGCGGCCCGCCGCCCCGCGCACCTCGCCGGGTCCGGGCGGCGCCGGGTCGAGGCTCTGGCGTACGGCCGTCACGGAGAGGAAGGCCACGGCGGAGGCGGCGGCGGTGTGCACGGCCTCGGCGAGGTTGGCGAGGAAGGCGTCGACCGTGCCGGAGGTGTCGGCGACCTGTTCGGCCAGCGGCTCCAGCCGGACGATCTCATGGGCGTCGGCCGAGGCGGCGGCGGCCAGCTCGCCGGGCCCGGTCAGATCCCCGGGCAGGCTCGTGTCGACCAGATAGGTGGAGACCCCCGAGCCGCGCAGCAGCCGTCGTACGGTCTCCAGGACGCCCAGCTCGCGCCGGCGGGCGAGGTAGCGGGCCGGGGCGCAGTGCGCCTCCAGGCCCAGCAGCGGCGGGCACCAGCGGCGCACCGCGAAGCCGGTCTGGGTGTCGAAGAACGTCGTGCCGGGGGCGGGCGGGGCACCGGTCCTGCCGAGCTGCGTCTCGAACGTGCCGAGCCCCAGTTCGGTGCGGAGCACGCCGTGGCAGTACTGGTCCACCAGGTCCGGCTGCGGCACGGCGTCGATCATCCGGGGCTCCCTGGGTGGTGTGCTTCCACCTCACTAACGGGTGAGCCCCGGATGAGTGTTGCTGTTTGCCGTTCAGCCGTTCTTAGGACCGCCGAGCTGGATGCCGGCCATCCGGCTCCACTCGTAGCGGCCGGTCCTGACCTTGGCGGCGAACTCGCCGTCGAAGTCCTCGTGGACGGTGATCCCGGCCTTCTCGACCGCGCTCAGCGCGATGGCGTGGCTGGGGGCCACCAGGTCGCCCCAGCCGCCGTCCCCGCCGACCAGCACGATCCGCGCGCCGCGCTGACCGATGTACGCGACCTGGCCCTCGGCGCCGCCGTGCTCCTTGGCGAAGTGGCCGATCTGCTTGGCGAGGCGCGCCGCCCGCCGCTCGGCCTTGGCGGCCTGCTTCTCGTCAACCTGGGTTTCTGCCATGCCCAGGATGCTACTCGCGAGTAGATCCAGATGCGACGGGAGGGCCCCGTGGCCTGTGCCACTGGGCCCTCCCGTCACGAGGTGCGCGTGCCTACCGCAGGAACGGGTCCACCGCGACCGCCACGAACAGCAGCGACACATAGGTGATCGACCAGTGGAACAGGCGCATCTCCTTGAGCTTCGCGCCGGTCACGCCCGCCTTGGCGCGGTTCTGGAGGCCGTGCGCCTCCCAGAGCCACCAGCCGCCGGAGACCAGCGCCACCGCCGTGTAGAACCAGCCGGTGTAGCCGAGCGGCGTCAGCAGCAGGGAGACCGCGACCATCACCCAGCTGTACGCGACGATCTGGCGTGCCACCACCCGGTTGGAGGCGATGACCGGCAGCATCGGGACGCCCACGCGCGCGTAGTCGTCCTTCACCTTCATCGACAGCGGCCAGTAGTGCGGCGGCGTCCAGAAGAAGATGACCAGGAAGAGGATGACAGCGGCCCACGACATCGAGTCCGTGACGGCCGACCAGCCGATGAGCACTGGCATACAGCCCGCGATGCCGCCCCAGACGATGTTCTGCGAGGTGCGGCGCTTGAGGATCATCGTGTAGACGACCACGTAGAAGAGCAGCGCACCGAGGGACAGCGCGGCGGACAGCCAGTTGACGAGCAGTCCGAACCACAGCGTCGAGACGACCGCGAGGGTGATGCCGAAGGCGAGGCACTCGCGCGGCGAGACCATCCCGGTCACCAGCGGCCGCTGCGAGGTGCGGTCCATCAGGGCGTCGATGTCGCGGTCGATGTACATGTTCAGCGCGTTGGCGCCGCCGGCGGAGAGATACCCGCCGACGGTGGTGGTCAGCACCAGCCAGAGGGACGGAACACCCTGCTCGGCCAGGAACATCACCGGAATGGTGGTGATGAGGAGCAGTTCGATGATCCGCGGCTTGGTCAGTGCCACGAACGCCTTGACGCGGGCCCCGAACGGCCGATGGGCCCCCGGGCTGGGAGTCAAGACGACCCCTGCGGGTCGGGACTCGACGGCCGTCACGCACACCCCTGACAGAGAATTCCCAGCAAGTCCCGGGGCAATCGGTCGGATGGGCCCGGACGTTCCGGGCAAGAGAACCCGGTGAAGACTTGCGCGTACCACGCCACTGTAGACGTTGCCCAGACGCCGCCCTTCGCGGGGGTGGGCTCGTGTTGGCGCCGGGTCGCGAAGACCGCGCCGTGAGGCGGAAGTGACCGGTCTTGGGCACTCTGGAGTGTGTGTCCCAACCGGTGGGCAGTCGAAAAAATGAGCGTTCCGGCGGGGGTAGGCTCGACAACGCCCGGTGCGCCCACAGTCACCGGGAACGAACATGTGGAGAGGAGCCCTGACCCAGGGTGAGCACCAAGCCGACCACCACAGACCTTGAGTGGACCGAACTGGACCAGCGGGCCGTAGACACCGGCCGCGTCCTGGCCGCGGATGCTGTACAGAAGGTCGGCAACGGCCATCCTGGTACGGCGATGAGCCTGTCCCCGGCCGCGTACACCCTCTTCCAGAAGGTGATGCGCCACGACCCGGCGGACGCCGACTGGACCGGGCGCGACCGCTTCGTGCTGTCCGCGGGCCACTCCTCCCTGACGCTGTACGTCCAGCTCTACCTGGCCGGGTACGGCCTGGAGCTGGACGACCTGAAGGCCTTCCGCACCTGGGGCTCCAAGACCCCCGGTCACCCGGAGTACGGCCACACCACCGGCGTGGAGACCACCACGGGACCGCTGGGCCAGGGTGTCGCCAACGCCGTGGGCATGGCCATGGCCGCCCGCTACGAGCGCGGTCTGTTCGACCCGGAGGCGGCCCCCGGCACCTCCCCGTTCGACCACTTCGTCTTCGCGATCGCGGGCGACGGCTGCCTCCAGGAGGGCATCTCCGCCGAGGCGTCCTCGATGGCCGGTCACCAGAAGCTGGGCAACCTGGTCCTGCTCTGGGACGACAACCACATCTCGATCGAGGGCGACACCGAGACCGCCGTGTCCGAGGACACGCTGAAGCGGTACGAGGCGTACGGCTGGCACGTCCAGCGCGTGGCCCCCAAGGAGAACGGCGACCTGGACCCCAAGGCGCTGTTCGAGGCGATCGAGGCCGCCAAGGCCGAGACCGAGCGCCCCTCCTTCATCGCGATGCGCTCGATCATCGCCTGGCCCGCCCCGCACGCGCAGAACACCGAGGCCGCGCACGGCTCGGCGCTCGGTGACGACGAGGTGGCCGCCACCAAGCGCGTGATGGGCTTCGACCCGGAGAAGACCTTCGAGGTCGCCGACGAGGTCCTCGCGCACACCCGTGGCGCCCTCGACCGCGGCCGTGAGGCCCGCGCCGAGTGGGAGAAGTCGTTCGCCGCCTGGCGCACCGCCAACCCCGAGCGCGCCGCCGAGTTCGACCGGATCAACGCGGGCGAGCTGCCCGAGGGCTGGGAGGAGAAGCTCCCGGTCTTCGAGACCGGCAAGGGCGTCGCCACCCGCGCCGCCTCCGGCAAGGTCCTCCAGGCTCTGGGCGCGGTCATTCCCGAGCTGTGGGGCGGCTCCGCCGACCTCGCGGGCTCGAACAACACGACGATCGACAAGAACTCGTCGTTCCTGCCCGCGGGCAACCCGCTGCCGGAGGCCGACCCGTACGGCCGAACGATCCACTTCGGCATCCGCGAGCACTCGATGGCCGCCGAGATGAACGGCATCGCGCTCCACGGCAACACGCGTATCTACGGCGGCACCTTCCTGGTGTTCTCCGACTACATGCGCAACGCGGTGCGGCTGTCGGCCCTGATGCACCTGCCGGTGACATACGTGTGGACGCACGACTCCATCGGTCTGGGCGAGGACGGCCCGACCCACCAGCCCGTCGAGCACCTGGCCTCGCTGCGTGCCATCCCGGGTCTGAACGTGGTCCGCCCGGCGGACGCCAACGAGACCGCGATCGCCTGGCGCGAGATCCTCAAGCGCTACACCAAGGTGTTCGGCAAGGGCGCCCCGCACGGCCTGGTGCTCACCCGCCAGGGCGTGCCGACGTACGAGCCCAACGAGGACGCGGCCAAGGGCGGTTACGTCCTGTTCGAAGCCGAAGGGGGCGAGCCGCAGGTCGTGCTCATCGGCACCGGCTCCGAGGTCCAGCTCGCCGTCGAGGCGCGCGAGGCGCTGCAGGCCGAGGGCGTCCCGGCCCGGGTGGTCTCGATGCCGTCCGTGGAGTGGTTCGAGGAGCAGGACCAGGCGTACAAGGACAGCGTCCTGCCGCCGTCGGTCAGGGCCCGGGTCGCGGTCGAGGCCGGCATCGGCCTGACCTGGCACCGGTACGTGGGCGACGCGGGCCGCATCGTCTCGCTGGAGCACTTCGGCGCTTCGGCCGACGGCAAGGTCCTCTTCCAGGAGTTCGGCTTCACCGCCGACCACGTGGCCGCCGCCGCCCGGGAATCTCTCGCCGCCGCCGCGCGCTGACGCCGGTATACGAACTAGTAGGAGATGCATTTCTCATGACAGACGCACTCAAGCGCCTCTCCGACGAAGGCGTCGCGATCTGGCTCGACGACCTGTCGCGCAAGCGGATCACGTCCGGCAACCTGGCCGAGCTGATCGACCAGTCGCACGTGGTCGGTGTCACCACCAACCCGTCGATCTTCCAGAAGGCGATCAGCCAGGGTGACGGCTACGACACCCAGCTCACCGACCTCGCGGCCCGCAAGGTCACCGTCGAAGAGGCCATCCGCATGATCACGACGGCGGACGTGAGGGACGCCGCCGACATCCTGCGGCCGGTCTTCGACGCCACCGACGGCCAGGACGGCCGGGTCTCCATCGAGGTCGACCCGCGCCTGGCGCACGACACCCGCGCCACGGTCGCCGAGGCCAAGCAGCTGGCGTGGCTGGTGGACCGCCCGAACACGCTCATCAAGATCCCCGCCACCCGGGCGGGCCTGCCGGCGATCACCGAGACCATCGGCCTCGGCATCAGCGTCAACGTCACGCTGATCTTCTCCCTGGAGCGCTACCGCGCGGTCATGGACGCCTACCTGGCGGGCCTGGAGAAGGCCAAGGAGCGCGGCCTGGACCTCTCGAAGATCCACTCCGTGGCGTCCTTCTTCGTGTCCCGGGTGGACACCGAGATCGACAAGCGGATCGACGCGCTCGGCACCGACGAGGCCAAGGCCGCCCGCGGCAAGGCCGGTCTCGCCAACGCGCGGCTCGCCTACCAGGCGTACGAGGAGGTCTTCTCCTCCGACCGCTGGGCCGCCCTCGACAAGGCGCACGCCAACAAGCAGCGTCCGCTGTGGGCCTCCACCGGCGTCAAGGACAAGGCGTACAAGGACACCCTGTACGTCGACGACCTGGTCGCCCCCAACACGGTGAACACCATGCCGGAGGCCACCCTGGAGGCGGCCGCCGACCACGGGCAGGTCACCGGCGACACCATCTCGGGCACCTACGAGCAGGCCCGCGCCGAGCTCGACGCCCTGGAGAAGCTCGGGATCTCCTACGACGAGGTCGTGCAGCTCCTGGAGGACGAGGGCGTCGACAAGTTCGAGGCGGCCTGGAACGACCTGCTCAAGTCGACCGAGGCGGAGCTCAAGCGCCTGGCACCTTCGGAGGGCTAAGACCTTGACTGCGATTCGCCCAGCGAATCCGCTCCGTGACGCCGCAGACCGACGGCTCCCGCGCATCGCGGGGCCGTCGGGCCTGGTGATCTTTGGCGTCACGGGCGATTTGTCCCGTAAAAAGTTGATGCCCGCCGTCTACGACCTCGCCAACCGCGGTCTGCTTCCGCCGGGCTTCTCCCTGATCGGCTTCGCCCGCCGCGAGTGGCAGGACGAGGACTTCGCCCAGGAGGTCCACGACGCCGTCAAGGCGCACGCGCGGACCCCCTTCCGCGAGGAGGTCTGGCAGCAGCTCATCCAGGGCATGCGCTTCGTCCAGGGCGACTTCGACGACGACGACGCCTTCGAGCAGCTGAAGTCGACGATCGCCGAACTCGACAAGGCGCAGGGCACCGGCGGCAACTTCGCCTTCTACCTCTCGGTGCCGCCGAAGTTCTTCCCCCAGGTCGTCCAGCAGCTCAAGAAGCACGGGCTCGCCGACCAGAAGAACGGCGCCTGGCGCCGCGCGGTCATCGAGAAGCCCTTCGGCCACGACCTGGTCTCCGCCCAGGAGCTCAACCAGGTCGTCCACGAGGTCTTCCCGCCGGACGAGGTCTTCCGGATCGACCACTACCTCGGCAAGGAGACCGTCCAGAACATCCTGGCGCTCCGCTTCGCCAACACCATGTTCGAGCCGCTCTGGAACCGGTCGTACGTCGACCACGTCCAGATCACGATGGCCGAGGACATCGGCATCGGCGGCCGGGCCGGGTACTACGACGGCATCGGCGCGGCCCGTGACGTCATCCAGAACCACCTCCTCCAGCTGCTCGCGCTGACCGCGATGGAGGAGCCCGCCTCCTTCGACGCGGACGCGCTCGCGGCCGAGAAGACCAAGGTCCTGGGCGCCGTACGGCTGCCGAAGGACCTGGGCTCCAACACCGTGCGCGGCCAGTACGCGGCCGGGTGGCAGGGCGGCGAGAAGGCCGTCGGCTACCTCCAGGAGGACGGGATCGACCCCAAGTCGAAGACCGACACCTACGCCGCGGTCAAGCTGGAGATCGACAACCGCCGCTGGGCGGGCGTGCCGTTCTACCTGCGCACCGGCAAGCGCCTGGGCCGCCGCGTCACCGAGATCGCGGTCGTCTTCCAGCGCGCCCCGCACTCCCCCTTCGACCACACGGCGACGGAGGAGCTGGGACAGAACGCGCTGGTCATCCGGGTTCAGCCGGACGAGGGCGTGACCGTACGGTTCGGCTCCAAGGTGCCGGGCACCTCCATGGAGGTCCGGGACGTGTCGATGGACTTCGCCTACGGCGAGTCCTTCACCGAGTCCAGCCCCGAGGCGTACGAGCGGCTCATCCTCGACGTCCTGCTCGGCGACTCCAACCTCTTCCCCCGCTTGGAGGAGGTCGAGCTGTCCTGGAAGATCCTCGACCCGATCGAGCAGTACTGGGACGCCCACGGCACACCCGCGCAGTACGCGTCGGGCACCTGGGGCCCGGTCGAGGCGGACGAAATGCTCGCACGAGACGGACGGAGCTGGCGCCGGCCATGAAGATCGACCTTACGGACACCACGGCCAGCAAGATCAACAAGGCGCTGGTCCAGGGCCGCCGCGCGGTCGGCACCCCCGCCGTCGGCATGGTCCTGACCCTGGTCATCGTCACCGACGAGGAGAACGCCTACGACGCGCTGCGCGCCGCGAGCGACGCCTCGCGCGAGCACCCCTCGCGCACCCTCGTCGTCATCAAGCGCGTCTCGCGCTCGCCCCGCGACCGCACCCAGTCGCGCCTGGACGCCGAGGTCCGGGTCGGCGCGGACGCGGGCACCGGCGAGACGGTCATGCTGCGGCTCTACGGCGAGGTGATCAACCACGCCCAGTCGGTGGTGCTGCCGCTGCTGCTGCCGGACGCGCCGGTCGTCGTCTGGTGGCCGGTGAACTCGCCGATCGACCCGGCCAACGACCCGCTGGGCTCCCTCGCCCAGCGCCGGGTCACCGACACCTACGCGGCCGAGCAGCCCATAGAGGAGCTGACCGCCCGCGCCGACACCTACACCCCGGGCGACACCGACCTGGCCTGGACCCGCATCACGCCCTGGCGTTCGATGCTGGCCGCGGCGCTCGACCAGGTGGCGTGCGAGGTGACCTCGGTCGAGGTGGAGGGCGAGGAGTTCAACCCGAGCTGCGAGCTGCTCGCCATGTGGCTCGCGGACCGCCTCGACGTACCGGTGAAGCGCTCGCGGTCCTCGGGCCCGGGCCTGACCGCCGTACGGATGGAGACGGACTGCGGTCCGATCGTCCTGGACCGCGCAGACGGCTCGCTGGCCACGCTCTCGATCCAGGGCCAGCCGGACCGCGCGGTGGCGCTCAAGCGGCGCGAGACGGCCGAGCTGATCGCCGAGGAGCTGCGCCGGCTGGACCCGGACGACACCTACGCCTCCGCGCTGAAGTTCGGCGTCGACCGGCTCGGCGAGCCGGCGAAGGAGAAGGCTCCGGCCGCCTCCGGGTCCGCCTCGGGCGGTGCGTCCAAGGGTGCGGGCACGTCGGACGGCTCCGACGGTTCGAAGGCTTCGGACGCCTCGGACTCCTCGGACGCCTCGGGTGACGCGCACGGTTCGGACGCCAAGCCCGCCGCGAAGAAGGCTCCGGCCAAGAAGGCGGCGACGAAGTGAGTACCCCTCAGCTCGTCGTCCACCGCGACAAGGAGCTGATGGCGCAGGCCGCGGCGGCCCGGCTGATCACGAAGGTCGTGGACGCCCAGGCCGCCCGCGGTTCGGCGTCCGTGGTCCTCACGGGGGGCCGCAACGGCAACGGGCTGCTCGCGGCCCTCGCCTCCTCCCCGGCCCGGGACGCGATCGACTGGTCGCGGATCGACCTGTGGTGGGGTGACGAGCGCTTCCTGCCCGAGGGCGATCCGGAGCGCAATGTCACCCAGGCGCGTCAGGCGCTGCTCGACGCGGTGCCGGTCGCCCCGGAGCGGGTGCACGCGATGCCCGCCTCCGACGGCCCGTACGGCAAGGACGTCGATGCCGCCGCCGCGGCCTACGCCGAGGAGCTGGCCGCCGCGGCCCGTCCCGGCGACCACGGCGGGGTGCCGACGTTCGACGTGCTGATGCTGGGCGTCGGTCCCGACACCCATGTGGCGTCGCTCTTCCCGGAGCTGCCCGCGGTGCGCGAGACCGAGCGGACCGTGGTCGGGGTGCACGGCGCGCCCAAGCCGCCGCCGGTGCGGGTCTCGATGACCCTCCCGGCGATCCGGGCCGCCCGCGAGGTGTGGCTGCTCGCGGCGGGCGAGGACAAGGCGCGGGCCGCGGCCATCGCCCTGTCGGGCGCGGGCGAGGTGCAGGCTCCGGCCGCGGGTGCGTACGGCCGTGGCCGCACCCTCTGGCTGCTCGACTCCGCGGCGGCCTCCCGGCTGCCGCGCGCGCTGTACCCGCCGGCGTCGCCCTGACCCCGGTGCCGCACGCGCGGACGGGCCCGGTCCACCTTCCGGTGGGCCGGGCCCGTCCGTCTCCGGCCGGGTGCCGGAGCGGGCGTCAGAGGATGATCTGCTCGCCGCCGGACGCCTCCAGCCGGGCGATGGCGGTACGGACCGCCGCCACGAAGGAGTCGTAGACGGCCGTGGTGCTGGTCGCGCGGCCCGCGATGGTGTTCACGCCGAACATGGACTTGCGCAGCTCGGTCGTGATCTCCAGCTGGGCGCCCTTGCCGAGCAGGGTCCGGTTGCAGATGTTGGACGGCTCCACACCCGCCAGGTCCGGCTCGGTCGAGCCGTCGATGGTCTGGAACCCGGCGGCGCGCAGCGCGTCGTGCAGATACGTCTTGAAGGTGCCGTTGAGACCGCCGACCACGACCGCCTCGGGACGGGTGCTGGGCGCCCCGGCCTGGGAGGCGGTGCAGCCGTGCAGGCTGAGCACGTTGAGGTTGGCGGCGGCGATGGACAGGGCCACCTTGTCGTCGCAGTTCTTCGACGTGACGTGCAGCTCGCTGTTGTTGGTGCTGCGGATCGCCTCGAACATCCAGTAGTCGTACGCCGGGCCGCCCTTGGCGACGAGCGTGGCCGGGTCGTATCCGGCGATGCCCAGGCAGAGTTCGGAGGTGCCGCCCTCGATCCCGCCGCCGTGCAGCGCGAGGACAGCCGTACGGCCGTACTGGACGGCCGTCTTCTGGTCGCTGTCGAGCTGCTCGTGGCGCTTGTAGCGTCTGGCGAAGTCGGTGCCCTCCTTTCCGGCGAGCTGGGTGTAGAGATCGGTGTTGGACGCGTAGAGGTCGTTGGCCCCGGTGGCGTGGGCGGCGCTCGCACCGAGCCCGCTCATCAGCGGACCGGCGACGGTGGCGGTGGCGAGGGCGGTGAGGACCGTACGGCGGCTGGTAGTGGTCATGGACGCAATGATCCCTGCGCCGTACGGGTGAACTCCGGCAGGGTCGGGTTCCGGCCATGTCAGCGCGCGCCGGCCGGGTCGCCGGGCTCCGGCGCGGGCTCCCGCTCCCGTATCAGGAACGGCTCCAGGAGCCCCGGGACCGCCTCCGCCGCGAAGGCCAGCCCCTCGGCCTCGGCGGCGTCCCGTACCGCGTAGGCACCGGCGCCGGCGGCCGTCGTGGCGGTCAGGGTGAGGAGCCCCGCACGGCGCTGGAAGACGGACTGCTTGACCGTCCAGCCGATGACGCCGCCGCGCTGGAGGGCGACGGTGGAGCGGCGGACCGTGCCCGAACGGGCCACCAGATAGGCGCCGTCGACGCCGTGCCCCAGGCTCCGGTACGCGTCGAGGGCGAGGGCCACCGCGAGCGGCACGCCCAGCACCGCGATCCCGGCGGCCCCGTAGAGCAGCACCGGGGTCAGCAGCGCCCCGAGCAGGGCCAGGAGCGCCACCGGGACCAGGACGGCGAGCAGCGCCCACCGCACCCGGCGGGTCCGGGCCGCGCGCGGATGCGCGGCGAGCGCGGCCCCGGTCGGGGCGGCCGGCTCGCGCAGCACCCTGGCGGCCACCTCGGCGGCGAGCGCCCGGGGCGCGGGCGGGAGCAGGGTGTCGTGGTCGGCGCGCTCGTCGTCCTCGCCCCGGGCCAGGCCGGTGGCGATCGCGTCGAGCCGGGCCGCGCCGCAGAGCCGGACCCCCAGCGGTTCGACCAGCTCCACTCCGCGCAGCCGGCGCTCCTCGATGGACAGGGAGCGGGAGGTGAACAGGCCCCGGCGCACCCGCAGGGTGCCGCCCGGCTCCCGCTCCAGGCGGTAGTTCCACCACATCTCGACCCAGAGGCCGAGCGCACCGGCCACGCCCACGACGAGCGCCAGGACCACCACGGTGAGGATCATCCAGCCGAGCGGGGTGTCGTGGAAGCGGTCCCCGGCCCAGTCCAGCACCTCGTCCTGGACGCCGAACCAGTCGCTGAGCTGCATCAGTCCGCCGAGCGCGGCCCCGGCGAGGGCCGGCGCCACGAACGACACCGGCGCGTACCGGATCCAGGCCGGGTCCAGCGCCGCCAGCTCGCCCGTGCCGTCGGCGGCGTCGGGCCCGGGTGCCGTGCGGGCCAGCAGCACCCGGCGCAGCCGCTCGCCCTCGGCCCGGGTGACGGGGTCGAGTTCGAGGGTGGACTCGCCGCCGCTGTGCTCGCCGGTGCCGATCCTGACCTTGACCAGGCCGAGGACGCGCAGCAGCGGGTTGGCGGTCAGGTCGACGCTGCGGATCCGCTCGCGGGCCAGCGAGCGGCGCTTCACCAGGAGCAGCCCGGAGTGCAGCTCGGCCCGCTCGGGGCCGATCCGGTACCGGGTGCGGCGCCAGCCCACGTATCCGGCGAGGGCGCCGCCGCCGAGCGGGAGCACGAGCCAGCCGAGGACCACGGCGACGGCCCAGCCGCCCGAGGCCCGGCCCAGCATCGCGAGCGCCGTGGGCAGCCCGGCGCCCACGGCCAGTCCGGCTCCCAGGGCGGTGAAGACGAGCACCCGCCGCCGGTCCAGCCGCAGCCAGGCGTCGGCGGGGACGGGTGCGTCGGCGGGATCGGGGGCGCCGGGCCGGGCGCCGCTCATGTGGCATCCCCCGGGGTCGCCCCCGTGATCCTCGTCAGCCGTTCGGCGAGTTCCGCCGCCACCTCGTGGTGCAGGCCGGTGATCCTCAGGGCGCCCTTGGCGGAGGCGGTGGTGACGGTGACCGTGGCCAGCGCGAACGACCGCTCCAGCGGGCCGCGCACGGTGTCCACGGTCTGGATCCGGGACATCGGCGCGATCCGGGACTCACGCCAGAAGTACCCCGTCCGTACGTACACCGCGTCGTCGGTGACCTCCCAGCGGTGCACCCGGTACCACCACGGGGGCAGCAGGGCGGCGCAGAGCGCGCCCGCCGCCGCGAGCCCGGCCGCCGCCGCGAGCAGCCACGGCCGGGCGGGGGCGATGAGCGCGCCGAGGACCGCGAGGAGCGCCACCGGCCCCGCGGTGAGCGCCAGCCACTGCGCGCGCCACCAGCCGACGGCCGCCGGGTCCAGCGCGTTCCTCGGCGGTCTCAGCACCACCCCCTGCCCCGCCATGGGCTCACCGGCCCCGCAGCGCCCGGTACTTGGCGACCAGGGCCTTGCTGGACCCGTCCAGGCCCGGCACGTCCGCCCCCTCGGTCAGCGCGGGCTCGACGCGCTTGGCGAGCACCTTGCCCAGCTCCACGCCCCACTGGTCGAAGGAGTCGATGTTCCAGATCGCGCCCTGGACGAACACCTTGTGCTCGTACAGCGCGATGAGCTGGCCGAGGACGGACGGCGTGAGCTCGCGCGCCAGGATGGTCGTGGTCGGGTGGTTGCCGCGGAAGGTCTTGTGCGGCACCAGCTCCTCGGCCACGCCCTCCGCCCGGACCTCCTCGGGGGTCTTGCCGAAGGCCAGGGCCTGCGTCTGGGCGAAGAAGTTGGCCATCAGCAGGTCGTGCTGGGCGACCAGGCCCGGCAGGAGGTCGGCGACCGGCTCGGCGAAGCCGATGAAGTCGGCCGGGATGACCTTGGTGCCCTGGTGGATCAACTGGTAGTAGGCGTGCTGGCCGTTGGTGCCCGGGGTGCCCCAGACGACCGGGCCGGTCTGCCAGTCGACCGGGTTGCCGTCGCGGTCCACCGACTTGCCGTTGGACTCCATGTCGAGCTGCTGGAGGTAGGCGGTGAACTTCGACAGGTAGTGGCTGTAGGGCAGCACCGCGTGCGACTGGGCGTCGAAGAACGCCCCGTACCAGACGCCGAGCAGGCCGAGCAGGAGCGGCGCGTTGGCCTCGGCCGGCGCGGTGCGGAAGTGCTCGTCGACCAGGTGGAAGCCGTCCAGCATCTCGCGGAAGCGGTCCGGGCCGATCGCGATCATCAGCGAGAGGCCGATCGCGGAGTCGAACGAGTAGCGCCCGCCCACCCAGTCCCAGAACTCGAACATGTTGGCCGTGTCGATGCCGAAGTCCGCGACCTTGCCGGCGTTGGTGGACAGCGCCACGAAGTGCTTGGCGACCGCCTCCTGATCGGCCCTCAGTTCGGTGAGGAGCCAGTCGCGCGCCGAGGTGGCGTTGGTGATCGTCTCGATCGTGGTGAAGGTCTTCGACGCGATGATGAACAGCGTCTCCGCCGCGTCCAGGTCGCGGACCGCCTCGTGGAGGTCGGCGCCGTCCACGTTGGAGACGAAACGGACCGTCAGGTCCCGGTCGGTGAAGGCGCGCAGCGCCTCGTACGCCATCGCCGGACCGAGGTCGGATCCGCCGATGCCGATGTTGACGACGTTCCTGATGCGCTTGCCGGTGTGGCCGGTCCACTCGCCGGAGCGCACGCGGTCGGCGAAGGCCGCCATCTTGTCCAGAACGGCGTGCACGCCCGGCACCACGTCCTCGCCGTCGACCTCGACGACCGTGCCGCGCGGCGCGCGCAGCGCGGTGTGCAGCACCGCGCGGTCCTCGGTCGTGTTGATCTTCTCGCCGCGGAACATGGCGTCCCGCAGCCCCGCCACGTCGGCCGCGGCGGCCAGCTCGCGCAGCAGCCGCAGGGTCTCGTCGGTGACCAGGTGCTTGGAGTAGTCGAGGTACAGGTCGCCGACCGTCAGGGTGTACCCGGTGCCGCGGCCGGGGTCGGCGGCGAACAGCTCACGCAGATGGGTGTCGCCCATCTGCTCGCGGTGCTTGCCCAGCGCGGTCCACTCGGGCATCCGGTTGAGCCTGGTACGGCCTTCTGCGTTCATCTGTGACATCAGCCCACTTCCTCGTACTCGCGTACGTACCTGCCCCGCTGCCCCTCCAACCTAGTTGATCAGGACGTAAGGGCAGGAATCAGAGCGGCCACGGCGGCCAGGAACAATCCGGACGCCACCAGGGCGGGGGTGTTGAGCCCCCAGGAGGAGGCCGCGGCCCCGCCCAGCAGCGCGCCCAGCGGCGCCCCCGCCACGGCCAGCGTGCGGAAGGCCGCGCTGGTGCGTCCCAGCATGGCCTGCGGGGTGCGCTCCTGCATCAGGGTCACCTGGTTGACGTTCCACACCATTCCCATGACCCCGAACACCGCCATCGCCGCGATCGATACCCACAGTTCCCGTATGGACCCGATCGCCGCCAGGCACACGGTCTGGATCACGCCCGCCATGAGCACGCTGCCCAGCCGGCCCAGCCGGCCGGCCACCCTGGTGGCGAGCAGACCGCCGGCCACGCTGCCCGCCCCGTAGGCCGCGATCGCCGCCGCGTAGCCTCCGTGGCCCGCGTGGAGCCAGCCGGTGACGTGCAGGACCAGGGTGGCGACGAGCGCGCCCACCCCCGTGTTGCAGAGCGTCGTCGCCACGCAGAGCACGCGCAGGCTCCGCTCGCCCCACAGCGCGCGCAGCCCCTCGGCCGTCTCGGCGCGCAGGGTTGAGCCGGGCTTGCGGGCAGCCCGCTCGGGGGCCGGCGTACGCAGCGAGGCCACCAGCGCCGCCGCCAGGGCGAAGGTGAGCGCGTCCGCCACGTACGGCACGCCGTCGCCCGCTGTCAGGAGCAGGGGCACCAGGGGCGCGGCGAGGAAGCCGCCGGCCAGCTGCTGACCGGTCATCAGCCGGGCGTTGGCGCGGCCGAGCGCGGACCGCGGCACCAGCGCGGGCAGCAGGGCCGTCGCCGCGTTGTCGAAGAGCGTCTCCAGGGCGGTCAGGGCGAAGGCGAGCGCGATCAGCAGGGCTATGGAGGCGTGGCCCAGGGCCACGGCGGCGGCGAAGGCGGCCATGAGCACGCCGCGCACCAGGTCGACCGCCCACATGGCCCGGCGCTGGTCCACCCGGTCCGCGACGGCGCCGCCGAGCAGTCCGAAGAGCAGCCACGGCAGGAAGCCGCCCGCGGTGACCAGCGCGACCAGCATCGGATCGGTGGTGAGCGAGGCCGCGAGCAGCGGCAGCGCGGCGGTGCGCAGCGCGTCGCCGAACCGGGAGACGACCGCGGCCGACCACAGCCGCCCGAACCCCCCGCGCCACGCGGGCGCCTCGGCCGCCGCGTCGGCGGGGCTCTCCAGTACGGCCACAACTCCCCCAGGTGATCGACTGATTCACACGGTAGGGGGAGCCACTGACAATCGGCGCTGACCTGGGGGAATACCGAAGGGCCCGGTGGGCGAACCAGGTTCGCCCACCGGGCCCCTCACTGTCAGATCTCGCCGCGGAGCTTGGCGAGCGCCTCCGCGAGGATCGCCTCGCCGTCCGCGTCGCTGCGCCGCTCCCGCACGTAGGCGAGGTGGGTCTTGTACGGTTCCGTGCGCGGCGGGTCCGGGGGGTTGTCCCGGTCCTGGCCGGCCGGGAAGCCGCAGCGCGGGCAGTCCCACGTCTCCGGAACCTGTGCGTCACTGGCGAAGCTCGGCTGCGTCTCGTGCCCGTTCGAGCACCAGAAGGAGATGCGCAGGCGCGGCGCGGACTCGCCGCGCTCGGCCTCACCCATCGGCCCCGCTCCGACCCGGCTTCCCCGGATCGCGTTGCCACTTGCCACGGTCGTAACTCCCTGCGTGATGGTGCTCGAAGATGCCCCAGTCTACGTAAGGCCCAACGCGCGTCCAGCGATTGTGGTTACACCCGCTCCGGAACGCGGAGACGACAGATCAGTTGTCCAGCTTCATCAGGAGACCAAGAACGACAATGCTCGCGAACCACAGCAGACCGACCACGACGGTGATGCGGTCGAGGTTGCGCTCGGCGACCGAGGAACCGCCGACGGACGACTGCATTCCACCACCGAACATGTCGGAGAGGCCGCCGCCCTTTCCCTTGTGCATCAGCACCAGCAGCATCAGCAGCAGGCTGAAGACGATCAGGGCAATCGAGAACCCGACAATCACGGCTGGACCAACTTCCTAGGACTGATATGGCGACGGGGGCCGGGGGGACGTATTCCATAATCCCGAGCCCGACCCCCGCAAGGGTACGACGGATCCGCGCTACCGCATACTCACTGGTCGCGGAAGCGGACGATCTTGACGAACTCGTCCGCGTCCAGTGCCGCGCCGCCCACGAGGGCACCGTCGACGTCCGGCTGCGCCATGATCGCGGCCACGTTCGAGGCCTTGACCGAGCCGCCGTACTGGATGCGGACCCGGTCGGCCAGCTCCTGCGAGTAGAGCTCCGCGAGGCGGGCGCGGATGGCTCCGCACACCTCCTGGGCGTCCTCGGGCGTGGCGACCTCGCCGGTGCCGATGGCCCACACCGGCTCGTACGCGATCACCACGGACTCGGCCTGCTCGGCCGGGACGTCCTTGAGGCCGCCGTCCAGCTGGGCCAGCGTGTAGGAGACCTGGTCACCGGCCTTGCGGACGTCCAGGCCCTCGCCGACGCAGAGGATCGGGGTCAGACCGTGCTTGAAGGCGGCCTTGACCTTGGCGTTGCAGAGCTCGTCGCTCTCGTTGTGGTACTGGCGGCGCTCGGAGTGGCCGACGGCCACATAGGTGCACTTCAGCTTGGCCAGCATCGCGCCCGAGATCTCACCGGTGTAGGCACCGGAGTCCTGCGCCGAGATGTCCTGGGCGCCGTACTTGATCTTGAGCTTGTCGCCGTCGACCAGGGTCTGGACCGACCGCAGGTCCACGAAGGGCGGCAGGACCGCGACCTCGACGGCGTCGTAGTCCTTGTCGGCCAGGGCGAAGGCGAGCTTCTGGACGTGCGCGATGGCCTCGAGGTGGTTGAGGTTCATCTTCCAGTTGCCGGCCATCAGCGGCGTACGGGTGGTCACGGTGTTCAGTCCTCCAGTGCGGCAAGGCCGGGAAGGGTCTTGCCCTCAAGGTATTCGAGGCTCGCGCCGCCGCCGGTCGAGATGTGACCGAAGGCGTTCTCGTCGAAGCCGAGGGTGCGCACGGCGGCGGCCGAGTCGCCGCCGCCCACGACGGTGAAGCCGTCGCAGTTGAGCAGGGCCCGCGCGATCGCCTGGGTGCCGCCCGCGTAGTCGGGGTGCTCGAAGACGCCGACCGGGCCGTTCCAGAAGACCGTCTCCGCGTCCGCGATCTTCGACGCGTACAGCTCACGGGTCCGGGGGCCGATGTCCAGGCCCTCCTTGTCGGCGGGGATCTTGTCCGCGTCGACGGTGACGAAGTCGGCCGGGGCCTTGGTCTTCAGGTCCGGGAAGTCGGACGAGGCCAGGATGTCGACCGGCAGGACCAGCTCGACGCCGCTCTTCTCGGCGCGCTCCATGTACTCCGTGACGACCGGGATCTGGTCCTCCTGGAGCAGCGAGATGCCGACCTCGTGGCCCTGGGCCTTGAGGAAGGTGTACGCCATGCCGCCGCCGATGAGGATGCGGTCGGCCTTGGCGAGCAGCCGGTCGATGACGGCGAGCTTGTCGGAGACCTTGGCGCCGCCGAGGACGACCACGTACGGGCGCTTGACGTCGTCGGTGAGCTTCTTCAGGACGCCGACCTCGGTGGCGATGAGGAAGCCGGCCGCGTGCGGCAGCCGCGCGGGCAGGTCGAAGACCGAGGCGTGCTTGCGGTGCACCGCGCCGAAGCCGTCGCCGACGTAGAGGTCGGCGAGTTCGGCGAGCTGATCGGCGAAGGCGCCGCGCTCGGCGTCGTCCTTGCTCGTCTCACCGGCGTTGAAGCGCAGGTTCTCCAGGACGGCGACCTGGCCGTCGGCCAGCCCCGCGACGGTCTCCCGCGCGGAGTCGCCCACGGTGTCGGTGGCGAAGGCGACGTCGGCGCCCAGCAGTTCACCGAGCCGCTTCGCCGCCGGGGCGAGCGAGAAGGCCGGGTCCGGGGCGCCCTTGGGGCGGCCCAGGTGTGAGGCGACGACCACGCGCGCGCCGGCCTCGGCGAGCCGGGCAATCGTCGGCTGGACGGCGCGGATACGGCCGTCGTCGGTGATGGAGGTGCCGTCGAGCGGCACGTTGAGGTCGGCGCGGACGAATACCCGCTTGCCGGAGACGCCCTCGGCGAGAAGTTCGTCGATCGTCTTCATGTGTTTCTGCGACTCCTTGGAGAAGGACGAGGCAAGCGACAGGGCTCGTGCGGCGCATCGTCGCGCTGCCCGAGCCCTGTGCTCACATCGAGTTGCCTGCCCTGAGACCTATCAGACTTAGAGCTGGCCGCCCACGAAGACGGTGAGGTCGACGAGGCGGTTCGAGTAGCCCCACTCATTGTCGTACCAGCCGAGGATCTTCACCGACTTGCCCTCCTGGACCATGGTCAGGGAGGAGTCGAAGGTGCAGGAGGCCGGCTCGCCGACGATGTCGGAGGACACGATCGCGTCCTCCGTGTACTCCAGGATGCCCTGGAGCTCGCCCTCGGCGGCCTTCTTGAACGCGGCGTTGACCTCGTCCTTGGTCACCTCGCGCTCCAGCTCCACGACGAGGTCGGTGGCCGAGCCGGTCGGGACGGGGACGCGCATCGCGATGCCGTCGAGCTTGCCCTTGAGTTTGGGCAGCACCAGCGCGGTGGCCTTGGCGGCACCGGTGGTGGTGGGGATGATGTTCTCGGCGGCGGCGCGGGCGCGGCGCAGGTCCGAGTGCGGGAAGTCCAGGATGCGCTGGTCGTTCGTGTACGCGTGGACGGTCGTCATCAGACCCTTGACGATGCCGAAGTTCTCGTCGAGGACCTTGGCCATCGGCGCCACGCAGTTGGTGGTGCAGGAGGCGTTGGAGATGACGTGGTGGTTGGCCGCGTCGTACTTGTCCTGATTGACGCCCATCACGATGGTGATGTCCTCGTCCTTGGCCGGAGCCGAGATGAGGACCTTCTTGGCGCCACCGGCGATGTGCTTCTCGGCGTCGGCCTTCTTGGTGAAGATGCCGGTCGACTCGATGACGATGTCGACGCCCAGCTGACCCCAGGGGATGTCGGCCGGGTTGCGCTCGGAGAGCACCTTGATGGTGTGGCCGTCCACGGTGATGGTGTCGGCGGTGTGCGTGACCTCGGCCTTGAGGCGGCCCAGGATCGTGTCGTACTTGAGCAGGTGAGCAGTGGTCGCGGTGTCACCCAGGTCGTTGACAGCCACGATCTCGATGTCAGCACCCTGCTCCAGCAGCGCGCGGAAGTAGTTGCGCCCGATGCGGCCAAAGCCGTTGATGCCTACGCGGATCGTCACGAACCGATCTCCTCGTTAGGTACGCCGGTTTTCGACGCCGGCGAGTTGTATGGGATGTCCCCGACCGCTTATGACCCTACCTCTCCCGGAGCCGTGGAGTGACATCGAGCGCACTCCCCTCAGCGGCCACGACGGCCCGGACATGGCCGACGGCCCATACCTACCAACGGGTAAGGGCCGCCGGGGGGACTTTCGTCCCGACTACGGAGCGTGATGGGCGGGCGAGGGGCACCCCCGTGGTCTCAGCACGCGGATGCCCGGTCCGCCCCGGTTCAGTCCCGCAGGGAGCGGAGCGCCCTGCCGATCACGTTCTTGCGGTCGGCGGCCGACGGCACGTGCTCCAGGCCGAAGCCGAGCAGCACGGTGTCGTGGGTGGTGACGGCCGCCTGGGAGTGGAAGAGCGCCGGGGAGCGGGCCCAGTCGCCGGCGTTGCCGGGGCTGCCGGCCGGCGGTCCCGGCACGCTCCACGGGCCGAGCGCCGTCTCGAAGCCCTCGGCGCCCTGGGCGGTGCCGCCGATGACGAGTCTGGTGTCGTCGACGAAGGCGCCGACGCCTCCGGTGCCGGGGTCCGACACGTAGGAGATGGAGAGCTCGACCCGCTTGCCCGCGTAGGGGCTGAGGTCGACCGAGACCGGCTGCCAGCCGTTGGAGGAGCCGGTGAACCGGTTCCAGGCGCCCGAGGTTCCGCTCGCCGTGCAGGCGCTCGCGCCCACGGTCAGGTAGTGCGCCAGGAACGGGTGCCCCTGGACGTAGTAGCCCTGCTCGCACTGGGCGGGGACCGCCTGGCTGGTGCCGCCGTTGGTGTCCGGCAGGGTCGTCCAGTCCTCCTGCCCCACGGTGTGCGCCTCGACGATCACGTTGTCGAAGCCGGGCTCGGTGTCATAGCTGAGCTGGAACCCCAGGCTCGGCCGGTCGGCCGCCGTCGTGCCGCTCAGATCGACGGTCCTGGACAGCCGCATATAGGCGCTGTCCTGGTGCTGGGCCGCCGCGAACCAGTCGCCCGCGGCCGGCTCGAACGGGGTACGGATGCCCGGGTAGGTGCCCGCGGCGGCGCTCTTGAACTGCGGGAACCGGTCGGGCTTGAGGGTGTCCGAGGTGATCGTGTACGCCCCGGCCAGGTCCAGCGGGTTGTCGCTCGCGTTGCCCAGCGTCGCCCTGGCGCCCGCCAGGCTCCCGGCGCCCTCGAAGGCCGGTGGCGACTTCAGGCCGACGCGGTTGTAGGCGCCGAGGTAGTACTGGGCGAAGTCGTCGGAGTCGGCGCCGCCGAGGTCGACCGTGCCGCCCGCCTTCTCACCGGCGTTGACGAGCCGCCCGCCCTCGTTGAGGAAGTCGCGCACGGCCAGGGTGACGGCGGCCGTGGGCCGCTCGGCGCCCGTGTACCAGACGGCCGTCCGGAAGTGGCTGAGCACGCCCAGCGCGCTCGGGGTGCCCTGGGTGGCCACGTCCCAGACCGCGGACCTGCGGCCGTTGTCGGCGAGGGCCTTGGTGTACGCCCCGGCGTGCCGGGCGGGCGCGGTGCCGCCCTCCTCCGCGATCACCAGGGTGTCGCCCCTGGGCCGGGCGGCCACCGTGTAGGTGAAGGGCGTGCTGGAGGTCCGCTTGCCGGCGCGGGTGCGCCCGGTGAACCAGACCTCCACCGTGGACCCGGTGTCCGCGCCCTCGACGGTGGCCCGGTACTGGTCGAAGTGGAGGTTGTCCTCGCCGCCGTAGACGTCGCCGCCCTTCCAGGCGCGGAGGTCCTCGGTGTGCGTACGTCCGCCGTCGATGCGGTAGTTGAGCCTCTTGTCGCGCACCGACCTGCGGGCGGTGACGGCGACTTCCTGGTCCTCGCCGCGGGCGTACGAGGTGGTGAAGGCGTCCGGGGTGAAGTCGGGGGCGTCGATGCCGACCGGGGAGACCGGCTGGTCGGGGTGGCGCGCGGTGTCGGCGACGGCCAGCGCGAACGGGATGTTCTTGGCGAACTCCTGCTGGATCAGCTTCTCGTCGTCGGGGAAGTTGAAGACCGACTGGCAGTCGCCGGGCTTCCACTGGTCGTCGGGGTCGATCCGGGAGGCCGTCTGGCAGGTCGACATCTCCGGGGTGAACATGTGGATCCCGTTGACGTTCCCCGCGTGTCCGTCGGCCTCGCCGTTGGTGGTGTACAGCTCGGAGGAGAGCTGCGAGTGGTAGCCGGGTATCGCGGGCTTGTCGGGCGTGCCCGCCAGCGCCTTGTAGAGGACGTCGTCCGGGGTGGGGGTGGCGACCTGCCAGCCCACGCCGTACAGCAGGAGCTGGGCCGCGGAGTGGTAGTTGATGGCGTAGGAGAACCCGATCCGCTTCTCGAAGGCGTCCAGCGCCCTGGTCTCCGGCTCGGAGCCGGCGGAGGGGCCGCGGTAGGTCTCGTCGGCGGGGTCGGGCGAGGAACCCTCGTTGTCGTAGCCCCACTTGTACGGGAAGTTGCGGTTGGGGTCGACGCCGTCGCCCGGTGCGGTCTTCCCGTCACCGTTGTTGTCGCGCAGGTTCTTGCGCCACAGCCGCTGCTGGGTGCCGGTGAAGGTGTAGTCGTACCCGTCGGGGTTGGCGGAGAGGACGAACCACAGCTCGGTGGAGTCCACGATCTTGGTGATCCGCGGGTCCTTGCCGTAGTTGTCCAGGTAGTGGTGCATCAGCCGCCGGGTCATCTCCGGGGTGATCCACTCCCGGGCGTGCTGGTTCGACATGTACAGCACGGAGGGCCTGGAGCCGTCCTTGGCCTTGTTCGCGTTCTTGGTGAGCTTGAGCGCGAGGATGTCCTGGCCCTTGACCGTCTTGCCGATCGACTCGACCTTGGTGAGGCCGGGGTGGGCGCGCTGGGTGTCGACGATCTCCTGCCGCAGCCCGTTCGCCCCGCTGTAGGGGCGGAAGACACCGTCCCCCTGGGCCTTGAGGCGCTTCTCGGTCGCGGCCGGAACCGTGTGCTCGGTGAGGTCGACGCCTTGTTTCCGCAACGTGCCGGCCTGCGTCTTCGTGAGGTAGAGCTCGACCTTCGCGGTCCCCTCGGCGGGTACCTGGGCGGTCAGTTCCTGGCCGTCCGCGCCCTGCGCGAGCAGGAGCGGCAGCTGCGCCTTGGTGACGTCGGCGTACCAGACGGACAGTCCTTCGCCGGTGCCGCCCTTGCCGCCCGGGCTCGCGTGGGCGGCTGGTACCGCCGCCAGTCCGGCCGTGAGCAGTGAAGCCGCGGCGAGGATCGCTCTCGCTCTGCGTCTCATTGGCCCCCCTTGCTGTTGTGTGCCACGAAAGTGGACAGACGACAGGCTCATGACACTTCATGATCATGTCAATACTGCGCGAAGGAGGGGGAACCGGAACCGGCGCCCACCAAGTGGGCGCCGTTCACGAAAGGGTGAGGCCTGGGTGCGCCGGCGGTACGAGAGCGGGGCCGACGCCAAGCGGAGGGGTGCTCCCCCGATCAGCCGACCAGGCCGTCCGCCATCTCCTCGGTCAGATTGGACTCGGTCCCGGGGATGCCCAGGTCCTGGGCCCGCTTGTCCGCCATGGCCAGCAGCCGGCGGATCCGGCCCGCGACCGCGTCCTTGGTCAGCGGCGGATCGGCGAGCGCGCCCAGCTCCTCCAGGGAGGCCTGCTTGTGCTCCATGCGCAGCCGCCCGGCGGCGGCCAGATGCTCCGGCACCTCCTCGCCGAGGATCTCCAGGGCGCGCTGCACCCGGGCCCCGGCGGCGACGGCGGCCCGCGCCGAGCGGCGCAGATTGGCGTCGTCGAAGTTGGCCAGGCGGTTGGCGGTGGCCCGGACCTCGCGGCGCATCCGCCGCTCCTCCCAGGCGAGCACCGACTCGTGCGCCCCGAGGCGGGTGAGCAGGGCGCCGATGGCGTCCCCGTCGCGCACGACCACGCGGTCCACCCCGCGCACCTCGCGGGCCTTGGCGGCGATCTGGAGCCGGCGGGCCGCGCCGACCAGCGCGAGGGCGGCCTCCGGGCCCGGGCAGGTCACCTCCAGGGAGGAGGAGCGGCCCGGCTCGGTGAGCGAGCCGTGGGCGAGGAAGGCCCCGCGCCAGGCCGCCTCGGCGTCACAGGTGGCCCCCGAGACCACCTGGGGCGGGAGGCCCCGGATGGGGCGGCCCCGGCCGTCGACGAGGCCGGTCTGGCGCGCCAGCTGGTCGCCGCCCGCCACCACCCGTACGACGAAGCGCGAGCCGCGGCGCAGTCCGCCCGGAGCCATCACGATCAGCTCGGAGCTGTGGCCGAAGATCTCCAGGATGTCCCGCTTGAGGCGGCGCGCCGCCATCGCGGTGTCCAGCTCCGCCTCGATCACGATGCGGCCGCTGACCAGGTGGAGGCCGCCGGCGAACCGCAGGATCGACGAGACCTCCGCCTTTCTGCAGCAGGTCCGGGTGACGGGAAGCCGGGAGATCTCATCCTTCACCGCTGCCGTCATCGCCATGGGCCGATCCTTCCATGCATCCGAAAAATACGGTCGTACGCGGCTGCCAACAGCTCCCGGTCGTGCTTGGGGGACCCGTCGGGCGCGGCGACCGCCGCCAGCTCGACCACGGCGCCGAGCTGCTTGGCGGCGTCGGCGAGGGACTCGCGGTCGGGCACGGCGGCCACGTCGGCCAGCACCACGTCCAGGGCGAGTTTAGGGGCGTGTCGTCCCAAAACCTCCAAATGACGCTGCGGAGAGAAGCCATCGGTTTCGCCGGGCTGGGGCGCCAGGTTCAGCGAGAGCACCTTGCGCGCCTTGGTCACCGTCAGCGCGTCGAGCAGCTCGGGCACCAGCAGATGGGGGATCACCGAGGAGAACCAGGAGCCCGGCCCCAGCACCACCCAGTCGGCGTCCAGGACGGCCTCCACCGCCTCCGGGACCGCCGGCGGGTCGTGCGGTACCAGGTTGACGGACTGCACCTCGCCCGGGGTGAGCGCCACCGTGGCCTGGCCCCGGACGGTGTCCACGTCGTCGGGACGGTCCGGGTCGTGGCCCCGCACCAGCGCCTGGAGCTCCAGGGGGACCGCGGACATCGGCAGCACCCTGCCGTGCGCCCCGAGGAGCTTGCCGACCAGGTCGAGCGCCTGGACGTGGTCGCCCAGCTGCTCCCACAGGGCGACGATCAGCAGATTGCCGACGGCGTGCTCGTGCAGCTCGCCCTGGGACTGGAAGCGGTGCTGGATGACCCGGGCCCAGGTCTGGCCCCAGTCGTCGTCGCCGCAGAGCGCCGCCAGGGCCTTGCGCAGATCGCCCGGCGGCAGCACGCCCAGCTCCTCGCGGAGCCGGCCGCTGGAGCCGCCGTCGTCGGCCACGGTGACGACGGCGGTCAGATCGCCGGTGATCCGGCGCAGCGCCGCGAGCGACGCGGACAGGCCCATGCCGCCGCCGAGGGCGACGACCTTGGGCTGGGCGCCGCGCCCGCGGCCGGTGCGGCGCACCGGTCCGCGCGTGCGCCGTCGGTACACCTTCACTCGCGCCCCATGTCCCGGTGGACGACGACGGTCTCGATCCCCTCGGAGGCGAGGCGGGCGGCCAGCTTCTCGGACATCGCCACGGAGCGGTGCTTGCCGCCGGTACAGCCGACGGCGACCGTCACATAGCGCTTGCCCTCGCGGCGGTAGCCGGTGGCGATCAGCTGGAGCAGCTCGCTGTACTGGTTGAGGAACTCCTTGGCGCCGGGCTGGTTGAAGACGTACCCGGACACCTCCTCGTTCAGGCCGGTGTACGGGCGCAGCTCCGGCACCCAGTGCGGGTTCGGCAGGAAGCGGCAGTCCACCACCAGGTCGGCGTCGACCGGGAGGCCGTACTTGTAGCCGAACGACATCACCGTGGCGCGCAGCTCCGGCTCCTCGTCGCCTGCGAACTGGGCGTCCATCTTGGCGCGCAGCTCGTGGACGTTGAGGCTGGAGGTGTCGATCACCAGGTCGGCGTCGCCGCGCAGCTCGCGCAGCAGGTCGCGCTCGGCCGCGATGCCGTCGACGATCCGGCCGTCGCCCTGGAGCGGGTGCGGGCGGCGGACCGACTCGAAGCGGCGCACCAGCGCGTCGTCGGAGGACTCCAGGAAGACGATCCGCCGGGTGACCTGCTTGGAGTCCAGGTCGGCCAGCGACTCGCGGAGGTTGTCGAAGAAGCGGCGGCCGCGCACGTCGACGACGACGGCGATGCGGGCCACATTGCCCTGGGAGCGGGCGCCGAGCTCCACCATGGTGGGGATCAGCGCGGGCGGCAGGTTGTCGACGACGAACCAGCCGAGGTCCTCCAGGCACTTGGCGGCGGTGCTGCGTCCGGCGCCGGACATGCCGGAGATGATCACCAGCTCGGGGATGGCCGGCTCTGCGGCGTCGTTCGTCGTGCCCGTACTCACGTGTGCGGCTCCAGCTTCTGCGTCTGTTCGGTCGTGCTCAGTCATGTCGCGGATCCCCCGTCGTCCTCTTCAATGATCTCTCCTGTCGCCGTGTTCACGGCGGGTGCGGCCGGAGCCGACCGGGCCAGGGCCGCCGCCACGGTCTCGGCCGTCTTGCGGCCTATCCCGGGAACGTCACAGATCTGCTCGATTGTCGCCGACCGCAGCCGCTTCACCGAGCCGAAATGCTTGATCAGAGCCTGTTTGCGGGACTCGCCCAGACCCGGCACGTCGTCCAGGGGGCTCGCCTTGAACCGCTTGGTCCGCTTGACCCGCTGGTAGGTGATGGCGAACCGGTGGGCCTCGTCCCGCACGCGCTGGAGCAGATACAGCCCCTCGCTGGAGCGCGGCAGGACGACCGGGTCGTCGTCGTCCGGCAGCCAGACCTCCTCCAGGCGCTTGGCGAGCCCGCAGACCGCCACGTCGTCCATCCCCAGCTCGTCCAGGGCCCGCTTGGCGGCCGCCACCTGGGGCTGCCCGCCGTCGACCACCACGAGCTGCGGCGGGTAGGCGAACCGCTTGGGCCGTCCGTCCTCGGTGCGCGGCCCGGCCTCCGCCGGGGCCTCGCCGGGCGCCGGGACCTCACCGGAGGGAGCCGGTCCGGTCCCGGCGCCCTCCTCGCCGTCCGCCCACTCCCCCAGCCGGGCGCTCTCGGCCAGGTACCGCTTGAAGCGGCGGGTGATCACCTCGTGCATGGACCGGACGTCGTCCTGGCCCTCGAAGCCCTTGATCTGGAAGCGCCGGTACTCGCTCTTCCTGGCCAGGCCGTCCTCGAAGACCACCATGGAGGCCACCACGTCCTCGCCCTGGAGGTGGGAGATGTCGAAGCACTCGATCCGCAGCGGCGCGCTGTCCAGCTCCAGGGCCTGCGCGATCTCCTCCAGGGCCCGGGAGCGGGTGGTCAGGTCGGAGGCGCGCTTGGTCTTGTGCAGGGCGAGGGCCTGCTGCGCGTTGCGCGCGACCGTGGCCATCAGGTCCTTCTTGTCGCCGCGCTGCGGGATGCGCAGCGACACCTGCGACCCGCGCCGCCCCGCCAGCCACGCGCCGACCGCCTCGGCGTCCTCCGGCAGCGCCGGGACCAGCACCTCCTTCGGTACGGAGTCGCCGGTCTCCTCGCCGTACAGCTGCTGGAGGGCGTGCTCCACCAGGCCGGCCGTGTCGACCGCCTCGACCTTGTCGGTGACCCAGCCGCGCTGGCCGCGGACCCGGCCGCCGCGCACATGGAAGATCTGCACGGCCGCCTCCAGCTCGTCCTCGGCGACCGCGATCAGGTCCGCGTCGGTGGCGTCGGTGAAGACCACCGCGTTCTTCTCCAGGGCGCGGCGCAGCGCCCCGATGTCGTCGCGCAGCCGCGCGGCCCGCTCGTACTCCATCTCCTCGGCCGCCGCCGCCATGTCCTTCTCCAGGCGGCGCAGGTACGTGCCGGTGCGCCCGGCCATGAAGTCGCAGAAGTCCTCGGCGAGTTCGCGGTGCTCCTCGGGCGTGACCCGGCCGACGCAGGGGGCCGCGCACTTGCCGATGTAGCCGAGCAGGCAGGGCCGGCCGATCTGGGTGGAGCGCTTGAACACCCCGGCGGAGCACGTCCGTACCGGGAAGACGCGGAGCATCAGGTCCACGGTCTCGCGGATCGCCCACGCGTGCGCGTACGGACCGAAGTAGCGCACGCCCTTCTTCTTGGCGCCGCGCATCACCTGGACCCTCGGGAACTCCTCGTTGAGGGTGACCGCCAGATACGGATAGCTCTTGTCGTCGCGGTACTTGACGTTGAAGCGGGGGTCGAACTCCTTGATCCACGAATACTCGAGCTGGAGCGCCTCGACCTCCGTGGAAACGACCGTCCACTCCACCGACGCCGCCGTGGTGACCATCGTCGCCGTGCGCGGGTGCAGGCTGGTGAGCGGCTGGAAGTAGTTCGCCAGCCGCTGGCGCAGGGACTTGGCCTTGCCGACGTAGATCACCCGGCGGTGGTCGTCCCGGAATTTGTAGACCCCCGGCGAGTCGGGGATCTGTCCCGGCTTGGGGCGGTAGGTGGAGGGGTCTGCCATGGCCACCACCCTACTGGCGGGGACCGACAACGCGGTTTCACGGGGCGCGGCCCTCTTCGGGGGGCGCGGGGAACCGTGTGGCCGGCCGCGCACGGTCCGCGGCCGGCCACACGGTCCGCCGATGCCTACGCCGGGTCCGCCCCGCGCCTGCGGCGGCGCAGGACCACCGCGCCGAGGCCCGCCGCCGTGAGCGCGCCCGCGCCGGCGGTCACCGAGACGGCCGTGGCCGGGCCGTCGTGGCCCGCGGGGACGGACGCGGCGGCCGCGGCCTGGGCCCGGGCCTCCCCGGGGCTCTGCCCGTACCCTCCGGCCTTGCCGGACTTCGCGTACGCGGAGCCGGGCAGCTTGTCGCCGTAGGCCCGCTGGACGCGCTGCCGGTAGGCGGCCAGTGTGGTGCCCCGGGCGCCGACCGCGCGGACGGCGTCCTCGTCCAGCGGGAGCACGGTGGCCCCCTTCTGGACGTACCAGGCGTTGATCTGCGGCTCCTGGAAGACCGTGCCGCCCGGCAGCCGGAGCGCGCCGGCCGCGGTGTAGCGGGCCTCGTCGTCGCCGGTGGCGATGTTCACCACCTGCCAGGTCCCGCCCCGCGGAACCGTCCACAGGGAGGCCTTCTGGCCGTCCGAGGCGACGGCCGTGGAGGCGAGGTACTCCACCTTCGCCACCGGCGCCCCCGCCCGCCCCGCGACGAACTCCGGGGAGAGCGTGTAGACGGGCACCGCGTCGCCCTGGACGCGCGGGGCGGCGGCGGCCAGCGACACCTTGCCGTCCCGGGCGAAGAAGCGGGAGAGCGTGGCGAGGGTCTCGGGCGCCGAGGCCGCCCGGTGGGCGGCGGCCCTGGAGTCCGCCGTCGCGGTGGGGCGCCCGTCGGCCGCCGCGCCCGGGGCGCAGAGGCCGGCGAGGCCGGTGAGCAGCGCCGCGACGGCGGCGCAGGAGGAGGACAGACGTCGCAGCGTCATCGCGTCACGCCCCGATCCGGTAGAGCGAGTGGGTCCAGGAGAACGAGTCGTTGTCGACGTACCAGGCGTGCGAGGCCCAGTTGTAGCGGTTGCTGGAGGGCCAGGGGTCGCCCCAGTACACCCAGCTGTTCGCGGTGTCGTACCCGTAGATCACATGCATGTGGCCGCCGCCGCTCGACCACTGGATGCGGGTCTCCATCGGCCGGTTGGCGTTGATCTCGGTCTGGACGGTCGAATAGCGCAGCCAGCCGCTGACGTACGAGCCGGAGCTGATCCCGGCCCAGCCCAGGGCGTTCTGCACATTGCCCAGGTCGGCCTGCCAGTTGGGGCAGTCGTAGCCCTGCTGCCGCCCGAAGGCGGCGTTGCAGAACTGGTTCTGGCTGTAGGCGCGCCCGAACCAGGTGGCGATGGTGTTGCCGCTGGCGGCCCAGCACCAGTTGTCCTTCTGCTGGGCCTGCATGGTGATGTTGAGGCGCTTGGATGTCGCGGCCGTGGCGGACGCCGGATCGGCGGCGGCAGGGGTGTCGGCGGCGGTCGTGGACGTGGGGGGCGTGGACGTGGCGGCTGCGGTGGTGCCGTGGTGGTGCGGGGATGCGACGGCGCTCGCCGTGGGGGCGGCGAGCAGGGCCGTCACCACGAGGGCGAGGGCCGGATGCCGTCTCTTGCGGTTGTGCATCGCGTTCCTCCCGAAGCGGGGGGTGTGGGGATTGGAGGAGCGCGTCCGGACGCTTTCGGTGAGCATCGAACGTTGTCGTGAGCTGGTCAACGCGCTTCAATGCGGGGTGAGACGCGGGTGTGAACGGAGTGGCCTCCCCTGTGAACAGGCCTTCCGGGCCCACCAGGCCACCCGGGTCCCGCGGCGACCCGTGACCACCCCCCGCCGTGAACGTTCACTGTGCGGCCCGAAGCCCCCTGACCGGCAGCGCGGTTGAACCAGGTCCGTACGGCCGCCCCGACCGCCCCGCGCGGCCGGACCGGACCCGTGCGGCCACCCCCCACCGGATCCGAAGCAGTCCCGAGGGAGTCCCCCATGCTCCACACCGATGCCGATCTGGCCCAGGTGCTGCACACCGGCCCCTTCCATCTGGCCCTGCGCACCGCGCTCGCCGTCCGCGGGCTTCCGCTCCAGCGCGTCCAGCACCATCTCGCGGGGCGCGGGGTCAAGGTCGGCGTGACCAGCCTCAGTTACTGGCAGCAGGGCGCCCGGCGGCCGCAGCGCGCCGAGTCGCTGCGGGCCGTGCGCGCCCTGGAGGAGGTCCTCGGGCTGCCGGAGCGCGCGTTGCTGCGGCTGCTCGACGGCGGCGAGGCCCGCGACGGCGCGGAGCGCCCGGCGGGCCGCTCCTACCGCTCGCTGGTGGAGGCCTCCGGAGTCGTCGAGCGGCTGATCACGGACCTGGAGTCCCCGGTGGACGGCGGACTGCACACGGTCGGCCACCATGAGCGGGTACGCGTCGGGGCGGGCCGTGAACTGCTCGGCCGCGACTCCCAGCAGGTGGTGCGGGCCCACCGGGACGGCATCGACCGCTATCTCGCCATCCACCACGGCGACCCCGGCTGCGACCCGTCCCGGGTGCGGGTGCGGGCCGCCGAGAACTGCCGCACCGGCCGGGTGCGCTGGGACGCCGAAACCGGTGTCCTGGTGGCCGAGCTGCTCTTCGACGCCCGGCTGCGGGCCGGGGAGACGTACCTCTTCGGCTACGGCTTCGAGGACGGCACGGCGGGCCCGAGCAGCGAGTACGTACGCGGCTTCAGCTTCGCGGGCGGGCAGTACGTGCTCCAGGTCCGCTTCGACGAGCACGCGCTGCCGGTACGGTGCCGCCGCTTCGCCCGCTCCTCGGCAGGCTCGGCCCGCTCGGACCGGGGCGACCTGACGCTCAGCGGACAGCACCGGACGGTCCACCTGGTCGAGCAGGGGGTGCGGCCGGGGATCCTGGGGATCGACTGGGACTGGGCGTAGGAGGGGCGGGGTGCCTCTGTCGGGCCCTGGGCGCCGAGGGCGGGACGCCCCTGTCAGGCCCTGGTCGCGGGCGGCGGGACGCCCCCTGCGGGCCTGTCCGGGCCCTGGGCGCAGGCGGCGGGACGCCCCCGTCGGGACTGTCAGGCGTCGGGGCCGGCCACCAGCCTGCCGTCCTTCACCTTCACCGGGACGGCCGGCAGCGGCACGGTCGCCGGGCCGTGGACGGCCCGGCCGGTCATGACGTCGAAGCGGCTGCCGTGGCAGGGGCAGTTCCCGTGCCCGTCCTCGATCTTGTCCAGGACGCAGCCGGCGTGGGTGCACTGGGCGCTGAACGCCTTGTACTCGCCCTTGGCCGGGCAGGACACCATCAGCCGCTGCTCGCGGTAGAGCTTGGCCCCGCCGACCGGGACCTCCTCGGGCGCGCCCAGGGCGACCGGCGCGGTCGGGGTCGGCGTCTCGGCGTGGCCGAGCTTGGAGTCGGTGGAGCAGGCGGCCACACCCAGCCCCGCGGCCCCGGCGAGGGCCGCGCCTTTCAGCACGGTGCGACGGGCGGCGGGCTGGCCGGACATGGGGTCTCCACGGGTCATGGGGGGTTGGTGACGTATCCGACGATACCGGCGGGGCAGGTGGGGCCGGGGGTGGGGTGGTGCCACCGCCCGGGGTGAGTCGGGCGGGCCCGGATGGGTGTACGTTCGGCCGCGTGATCGTCGTCGCCGGAGAAGCCCTCATCGACCTGGTCCCCGAGCGCCCCGGCGACCGGCTGGGCCCCCTGACGCCCCGGCGCGGCGGCGGCCCGTACAACACGGCGGTCGCCCTGGGACGGCTCGGCGCCGAGGCGGCCTTCTGCTCCCGGGTGTCGACGGACGGCTTCGGCGAGGCCCTGCTCGACGGGCTGCACGCCGCCGGTGTCGACACCTCACTGGTCCAGCGCGGCCCCGAGCCGACGACGCTGGCGGTGGCGACGGTGGGTCCTGACGGGGGCGCCGGGTACGGCTTCTACGCCTCCGGCACCGCGGACCGCCTCTTCACGCTGCCGCCCGACCTCCCCTCCGGCGTACGGGCACTGGCTCTCGGCACGTGTTCGCTGGTCCTGGAGCCCGGGGCGAGCGCGTACGAGGCGCTGCTGCGGCGGGAGTCGGGGCGCGGCCTGTTCACCCTGCTGGACCCCAACATCCGTCCCGGCCTGGTCCCGGACCCGGACGCCTACCGGGCGCGCTTCCGCTCCTGGCTGCCGTACGTGTCCCTGCTGAAGCTGTCCGAGGAGGACGCGGAGTGGCTGGGCGGCGGGGTGCGCGCGTGGCTGGCGGCGGGCCCGGAGGCGGTGGTGCTGACGCGGGGCGCGGCGGGCCTGACGGTGTGGACGCGCTCCGGCGAGGAGATCTCCGTCCCCGGGGAGCGGGTCGAGGTGGTGGACACGATCGGGGCGGGGGACACGGTGAACGCGGCGCTGCTGCACGTGGTGGCGGGACGACTCCCGCTGTCGGCGGCGGGCTGGCGGGCGGCCCTGGCCTACGCGGCCCACGCGGCAGCCCTGACCTGCACGAACCAAGGCGCTGACCCGCCCCACGCATCGAAAATGCCCCCCAAGCCACACCTCCCCTGAAATCCCAGGCTGCACCTCACTCACGGGACCAGGGGCACGGGGGAACAACGCACCCAGCACCCAAAGAACCAGCTACACCCCCCACCCCCAGGGGCGCGAGGAACTGCGCGACCAGCCCCCCACGACCCGCACCCAAAACCCGACCGCCTCACCCACCCCCCAGGGGCGCGAGGAACTGCGCGACCAGCCCCCCCCACGACCCGCACCCAAAAACCGGCCGCCTCACCCACCCCCCCCAGGGGCGCGAGGAACTGCGCGACGAGCCCCCCACGACCCGCACCAAAAACCCGACCGCGTCACCCACCCCCCCCCCCCCAGGGGCGCGGGGAACTGCGCGACCAGCCCCCCACGACCCGCAGCCAAAAACCGGCCGCCCGGCGAGGGCTTACGGGAAGGGGCGGGGTGGGGAAACCAGCCCGCCGCAGGCGCCCCACCCGGCCAGCCGGACCCGCAGGAAACAAACCGGCCAACCAGGGGCCCGGGGGGGGGGGCCGAACCCCCCGGGACAGAGACGCTCAGCCCTTCCGCGCCCGCGAAACCGCCTTCTTGGCCGGCGCCTTCGCAGAAGCCTTGCCAGAACCCGCACCCGCCGCGCTGGCGGCCCCCTTGGCCGCCACCTTCTTGGCCGGCGCCCGCTTAACCCCCCGCCGCCCCGGCGACACGGGCGCGACCGACTCCGCGTCACTGATCCGGTCCGCCCCCAGAATGTCCCGCAGGAACTTCCCGGTGTGGCTCGCCGCCACGGACGCGACCTGCTCCGGCGTACCCTCGGCGATCACCAGTCCACCCCCGCTGCCGCCCTCGGGCCCCATGTCCACGACCCAGTCCGCGGTCTTGATGACGTCGAGGTTGTGCTCGATGACGATCACCGAGTTCCCCTTGTCGACGAGCCCCGACAGGACCTTGATCAGCTTCGAGATGTCCTCGAAGTGGAGACCGGTCGTCGGCTCGTCCAGCACGTACACCGTGCGGCCCGTGGACCGCTTCTGGAGCTCGGAGGCCAGCTTCACGCGCTGCGCCTCACCGCCCGACAGCGTCGGCGCCGACTGGCCGAGCCGGACGTATCCCAGCCCCACCTCGTTCAGCGTCCGCAGGTGGCGGGCGATCGTCGGCACCGCCTCGAAGAACTCCAGCGCCTCCTCGATCGGCATGTCGAGGACTTCCGCGATGGACTTGCCCTTGTAGTGGACCTCCAGCGTCTCCCGGTTGTAGCGCGCCCCGTGGCAGACCTCGCACGGCACGTACACGTCCGGCAGGAAGTTCATCTCGATCTTGATGGTGCCGTCGCCCGAGCAGTTCTCGCAGCGGCCGCCCTTGACGTTGAAGGAGAAGCGGCCCGGGAGGTAGCCCCGCACCTTCGCCTCCATCGTCTCGGCGAACAGCTTGCGCACGTTGTCGAAGACACCGGTGTACGTCGCCGGGTTCGACCGGGGCGTACGGCCGATGGGCGACTGGTCGACGTGGACGACCTTGTCGACCAGGTCGTCGCCCTCCACGCGCGTGTGCCGCCCGGGCACGGTCCGCGCGCCGTTGAGCTCGCGCGCGAGGTGGGTGTAGAGGATGTCGTTGACCAGGGTCGACTTGCCGGAGCCGGAGACACCGGTGACCGCGGTCAGCACGCCCAGCGGGAACGAGACGTCGATGTCCCGGAGGTTGTTCTCCTTGGCCCCGTGCACGGTGAGCTTGCGCGCGGGGTCCACGGGACGGCGCAGCTCCGGCAGCGGGATGGACTTCTTGCCCGCCAGGTACTGCCCGGTCATCGACTCCTTGTTGGCGAGGAGTTGCTTCAAGGGGCCGCTGTGGACGACCTTGCCGCCGTGCTCACCGGCGCCGGGGCCGATGTCGACGACCCAGTCGGCCACCTTGATGGTGTCCTCGTCGTGCTCGACGACGATCAGGGTGTTGCCCATGTCGCGCAGCCGCACCAGCGTCTCGATCAGACGGTGGTTGTCGCGCTGGTGCAGACCGATCGAGGGCTCGTCCAGTACGTAGAGCACGCCGACCAGGCCGGAGCCGATCTGGGTGGCGAGGCGGATGCGCTGGGCCTCGCCGCCCGAGAGCGTCCCGGCGGCGCGGTTGAGCGAGAGGTAGTCGAGGCCGACGTCGACGAGGAAGCGCAGCCGCTCGTTGACCTCCTTCAGGACGCGCTCGGCGATCTTCTTGTCGCGCGCGTTGAGCTTGAGCTCGCCCAGGAAGTCGGCGCAGTCGCTGATCGACATCGCGGCGACCTCGGCGATGGAGCGGTCCATCACGGTGACCGCGAGGACCAGCGGCTTCAGTCGCGAGCCCTGGCAGGTCGGGCAGGGGATCTCGCGCATATAGCCTTCGAAGCGCTCGCGCGCCCCGTCGGACTCCGCCTCCGAGTGGCGCCGCTTGACGAAGGGCACCGCACCCTCGAAGGCGGTGGTGTAGGCCCGCTCCCGTCCGTACCGGTTGCGGTAGCGCACCTCGATCTGGGTCTTGTGGCCGTTCAGCAGCGCCTTCTTGGCGCGCTGGGGCAGCCCCGCCCAGGGGATGTCCGTACGGAAGCCGAGCTCGTCGGCGAGGGCGCCGACCAGCCGGGCGAAGTAGTCCTTGGTGTGGCCCAGCGACCAGGGGGAGATGGCGCCCTCGTCGAGGGACTTGTCCTCGTCCGGGATGATCAGGTCGGGGTCGACCTCCATGCGCGTGCCGATGCCGGTGCAGTCGGGGCAGGCGCCGAAGGGCGAGTTGAAGGAGAAGGAGCGCGGCTCCAGCTCCTCGAAGGACAGGTCGTCGTACGGGCAGTACAGGTGCTCCGAGTACATCCGCTCGCGCTCGGGGTCGTCGGCCGCCAGGTCGACGAAGTCGAGCACCACCATGCCGCCGGACAGGCCGAGCGCGGTCTCCACCGAGTCGGTGAGGCGGCGCTTGGCGGAGTCCTTCACGGTGAGGCGGTCGATGACCACCTCGATGGTGTGCTTCTCCTGCTTCTTGAGCTTGGGCGGCTCGGAGAGCTGGATCGTCTCGCCGTCCACGCGCGCGCGGCTGTAGCCCTTGGTCTGGAGGTCGGCGAAGAGGTCGACGAACTCGCCCTTGCGCTCGCGCACCAGCGGCGAGAGCACCTGGAAGCGGCTGCCCTCGGGCAGTTCGAGCACCTTGTCGACGATGGCCTGCGGCGACTGGCGGGTGATCGGCCGGCGGCACTCGGGGCAGTGCGGCTTGCCGATGCGCGCGAAGAGCAGACGCAGGTAGTCGTAGACCTCGGTGATGGTGCCGACCGTCGAGCGCGGGTTGCGCGAGGTCGACTTCTGGTCGATGGAGACCGCGGGCGACAGACCTTCGATGAAGTCGACGTCCGGCTTGTCCATCTGGCCGAGGAACTGGCGGGCGTACGAGGAGAGCGACTCGACGTAGCGGCGCTGCCCCTCGGCGAAGATCGTGTCGAACGCGAGGGACGACTTGCCCGACCCCGAGAGCCCGGTGAAGACGATGAGGGAGTCGCGCGGGAGGTCGAGCGAGACGTTCTTGAGATTGTGCTCGCGCGCGCCACGGACGATGAGACGGTCGGCCACGCCGGTCCGCACCTTTCTTGAAGAGAAGCAGGGGGCGGAGCCCCCGTCTCAGACTATGGGGGGTCGCCTGGGCGATGGATTGCTATTACCAAGGATGCCTGATGCCACTGACGAGCCTATAGCACGCGCATTCGATTTACGGACTCGTCCCAGCGGCTTCACCCGAATGAGTGGCGGGACTATCGTCGGCGCCATGATTGATCATGCGCACGACCTGGACTCTGTACGGGAAGCCACCGAACGGCTGCTCACCGCAGCGGGCAAACTGGACAACGCGGCGCTCGCCGAGCCGTCACGGCTTCCCGGCTGGACCCGCGGGCACGTGCTCGCGCACCTCGCCCGCAACGCCGACGCGCTGGTGAACGTGCTCGCCGGGCGCCCCATGTACGAGAGCGCCGAGGCCCGCGACGCCGACATCGCGCGCGACGCCGCGCGCCCGCTCGACGTCCACCTCGCCGACCTGCGCGAGAGCGCGGCCCGCTTCCAGGAGGAGGGCGCCCGGGCCGCCGACTGGACCCGCACGGTCGAGCTGCGCAACGGCGTCCTGGACCAGGCCGCCCGCATCCCCTTCCGGCGGCTGATCGAGGTCGAGCTGCACCACGTCGACCTGGGCACCGGCTACGAGCTGGAGGACCTGCCGGACGAGTTCGTCCGGCGCGAGATCCAGTTCCTGGCCGACCGCTTCTCCGGGCATGCCTCGCTCCCGCCCGTCACCCTCACCGGCGGCAACGGCCACACCCTGCGCACGGGCGGCACCCAGGGCCCCGCGGTGACCGTGGGCGGCCCCGCGTGGGACCTGCTGGGCTGGCTCGCGGGCCGCAGGAGCGGGACGGCCCTGGAGGTCACCGGCGGCCCGCTGCCCGCCCTGCCGCCCCTGTAGGCGCCGGGCTACGCTGAGTCCATGACGTACAGCGGAGCGGTCAAGGTCGGCGGTCCTGCGGATGTCCACGAGCTCGGCGATCTGATGATCTCCAAGGTCGCGGTGGGCCCGATGGACAACAACGCGTATCTGCTGCGCTGCCGGGCCACGGGCGAGCAGCTCCTGATCGACGCGGCGGCCGAGCCCTCGACCCTGCTGACGCTGATCGGTGACGACGGCATCGAGTCCGTCGTCACCACCCACCGCCACGGCGACCACTGGCAGGCGCTCGCCGAGGTCGTCGCCGCCACCGGCGCCAGGACCTACGCGGGCCGCCACGACGCCGAGGGCATCCCCGTACCGACCGACGTCCCCGTCGAGGACGGGGACACGATCCGCGTGGGCCGGGTCGAGCTGACCGCCCGCCATCTGGTCGGCCACACCCCCGGCTCGATCGCCCTGGTCTACGACGACCCGCACGGCCACCCGCACCTGTTCACCGGCGACTGCCTCTTCCCGGGCGGGATCGGCAACACCCACAAGGACCCGCGGGCCTTCGCCAGCCTGATGCACGACGTGGAGACCAAACTCTTCGCGGTCCTCCCGGACGAGACGTGGGTCTACCCGGGCCACGGCAACGACACCACGCTCGGCGACGAGCGCCCGAAGCTGCCGGAGTGGCACGCGCGCGGCTGGTAGCTACAGCGCCTCCGACTCCTCCACGTCGCAGTCCGTGAAGGCGGGTGGGCGCGTCGACAGCGCCGCGAGCCGCTGGGAGAGCTCGGTCGTCTCCGGAGCGTCGCTGTTGGCCATGGCCTCCTCGTACGAGTCGAACTGGACCACGGCCAGATAGCGGTTGGGGTTGGACCGGTCGCGCAGCAGGGTGCGGTGCGTGGGCCCGAGCTTGCGGCCCTCCGAGCGAGCCCGCTCCTCGTACTGACGGATGAGCTCGCGCATCTCGTCCGCCCGCTCGGTCTCGAAGTCGATGATCTGCGCGAACTTCATGGGGTCCTCCTGGTCGGCGGTGCCCCCGCGGACCGGGAGCTCCTCCCGTCCAAGCAAGCACCGGCCGGCGAGCCCGGCAACCGGGCGCCCGCTCGGCCGGTGCGCGCGCCGGTGCGGACGCACCGCGCGCTCCGGGGTCAGACCCCGACGCCGCTCTTGTCGTCGGTCTCGGCCGGCGCCTGCTTCCTCGCGGCCATCAGGCTGGTGACCGTGGTGATCACCAGCACGCCGCAGATGACGCCCAGCGAGACGGGGATGGAGATCTCGGGGACGTTCACCCCGTTCTCGTGCAGGGCGTGCAGCACGAGCTTCACGCCGATGAAGCCGAGGATCACCGAGAGGCCGTAGCTGAGGTGGACCAGCTTCTGGAGCAGTCCGCCGATGAGGAAGTACAGCTGGCGCAGGCCCATCAGCGCGAAGGCGTTGGCGGTGAAGACGATGTACGGGTCCTGGGTCAGGCCGAAGATCGCCGGGATGGAGTCCATCGCGAACAGCACGTCGGTCATGCCGATGGCGAGCATGACGACCAGCAGCGGCGTCATGACCTTCTTGCCGTGCTCCTGGATGAAGAGCTTGGTGCCGTGGTACCGGTCGGCCACACCGAACTTGCGCTCGACGGACTTGAGCAGCCGGTTCTCCTCGAACTCCTCGTCCTCCTCGTCGGAGCGCGCCTCCTGGATGAGCTTCCAGGCGGTGTAGATCAGGAAGGCGCCGAAGAGGTAGAAGACCCACGAGAAGCTGGCGATGATGGCGGCGCCGGCCGCGATGAAGACCGCCCGCAGCACCAGGGCTATCAGCACACCGAAGAGCAGGACGCGCTGCTGGAGGTGGGTCGGTACCGAGAACTTCGCCATGATCAGGATGAAGACGAAGAGGTTGTCGACGGAGAGCGACTTCTCGGTGATGAAGCCGGCGAAGAACTCGCCGGACGCCTGGCTGTCGCCGAAGACCAGCAGGCCGACGCCGAAGAGCGCGGCGAGCACGATCCAGACGACCGTCCAGATCCCGGCTTCCCTGACCGACACGTCATGGGGTTTGCGCCCGATGAAGAAATCGGCCGCGATCAGGGCGCACAGACCGAGAATGGTCAGCACCCACAGGGTCATCGAAACGTCCACAGTGCCTCCGGCTTCGTACCGCTACAGATCAGCGTCGTCGCTGCCGGAGGTCTCCTCCACCCGGTCGCGCTCTCGCACGTGGGCCGGCGCCCCGGAACCGGTCAGGTCGGTCCGTACTGACGGGAACGCCGCAGTCGGGAGTACTCCCCTCCGCACCAAGAACCCTACCCCAATCACCAAGAGAAGGTAAAGGGAAGGGTAAAGAAGAACCAAGACGGCTGTCGTGCGAGCCGCTGAGCAGGAGAGGAGGACGTCAGCGCGGCCAGGCGCGCCTCGCGTCCGCGACCTGGCCGAGCACCTGCTCCAGGATCGCGCTGCCGGCCGGGACCAGCGGCGGCTCGTACGTCCAGGCGTGGCCCACCCAGGGGTCCGCCAGGTGGTCCTCCGGCACCGGCGTGAGCCGCAGCAGCGAGCGCCACAGGGGCTGGAGCACCGGTCCGTACGCCTCGGCGTCCTCGCGGTCGGCGACCATCAGCAGATGGACGCCGACCGAGGGGCCCTCGTCGGCGAGGTAGCGCAGCTGGTTGACCGCGCGGTCGTCGAAGCCGTGCGGGAAGTCGTTGACGACCAGGAGCTGTTCGGCGGTGTCCGTGCCGGGCGGCAGCGCGTCCGCCCCGGCGCCGCCCCGGGCGGCCATCTGGAGCAGGTCAACGCGCTGGGTGAGCCGGGCGAGCACGTCCGCCACCCCCTGGGCCCCGGCCGCGGGCGGCGCGGCGAGCACCCCCGCGCGCGTCAGGGGCGCGAACGCCCCGGCCGCCGTCCCGGCCGGGTCCACGACGTGCACCGCGAACTCGTGCGCCGGGTACACCGCGAGGAGGCGGGCCGCCAGCGCCACCGCCGTCTCCCTGGCGAGACGCCTGACCTGCTCGGCGTCCATGAAGGCGGCGGCCTCGGAGCCGGAGCGGCCGGAGTCGATCCACAGCCCGCGCTCCAGCGGCAGCCGCACCAGCATCGGGATGCGCAGCTCCGGCCGCTCCGGCAGGCGCAGGTCGCCGACGCGCAGGGCCATCGGGATCTCCATCGGCACCCGGTAGGCGTGCCAGACGGGGTTGTCCCAGCGCGCGTAGGCAGCCGGCAGGGCGGGCTCGACGACCTCGGACTCGGCGGTCAGGTGGGCCACGTCCCGGTCGAACGCCTCGCGCGCGCGGTCGACGAGCTGCTCGCGGCGGGCCGCGGCCTCCTGGCGGGCCAGGTCGCCGGTGGAACCGATCCGGCTGCGCGGATCGGCCAGGGCCCGGTCGAGCTCCTGCTCCATCCGCGAGTCCGCGAAGTCGACGGCGCTGCGGTACGCGGCGGTGGTCCGGGCCAGGTCCTCGAACATGCCCCACACCTGGTTGTAGAGCCGCTCCTCCATGGACCAGCCGGTGGCGTCGCCGGCCACCGGGGGCGCGGGCTCACCGGGGGCCGCGGGCGGCGCGGTGGGAGGCGGCGGCGGGGGCGCGGTGTTCTTGCGGCGCGGGTGGGCGTAGTCGACGGGCCCGCTGTCCGTCAGGGGCTGCTGGGGCGTCTCGGACGAGGGAGCGGCGCCCGCGGGGCCCTCGTCGCTCCCGCGCGCGCCGGAGGCGCCACCGGTGCGCACCCGTCCCTCGTCGGCCGTACGGGGCGGGGGCGCGGCGACCGAGCGGGAGGCGCCCAGGGCGACCGCGTCCAGGACGACGGCGGCGAGTTCGCGGGCCTGCGGCAGGCCCTGGTCGACGAGCATGTCGGCGAGGCCGCCCGCGTAGCCCTGGCCGATCGCGCGGACCTTCCAGGCGCCGGCGCGCCGGTAGAGCTCCAGGGCGACCACCGCCGACTCCGCGTCCAGACCGGTGATCGTGTAGGTGGCGACCTCGGTGCCGTCGAGGCCGGTGACGGCCACGAAGGGCGCGGCGACGGCCGCGAAGCGGCTCGGGCCCGCCCCGGGCGGCAGCGCCAGCAGCACGCTCACCCGGTGCACGCCCTGCGGCAGCGCCTCCAGGTCCACGGCGAGGCGGTGGTCGGCGGCGGCCTGCCGGGAGACCTCCAGGCCCGGCAGGGTGGGGGTGCCGGGGTGGGCCACCCACTCGGTCCCGCGCACGGTGCCGTGCTCGTCGCCCAGGGTGGCTCCGGCGACGATCGGTGTGCCGGCCGACACCCGGATCTCCAGTCGGGTCCGGGGCAGGGGGTGGTTCTGCCCCCGTACCAGCTCGGCCGTCATCGCTTCGTCCCCTCGTCGAGTGCCGGTGGTGCACGGTGGTGCGGGGCAGCTCCCGGCGGCCTTGCCTCCGGGAGCTGCGGTTGCGGCCGTGATGGGCCGGTGGTGCCTGCGGGAGCCGCGTCTACAGGTGCGGCAGGATCGCCGGCATCAGGTCCTGGAAGGTGCGGCCGTTGGACGGGTTGCCGATGGCGGTCATCTGCCAGCCGGCGCCCGCGCGGTGCACCTTCGCCATGATCTGCGCGGTGTACTGGCCGCCGCCGTCCAGCGTGTAGCGCGCCAGCTCCTGGCCGTTGGTCTCGTCGACGATGCGGCAGAACGCGTTCTGCACTTCCTGGAACGTCTGGCCGGTGAAGGAGTTCACCGTGAAGACGATCTGGTCGATGTGGACCGGGACCCGCTGGAGGTCGACGAGGATCGACTCGTCGTCGCCGCCCTGGCCCGCGCCGCCCACCAGGTTGTCGCCGGTGTGGCGCACCGAGCCGTCGTCGCTGACGAGGTGGCGGAAGAACACCACGTCCACCGGCTGCTTGTCGGCGAAGAGCACCGCCGACGCGTCCAGGTCGATCTCCCGGGTGCGCGAGCCGAACAGGCCGCGGCGCGGCGCCGCCTGCCAGCCGAGCCCCATCCGCACCGCGGTCAGGGTGCCGCCACCCTGCTTCTCCAGGCTGATGGCCTGGCCCTTGGTCAGATTGACCGTCACGCGCTGTCCCCTCTCCGCATTCCTACGTTCTCGGCCCCGACCCTACGCAGTGGCGCGATGTGCGCCACCGCGCGGGGCGGATTTGTGTCGGTCTTGCAACACACCGGGGCCTGGACGGTCAGGCCTGACCCGCCTCCCGCATCTGGCGCAACTCCTTCTTCAGCTCCCCGACTTCGTCGCGCAACCGTGCGGCGATCTCGAACTGGAGCTCGGCGGCGGCGGCGCGCATCCGCTCGGTCATCTCCTCGATCTGCTCGGCGAGTTCGGCCGCGGGGCGGTCGGTGAGGACCGCGCCTCCCTTGCCCGCCTTGGCCTTGGCCGCCTTGGCGCCGAGCGCGGGCACCGGCGCCTTGGCGCTCTTGCCGTCCTTGGCCTTGCGGTAGCCGGAGCCGAGCAACTGCTCGGTGTCGACCTCCTCGCGCGCGATGGTCGCGACGATGTCGTTGATCTTCTTCCGCAGCGGCTGCGGGTCGATGCCGCGCTCCTTGTTGTACGCGACCTGCTTCTCCCGGCGGCGGTTGGTCTCCTCGATGGCCTTCTCCATCGCCGGGGTGATCTTGTCGGCGTACATGTGGACCTGGCCGGAGACGTTGCGCGCCGCGCGGCCGATGGTCTGGATCAGCGAGGTGCCCGAGCGCAGGAAGCCCTCCTTGTCGGCGTCGAGGATGGCGACCAGCGACACCTCGGGCAGGTCCAGGCCCTCCCGGAGGAGGTTGATGCCGACGAGCACGTCGTACTCGCCCGCCCGCAGCTCGCGCAGCAGCTCCACCCGGCGCAGGGTGTCGACGTCGCTGTGCAGGTACCGCACCTGGATGCCCATCTCCAGGAAGTAGTCGGTCAGGTCCTCGGCCATCTTCTTGGTGAGGGTGGTGACCAGGACGCGCTCGTCCTTCTCGGTGCGCTTGCGGATCTCGTGCACCAGGTCGTCGATCTGGCCCTCGGTGGGCTTGACCACGACCTCGGGGTCGACCAGGCCGGTGGGGCGGATGATCTGCTCCACGAAGCCGTCGCCGCGCGACAGCTCGTACTTGCCGGGGGTCGCGGAGAGGTAGACGGTCTGGCCGACGCGGCCCAGGAACTCCTCCCACTTCAGCGGCCGGTTGTCCATCGCGGAGGGCAGCCGGAAGCCGTGGTCGACCAGGGTGCGCTTGCGGGAGGCGTCGCCCTCGTACATCGCGCCGATCTGGGGGACGGTCACGTGCGACTCGTCGAGGACGAGCAGGAAGTCGTCCGGGAAGTAGTCGAGCAGGGTGTTGGGCGCGGTGCCGGGCTCGCGGCCGTCGAAGTGCATCGAGTAGTTCTCGACGCCCGAGCAGCTGCCGATCTGGCGCAGCATCTCGATGTCGTAGGTGGTGCGCATCCGCAGCCGCTGGGCCTCCAGGAGCTTGCCCTGCTTCTCCAGCTCGGCCAGGCGCTGCTCCAGCTCCTGCTCGATGCCGGTGACCGCCTTCTCCATGCGCTCGGGTCCCGCCACGTAGTGGCTGGCGGGGAAGACGTACAGCTCCCGGTCCTCGCTGATGATCTCGCCGGTCAGCGGGTGGAGGGTGGACAGCGCCTCGATCTCGTCGCCGAACATCTCGATGCGGACGGCCAGCTCCTCGTAGACCGGGAAGATCTCGATGGTGTCGCCGCGCACCCGGAACGTGCCGCGCGCGAAGGCGACATCGTTGCGGGTGTACTGGATGTCGACGAAGCGGCGCAGCAGCTGGTCGCGGTCGATCTCCTCGCCGACCTTCAGCTGCACCATCCGGTCCACGTACTCCTGCGGCGTACCCAGGCCGTAGATGCACGAGACGGAGGCCACCACGATCACGTCGCGGCGGGTCAGCAGCGAGTTGGTGGCCGAGTGGCGCAGCCGCTCGACCTCCTCGTTGATCGAGGAGTCCTTCTCGATGTACGTGTCCGACTGCGGGACGTACGCCTCGGGCTGGTAGTAGTCGTAGTACGAGACGAAGTACTCGACGGCGTTGTTGGGCAGGAGCTCGCGGAACTCGTTCGCCAGCTGGGCCGCCAGCGTCTTGTTCGGCGCCATGACCAGCGTGGGGCGCTGGAGCTTCTCGATCATCCAGGCAGTCGTCGCCGACTTTCCGGTGCCGGTCGCGCCGAGCAGGACGACATCCTTCTCACCTGCGCGGATGCGCCGCTCCAGCTCGGCGATGGCCGCCGGCTGGTCGCCGCTGGGCTGGTAGGGGCTGACGACCTCGAAAGGCGCCACCGTACGTTCGATCTTGGAAACGGGCCGCATGCAACCACCGTACGACCCCCCACTGACAGTCGGGCGGGATCGGCCCGTCGGCGGGGGCGCGGGCGGGGTGCCCGCGGCCCCGGATCACCAGTCGTGCGGGGACGAGGAGCCCTCGCCGGGCCGGTGCGGGGCGGCCCACTGGGTGCGCTCGGGGAAGGACGGCAGGTGGCGGGGGACGGGCGCGGGGCGGGGCGGCCGCTTCTCCCACTCGGGCCTGCCCATCACCACGAGGGGGTCGAACATCACGACGACGCCGGCGAGCACCAGGAAGGCCACGGGACCGATCAGCATCGGTGCCAGCACGGTGGCCGGGGACTCCCCGGTGGCGGTGCCCGCGCCCTCGTGCAGATGGACGCTGAGCGCGGCCATGCCCGTGTAGTGCATCCCGCTCACGGCCAGGCCCATGACGACGCTGGCGCCCAGGCTGGCGAGGAAGCCCCGGACCGAGACGGCCGCCCACAGCGCGGCGGTGGCGGCGACGACCGCGATCACCACGGAGAGGCTGACGGTGAGGGTGTTGTACGCGAACTCACCGTGCAGGCGAATTCCGGCCATCCCGAGGTAGTGCATCGACGCCACCCCGAGCCCGGTGATGGTCCCGCCGGTGACCAGCGCCATGGGGGTGGCGCCCCGGTAGCCGACGATGAAGATGCCGATGCCGACCATGACGACGGCGAGGCCGAGACTGGCGAACGTGATCGGCCGGTCGTAGCCGAGCACCTCCTGGCGGACCGAGAAGCCCATCATCGCGATGAAGTGCATGGTCCATATGCCGGAGCCTATGGAGGTGGCCCCGAGTGCCAGCCAGAGCGCCCTGAAGGGCCGGTCGGCCCGTAGGGACCTGGCCGTGCAGCGCAGCCCGAGCGCGCCGCCCAGGCAGGCCATGAGGAACGCCACTACCGGCGTGACGAGGCCGTAGGTGAAGCCGTCGACCGTCCCGTGCATATCGTGTGCCCTTCACCCCGTACCGACTACCGACTGAAGAGGCCCACTGCTGTCGCGGAGGCCCTGGTTTCGGGGCGACATTAAGGCGCGCCGAGCGCCAGGCAAACATTTTCGCGCCAGTTTGTCGACACCTTGAACCCGAGGGGCTCATTCTCCGTGGTTTCCCGGTCGCGAACGGACCCGTCCGATGGACGGCCCACGGCCCTCCGGTGGCCGGACGGACCGGTGCCCGGGGCCGGTCCGTCCGGTCACCGGAGGGCGTTGTCAGTGGCGGGCCGTACGGTGACGGCATGGACAGCGACGAGCGGTTCGAGGGGCCCCTGCCGGGGCCCGGGCGGGTGGAGTGGGCGGTCGTGGGCAGCGACATCGGCCCGCTGCTCCTGGCCGCGACCGACCAGGGGCTGGTGAGCGTGGTCTTCCACGCCGGGGAGGCGGTCAGGGACCGGGCTCTGCGGGCCCTGGCGGCCCGGCTGGGGGCCGAACCGTCCCCGGCCCGCCCCGACCGGCCGGGCCCGCTCGCCGAGCCCATACGGCAGCTCCGGGCGTACTTCGCGGGAGACCTGCGCACCTTCGCGCTGCCGTTGGACTGGTCGCTGTCCTCCGGCTTCAACCGCCAGGTGCTCCGCGAGCTGGAGGCGACCGTTCCGTACGGGACGGTGGTGGGGTACGGCGACCTCGCCGACCGGGTCGGCCAGCCCCGGGCGGCGCAGGCGGTGGGCGCCGCGATGGGGTCCAATCCGCTGCCCGTGGTGGTGCCCTGCCACCGGGTGGTGGAGAGCGACGGCGGGTTGGGCGGGTTCGGCGGCGGCCTGGAGACCAAACGGCGGCTGCTCGCCCTGGAAGGGGTGCTGCCGCAGCCGCTGTTCTGAGCGCTCCGGGGCGAGCCCCCGGCCGGCGCGGGCCCCGGGGGTCAGAGGCTGATGTGGTACGCCTTGCGCAGCGTCTCGTGGACGGTCCAGGTCGTCCGGTCGCCCTCGCGCAGCACGCACGCGTCGCCGGGCCCGAGTTCCAGCGTGTCGCCGCCCGCCACCTCGACGGTCGCCCGCCCGCTGACCACCACGAAGAGCTCGTTGGCCTCGGTGTCGGTCACCACACCGGGGGTGATCTGCCAGATGCCGCGCACCTGCGTGCCGTCGGGCGACTCCCAGAGCACCTTGCCGGTGACCTCGGGGGCGCCGGAGACGATCTGGCCGGGGTCCAGCGGCTCGGGCTCCAGCTCGGCGTCCGGGATGTGGACCACGAAGGAGGCTGGTGCGAGGGCGTCGGCGGAAGGGGTCGCGAGGGGGTCATGGGTCGTCATGGCGCGCCAATCTAGCCAGCCGCCGCGGAGTCCTCGACGCCGCCTCTGGCCGGAACGGCCCGCCGGGAGCAGACTCCGGGTGAGTGGGTCGCGGGGGCGGGCCCCGTGGGCCCTCGTGGCCGCCGCCTCCGCGCGCCTCGCACAGGTGATCGCCCCGGGGACGTTTACGCGGTGCGCGGGCGCGCCAGGGATGGGGGCATGTCCTACGACGACGTACTCAAGGTGTCCGCCGAGGTGCGGGAGGCCCTGGCCCAGGGGCGTCCCGTGGTCGCTCTGGAGTCCACGATCATCGCGCACGGACTGCCGCGCCCGCGCAATCTGCGGGTGGCGACGGAGCTGGAGGAGCTGGTCCGGGAGCGGGGCGGCGTCCCCGCCACGGTGGCGGTGCTGGACGGGCGGCCCCATGTCGGCCTGGACAAGGACCAGTTGGAGCGGGTCGCGGGCGGCGGTCTGCGCAAGCTGGGCCACCGCGACCTGCCGATGGCGCTGGCCACGGGCGCGAGCGGGGCCACCACCGTCTCCGCGACCGCCTATCTGGCGCACTGGGCGGACATCCGCGTCTTCGCCACCGGCGGGCTCGGCGGTGTCCACCGCGGCTGGACCGAGACCCAGGACGAGTCCGCGGACCTCCAGCTCCTGGCCCGTACACCCGTCGCGGTGGTCTGCGCGGGGGTGAAGTCGATCCTCGACGTGCCCGCGACGCTCCAGCGGCTGGAGACCCTGGGGATCGGGGTGGTCGGCTACGGCACGGACCGCTTCCCCGGCTTCTATCTGGCCGACTCCGGCGAGCCGGTCGACTGGACGGTGCACACCCCGCAGGAGGTCGCCGACGTCCTGCGGTCCCATGAGGCGATCGGCCCCGACTCGGCGCTGATCGTGGCCAATCCGGTCCCGGAGGCCGAGCAGCTCGATCCGGAGCTGCACGACCGGGTGCTGGGCGAGGCCCTGGCCGCCTGCCGCGAGCAGGGCGTCACGGGCCAGGCCGTCACCCCGTTCCTGCTCGACCATCTGGTGCGGCACACCGGCGGGGCGTCGCTGGAGGCGAACGTGGCGGCGGTGCGCGGCAACGTACGGCTGGCCGCGGCCATCGCCGCGGCGCTGTGAGCGACGTGCCGTCCGGGCCGGCCGTCCCGCCCCGGGGCCTCCTGGTCGTCGGGGACGTGGTGACCGACGTCGTCGCCCGCCACCGGGGGCCACTGGCTCCGGCCACGGACACGGCGGCCGAGATCCGCACGGTCCCGGGCGGCGCCGGGGCCAACGCGGCCTGCTGGGCGGCCCGTTCGGGCTGCGCGGACGTGCGGGTCCTGGGCCGGGTCGGGAGGGACGCGCTGGCCTGGCACGAACGGCTGCTGCGGCAGGCGGGCGTACGGCCGCTGCTGGTGGCGGATCCGGGGGCGCCGACCGCCACCGTGGTCTCGCTCGTCGACACCGCGACCGCCGAGCGCACCTTCCTCACCGACAGCGGCGCCGTGCTGCGCATATCCCCCGTCGACTGGGACCCGGCCTTTTTGGACGGCGTCGGCCGGCTGCACCTCTCGGGCTATCTGTTCTTCGCCGACGCGAGCCGCGCACTGGCCCTCGCGGCGTGCCGCTCGGCGCTGGAGGCCGGGATTCCGGTGAGCCTGGACCCGGCGTCTGCGGGGTTCCTGGCCGAGCTGGGCACCGAGCGGTTCCTGGCGGCGGCCGACGGCGTGGAGGCGCTGCTGCCCAACGCCGACGAGGCGAGGCTGCTCAGCGGCGTCGCCGGGCCGGAGGGCGCGGCGGCCGCGTTGAGCCGCAGGTTCCCGCTGGTCGCGGTGACGCTCGGGGCGGCCGGGGCGCTGGTGGCGGTGGGCGGCGAGGTGGTCGCCCGGGTGGCCGCTCCGGCGCCCGGCACGGCCGCCGTGGACTCCACGGGCGCGGGCGACGCCTTCACGGGCGCCTTCCTCGCCGCCCTCCTGGCGGGCGCGGGCCCGGTCGAGGCGGCCGGGGCCGGGTGCCGGGCGGGCGCGCGGGCGGTGACGGTGGTGGGCGGCCGGCCGCCCCCGCGCGACTGACCGCCCCTGCGCGACCGATCCGCTAGCGGCCGGCGCCGTCCCAGGCCGGGTGCCTCGGGTCGTCGGCGCGCACGACGACATCGGCGCTCTCGGCGGGCCGCACCTCCTCCTCGTACCGCTCGAACGCGGGGAGCGTCCACCGGTCCCGCTCCGGCGTGCGCCGCCGCAGCGCGCCCGGCGAGAGACGGACGTGGACGGTGAGGTCGAAGGGGAACCAGCGCCCCAGGAGCAGCGGCCCGTGCACCACCAGCACGCCCCCCTTGGGCAGGACCCGATAGCCGCTGCGCGTCGCCCGGTCGGTCACCGGGTCCCAGAGGTCGGGCAGCACCCGGCCGCTGCCCCGGGCCTCCAGCGGGTCGAACACCTCCCGCCACAGGGCCGCCGTGTCGAACCAGCCGTCGGCGTACGTGTCCGGGTCCTCGCGGCCGTACTCGAAACGCAGCGAGGCGGGCCGCAGGAATCCCTCGGTGGACAGGACGAGCACCGAACGCCCCCGCACGCGCAGCGCCTCGGCCAGCGACTGCGCCAGCTCGCCGGGCCGGGCCGCGGGCGCGCCGTCGACGCCGACGCGCAGCCAGGGGCCGCCGCCCTCGGAGAGCGCGTCCACGGCCCGTTCCGCCAGGGCCTCGGTCAGCCGTTCCCAGGTGATCGCTTCGAGTCGCACGCCTCCATGATGCGGTCCGCTCCGGCGCACGCGGCGGCCGCCCGGAGTGCGACCGCGCTCACGCGCCCCGCAGTGCCGCCGCGACGGGCCCCTCGCCCGCCACCTCGATCCGCCCGTCCTTGACGCCCTCCTCGACCGTCAGCGTCCCCTCCGCGAGCGCGCGGCAGGTGTCGGCGTCCAGGACGAGCCGGGCGTCGGCGTCCGGTGCCGGCCCCTCCCCGTACACCGGACCACCGGTCCCGTCTGCCTCGCCTCCATCGGTCCGGACGTGGAACTCGCCCTCGTCCAGGCGTACGTCGAGGACCGCCGGGCCGTGCGGGAGGCGGCGCAGCAGCGGGATCAGCGGGATCGCGAACCAGTGCGCCCGCACGGCGTCGGTGGGCCGGCGCTCGGCGAGGTCCGGCGCACCCCAGGCGGCCAGCGCGGTCAGCACGGGCAGCAACGCGCGTCCGCGCGCGGTCAGTTCGTACACCGTCGCGGCCGCCGGCGGGGGCAGCTTGCGGCGGGTCGCCAGCTCCTCGCGCTCCATGTCCTTGAGGCGGGAGGCCAGCACGTCCGTGGAGACGCCGGGGAGATCCGCGTGCAGATCCGTATAACGACGCGGTCCCGCGAGGAGTTCCCGGACGATCAGCAGCGTCCACCGGTCCCCGACCGCGTCGAGGGCGCGGGCGGCGGCGCAGTACTGGTCGTAGCTTCGACGGCGTGGCTGACGTGGCATACGACGCAGTCTAGACAACATGTTGGACTTTCCAAGCTCCCACTTGGTAAAACCAAGTGACGCAATTCGAGTGACGCAGGACAGGCGAGTCACGCCAGAGGAATCTGGGCACCCCGGGAGGGCCACGGCATGGAGTTCCGGCAGTCGAGCAAGCTGAGCGAGGTCTGTTACGAGATCCGCGGCCCGGTCATCGAGCACGCCAACGCGCTGGAGGAGGCGGGCCACAGCGTGCTGCGCCTCAACACCGGCAACCCGGCGCTCTTCGGCTTCGAGGCACCGGAGGAGATCCTCCAGGACATGATCCGGATGCTGCCGCGTGCGCACGGCTACACGGACTCGCGCGGCATCCTCTCGGCCCGCCGCGCCGTCGCCCAGCGCTACCAGGCGATGGGCCTGCCGGACGTCTCCGTCGACGACGTCTTCCTCGGCAACGGCGTCTCCGAACTGGTCTCCATGGCCGTGCAGGCGCTCCTGGAGGACGGGGACGAAGTCCTCATCCCCGCGCCGGACTTCCCACTCTGGACGGCCGTCACCAAGCTCGCGGGCGGCCGGGCCGTCCACTACCTCTGCGACGAGTCCGCCGACTGGTACCCCGACCTCGACGACATGGCGTCGAAGATCACCGACCGCACCCGGGCCGTCGTCATCATCAACCCCAACAACCCCACGGGCGCGGTGTATCCGAAGGAGATCATCGAGGGCATCCTCGACCTGGCCCGCCGCCACCAGCTGATGGTGTTCGCCGACGAGATCTACGACCAGATCGTCTACGACGACGCCGTCGCCCACTGTGCCGCGGCCCTCGCTCCCGACCTGGTCGTCCTCACCTTCAGCGGGCTGTCCAAGACGTACCGTGTCGCGGGGTTCCGTTCCGGCTGGCTGGTCGTCAGCGGCCCGCAGCAGCACGCCAGGAACTACCTGGAGGGGCTGACCATGCTCGCCTCCATGCGGCTGTGCCCCAACGCGCCCGCCCAGTACGCCATCCAGGCCGCGCTCGGCGGCCGCCAGTCCATCAAGGAACTGACCGCGCCGGGCGGGCGGCTGCACGAGCAGCGCGACCGGGCCTGGGAGAAGCTGAACGAGATCCCCGGCGTGTCCTGTGTGAAGCCGAAGGGCGCCCTGTACGCGTTCCCCCGGATCGACCCCAAGGTTCACCCGATCGAAGACGACGAGAAGTTCGTCCTTGACCTGCTGCTGCGGGAGAAGATCCAGGTGGTGCAGGGGACGGGCTTCAACTGGCCGCGCTCGGACCACTTCCGGATCCTGACCCTGCCGCGCGCCGACGACCTGGACGCGGCCATCAGCCGGATCGGGCGCTTCCTCAGCGGATACCGCCAGTGAGCACCGCCGTGCCCGGCACGGTTTGGCCGGGCGCTCACTGAGGGATCGAGGAGAGGGGAGCCGGGGGGCGCGCGCGAGGGAGGCGGCCCATTCTCGTCATAGAACCCCGAAGGCGGCACCGCTGCGCCGACTGCGACCGGGGCCCGCTCCCCCGGCTGGTCCTGGACACGGGCGCCCCCCGCTGCCTGGACTGCGCCGACCTCGGGCACCTGGTGTTCCTGCCACGCGGCGACACGGCCCTGACGCGCCGTGCCCGCGAGGAGAGCACGCTCTCGGCCGTCGTGGTCCGCTTCCACCGCCGACGGCGCCGCTACGAGCGCCGGGGCGTACTCGTCGAGGAGGCGGCGCTCACCGCCGCCGAGGAGCGCTGCCTGGCCGACGCGGAGGCCCGCGCACGCCGCCGCGCCCGCGACGCGCTCCGACGCGCCGCCGAGGACGTCCGCCTCACCGCGGCCCTGGAGGCCGAGATCCTGCGCCTGTTCCCCGGCTGCCCACCCGAGCGGGCCCATGACATCGCGGTCCACGCCTCGGTGCGCGGCAGCGGCCGGGTCGGCCGCACCGCTGCGGGCCGCGCCCTGGACGAGGAGGCGGTGACGGCGGCGGTCCGCGCCTCCGTACGCCACCTGGACACGCCCTACGACGAACTCCTGATGTCCAGGGTGCCCCGCAACCGGGCACGGGCGCGGGTGGCGACACGGGTCGCGGGGGTGCTGGAGGGGTGGGCGGTGGGCAGGGAACGATGACCCGCGTGCGCCGACACCGTCATCGCGTGAGCGCCGCCACCGGGTCCGTCGCCGGTATCCCCCGGGGCCACCAGTCCTCCCTCCCCGGGTCGGACTCGTACACGTACCAGAGGCCGTCGCGGCCGTAGCGGAGCTGGGTGGCGGCGGTGGAGAGGTGGTTGCGCCAGGGGCGGAAGCCGGGGTGGCCGGCGGCCGTCAGGGCGGGGCGGGCGCGGTCGAACGGGCCCGCCGGTGGGTCCCAGGGGGCTTCCAGGACGGCGAGCGCCGCCGGTCCGCCCTGGCGCCAGGCGGACACCGCTCGGGCCAGGTCGGTCGGTGTGCGGCCGGTGGCGCGGGACAGCGCCGCGTACAGCGCCCGGGTCGTGGAGGTCACGCCGGAGCCGGGGTGCGCCGCCGCGAGGCGGACCGCGTCCTGCCAGGTCGACAGGGGCGCGATCGGGTCCTGGCCGGTGGTCAGCAGGGTGTGCGCCCGGGCCGCCGCCTCCGTCGCCAGCAGGTCGAGCGCGAGCGGGTCGGGGGCGCCCTGGAGGGTGGGGAAGGCCGGCGGATGGCCCGCGCGCGCCGGGTGCGGGAAGGGGGGCGGCAGCTCGGGCCGTGTGCCGGACCGGACCGCCTCCCGGGCGGCGACGGTGGGCAGTTCGGGGGCGGGCGTCCGCCGCTCCACGGCCGACAGGGCGGTGTTGCGGCGGGCCAGCGCGGCGAGCGTCTCCTGCTCGCCCCGGCCGCGCATCAGCAGCAGGACGAACGGGTCCTCGTCGAGGAGCCGGGCCGTCTGGTAGCAGAGCGCCGCCGCGTGCTTGCACGGATAGCCGTCGTCGGGGCAGGAGCAGTCCGGAACTAGGTCGCCGGAGGCGGGCAGCAGGTCGACCTGGTCGGCGAGGGTGTGCGGGAGGTCCTTGTCGAGCAGCGCCGCGATGTGGGAGGGGTTCCGCGCGGCCGTGTCGAGGAAGTCCTCCCACGCCCGGTCGGGCAGGGTGCGCAGGCGCAGTTCCGTCCGGTACGGGCGGGGGCGGGAGCCGTGCACGTACGCGGTGATGCGGCCGGGCGTGACGGTGATCGCGTCCACATGGCCCGCCTCCGCGTATCTGCGGCCGCGGGCCAGCCGGGCCGGGTCGAGGGCGAGGCTCTCCAACGCGTCGATCCAGGCGCCGCCCCACCAGGTGCCGGTCCGCTCCGACCGGGCACCCAGGGCCGGGAACGTGCGGCGGCGGTCGTCGTACCGGGTCGCCGGGAGCGGGCTCATACGGGCCTCCTTCCGGGGGCGGGGCGGTCGGAGCCGGGCGCGGGGTGCCCGGCTGCCCGGTGGCCGTGGGTGCGCGCGGGGGCGCCTGTCGTGGGCGCGGGCCGGTCGGGGCGCGGGTATCCGTTCACGCGCTCCTCCGCAGGGAGATGAGGTCCGCCAGCTCGCGGTCGGTGAGCTCGGTCAGGGCGCTCTCGCCCGAGCCCAGGACGGCGTCCGCCAGCGCGCGTTTCGCGGCGAGCATCTCCGCGATGCGGTCCTCCACGGTGCCCTCGGCGATCAGACGGTGGACCTGCACCGGCTGGGTCTGGCCGATACGGTAGGCGCGGTCGGTGGCCTGCTCCTCCACGGCCGGGTTCCACCAGCGGTCGTAGTGGACGACATGGCCCGCGCGGGTGAGGTTGAGGCCGGTGCCGGCCGCCTTCAGGGAGAGGATGAAGACGGGGACCTCGCCGGACTGGAACGCGTCCACCAGCCGGTCCCGCTCCGCCACCGGCGTCCCGCCGTGCAGGAGCTGGGAGGGGACTCCGCGCGCGGTGAGGTGCGCGGAGAGCAGCCGGGCCATCGACACGTACTGGGTGAAGACCAGGACCGAGCCGTCCTCGGCGAGGATCGTGTCGAGCAGCTCGTCGAGGAGGGTGAGCTTGCCGGAGCGGGCGTGCAGCCGGGGCGCCGTCTCCTTCAGGTACTGCGCGGGGTGGTTGCAGATCTGCTTGAGGGCCGTCAACAGCTTCATGACGAGGGCGCGGCGGGCGATGCCCTCGGCGGCCTCGACCTGGGCCATGGCCTCCCGGACGACCGCCTCGTAGAGCGAGGCCTGTTCGCGGGTGAGCGGGACGGGGTGGTCGGTCTCCGTCTTGGGCGGCAGCTCGGGCACGATGCCCGGGTCGGACTTCTTCCTTCGCAGGAGGAAGGGGCGGACCAGCCGGGCCAGCCGCTCGGCCGCCTGCGCGTCCTCGCCGTTCTCCACCGCGCGCGCGTGGCGGGCGCGGAACGACTTCAGCGGGCCCAGCAGCCCGGGAGTCGTCCAGTCGAGCAGGGCCCACAGCTCGGAGAGGTTGTTCTCGACCGGTGTGCCGGTGAGGGCGATCCGCGCGGGCGCCGGGATGGTGCGCAGGGCCTTCGCCGTCGCCGAGAACGGGTTCTTGACGTGCTGCGCCTCGTCCGCGACGACCATTCCCCAGGTGTGCGCGGCCAGTTGGGGTGCGCTGCCGCGCATCGTGCCGTACGTGGTGAGGACGAAGCCGCCCTCCGTGTCGGCGAGGCTCCGGTCGCTGCCGTGGAAGCGCCGCACGGGAACGCCCGGGGCGAACCGGGCGATCTCCCGCTGCCAGTTGCCGAGCAGCGAGGCCGGGCAGACCACCAGGGTCGGCTCGGGACGCGCGCGCCGCAGATGGAGCGCGATCACGGTGATCGTCTTGCCCAGGCCCATGTCGTCCGCGAGGCAGCCGCCGAGGCCGAGCGAGGTCATCAGGTCCAGCCAGGCGAGGCCGCGCAGCTGGTAGTCGCGCAGGGTGGCGTCCAGGCCGGGGGGCTGGACCGCGGCCCGCGGACCCTGGGTGAGGCGGTCGCGCAGCACGGCCAGCGCGCCGGTCGGCACCGCCTCCACCGTCTCGCCGTCGACCTCGGCGGTGCCGGTGAGCGCGACGGACAGCGCGTCCACGGGGTCGAGCAGCCCCAGGTCGCGCTTGCGCGCCCTGCGTACGAGGTCGGGGTCGGCCACCACCCACTGGCCGCGCAGCCGCACGATCGGGCGGTGGGCCTCGGCCAGCGTGTCCATCTCGGACTGGCTGAGCGGTTCGCCGCCGAGCGCCAGCTCCCAGTTGAAGGCGAGCAGCTCCCCGGCGTCGAAGAACGCGGTGCCGTCGGTCGCCGAGCCCGGCGCGGGGCGGACGACAGCGGTGGCGCTCAGGGTGCGGGCCAGCTCGCGCGGCCAGTGCACGGCGACGCCCGCCGCGTCCAGGCGGGTCGCGGCGGAGCCGAGCAGGTCGTACAGCTCGCTCTCGGTGAGCGCCAGCACGTCCGGCACCGGCCGCTCCAGGAGCAGCCCCAGCGGCGGCCACACCCGCGCGGCCCGGCGCAGCGCGAGGAGGGCGTCGATCCGCGCGCGCGGTCCGAACGCCTCGGGCCGCCGCCCCTCCCACAGCTCGGCCGCGTCGACGACCAGGGTGGGGTCGGCGAGGCTGTGGACCTGGACGATCGCGGAGCCCGCGCGCCGGGCGTCCTCCTCGTCGCCGCTGTCGAACAGCCCGTACCCGGACAGGTCCAGGCGCAGGGAGACCCGCACGCCCGCGTCCATGCCCGCCGCCGCCTCGGCCGCCCAGACGCGCGCGCCGGGCAGGTGCTGGGGCGCGGCCGCCGCGAACGCCGGGCCCACCGCGTGGGCGGCGGCCGGGGTGCGCGGCAGGCCGTCCGCCACCGCGTCCAGGAACGCGCGCACGAGCGCCTCGGGGTCGGGCAGCCGCAGCGGGCCCCGGCCCGGCACCGGCACTCCGTACGCCTCGTACGGCATGGCGGCGGCGATGGCGCGGAGCTGGGCGATGTCGTCGGCGTCCAGCGGGCCGGCCCGCCAGGCGTCGTGGTCGGTGCCGGTCAGGCCGGGCAGCAGCCTGCCGCGCGCGACCAGGTGCAGGGCGTGCAGCGCGGCGGCGCCCCAGCAGGCGGCCGCGGGGTGAGCGGCGGGGTGGTGCCGGGCCCGGACGAGCAGGGGCAGGGCCTCGGTGACGGGCAGCAGACGGGCCATGACGACACGCCGTGCGGCGCCGCCGCCGTGGCGCCGCACCACGGTCAGCTCGGCGACCTCCCCCGCGCCGTCCTCCTCGCCGGGCAGTGGGCCGCCCGCCGGGTCCCAGAAGGCGACCTTGCCCTCGCGGGGCAGCCCCGCGGGCAGGAACACCGCCGCCGCGGACACACCGGGCCGCGCCGTGGGCGGCGGCGTCCGCTCGGATTGCGTCATGTCAGGTCACCTCCCCTCGTGCGCAGGGCCGTGGATCAGCGCGTCGTCCGCGACTGCTCTACGACCTTACGGGCGGGGTCTGACAATCGGGCACCGCGCCTCAGCGCACCCCCTCCCACAAGGCACGTTCCGCCGGACGCGGGTCCCGGACCAGCTCGGTCGGGGTGCGGGGCGAGCCGCCGAAGACCATCGTCGTACGGGTCGCGCGGTCATAGGCGTCCCAGCCCGGGTCGCCGGTCGCCGCGAAGGCGGCCCACGCGCCGTGCATCGCGTCCGCGAGATCCTGCGGCGGCCGGTCGCCGAGCATCGGGGCGTACACCGGGTCGCGCAGGTTGTCGAAGACGAAACCGAGCTCGGCGCCGTGGCAGGCGCCGAGCTCACCGTCGTACCGCGGCGAGCGCCGGGCGAACTCGTACACCCGTGTACCGGGGACGGACTCGGCGACGCGGATCGCCGGGATCCGGTAGAACCAGTCGGTCGCCATCGCGTCGAAGAGCTCGCCGGGTGCCGCGCCGGGACGGCCTCCGGCGTAGACGGGGAGTGCCTTGTCGGGGTCGAGTCCGTACGCCTCGGCCGTGCCGCGCAGCTTCCCTTCGCTCAGCAGGCGCAGCCGCTCGGTGGGAACCAGGAAGAGGCGGTACTCCTCCCGGTTGCTGCCGACGAGCAGGTCCACCGCGCAGTCGGCGGACGGCAGCGGCAGGGCGTCCAGGACGGGCTCGAAGGGCATCATGTTGAGCACCGCCTCGCCCCACAGCCGCGGGTCCGGGCGGGCGCCCACCGCGGCCCGCAGTCCGGCCTGGGCGGGCAGCAGCCGGGCGAAGGGCACGCGGGCGAACGCTTCGGTCAGCGCCGTCCCGGTCGCCTCGATGCCCAGCTCGGCCGCGAGGTATGCGGTGATCAGGTCGGCCGTGGCGGGCCGCAGGAAGTGGTGGGCGGCGCCGCTCTGGAGGATCGCCCGGCGGAACAGTCCACGCGCGCGGGGCAGCGCGAGCAGGACGCCGATGCTCATCGCGCCCGCCGACTCGCCGAACACGGTCACGCGGTCCGGGTCACCGCCGAAGCCCTCGATGTTGTCGCGCACCCACTCCAGGGCGGCGATCTGGTCGAGCAGCCCCCGGTTGTCCGGACGGCCCGGCAGCCGCAGGAAACCGTCCGTACCGAGGCGGTAGTTGACGTTGACGCAGACCACGCCGTCGCGCGCGAAGGCGGTGCCGTCGTACGCGGGCCCCACGCCGGATCCGTTGGAGAACGCGCCGCCGTGCAGCCAGACCATCACCGGCAGCCCGCCGCCGGGGCCGGGGTGCGGGGTCCAGACGCTGAGGTTGAGGCAGTCCTCGCCCTGGCCGCCGTCGGCGTCCGGGATCAGGGCGTCCATGGGCGGGGCGTACGGGGCCCTGGGCGCCGAGGGGCCGTGCTCGAAGGCGTCCCGTACGCCCTCCCAGGAAGCGGCGGGAGCCGGTGCGCGAAACCGCAGCGGGCCGAAGGGCGGGGCCGCGTAGGGAATGCCCAGGAAGGCCGTCACCGCCTCGCTCACGGCCCGGCCGCGCACCAGGCCCTGCCGCGTCGCGCACACGCGCGTGGCGGACGGCTCGGCCTGTTTGCGCGGCGCCACGGACCCGGTGGGGCCCTCGGGCGCGGTCGGTGCCATGGGCTCGGCCGGCGCCACGGCCGGGTTGGGCGCCACGGCCTCGGCCGGTTTGCTCGGTCCCACCGGTTTGCTCGGTTCCACCGGCCTGATCGGTCCCACCGGCTTGATCGGTTCCATCCGCGCCTCAGACTCCTTCGGCCAGCGTCTCCAGCAGGGCGGCGCCGAACTCCTCGGGGCGTTCAACGTGCACCGCGTGCCCTGCTCCGGGCACCGTGATCTCTCGTACCGCGCCGCCCACGCGCGCGTAAAGGGCGAGAACGTGCCGTGTCTGGGCGATCATCGGCTGCGCCGGGGTGCCGTCCCAGCCCGGCACCGCGCCGATCGTGCCCAGATGGGCGAGGTCGAAGAGCGAGGTGTCGGAGACGATCACGTCGTCCTCGCCGCGCACCCAGGTCACCGGTGGCTTCGCGGGGAGCCCGGCGAGAGCGGTGTGCAGGTCGTCGAGGCGGAAGTGGGTCGGGGCAAGGCAGTTGAGCACGCCGCGCGTGCCCGGGGCGACGCCGGGCCAGGCCTCGCTGGGCTTGCTGTCACCGGGGTAGTGGTCGTCGCCGAGCCGGGTGCTCAGCATCGCCTCCACGTAGTCGTCCTCCCGGTCCGGCCGTACCGGCGGCCGGACGTAGCAGCGCGCGAGGACGCTGCGGGGCGAGAGCGGTGACTCCTCGCCCCGGTCGCCCTCCGCCAGCCGCCGCACGAACTCGGGGCTGGCTGTGCCACCGCCCGAACCGGCCCCGTCCGGCGCGTTGAGACGGCCCTCCACCCCCCTGGTGCCGCCGAAGCCGTACGGGGACACCGGGTTGACGAGTGTCAGGGACCGCACCAGGGTGGGCCGGTCCCGCATGTATTGCAGCACCACACCACCGCCCATGGACCAGCCGACGAGGTGTGCGCGCTCCATATGCAACGCCTCAAGGAGTGCCGCCAGGTCGTCGGCGTAGTCGCGCAGCCCACGGGTGGCGTCCACCGGCAGCGGATCGGTGCCGCCGAACCCGCGCAGGTCGACCGCGACCGGGCGGTAGCGCTCGGGCAGGGCGAGCATGGCGTCCTGCCAGAAGGCGGACGAGGAGACGTTTCCGTGCACGAAGACGACCGGTTCGCCCGCGCTCCTGGAGGCGTCCTCCAGGATGTGCTGGGTGAGCCGGGCGGTCGGTACCCGACGTGCGGTGAGCGGGGGCATACGGCCGTCCTTCGACTTCGGGCTCTCCTGCGGAGGCAGTGGTGGGGATGCGGCGGGACGGTGACGGGCTCAGCCCAGCCAGGTGGCGACCTGGGCCTGCGAGGCGCTGTCCCAGCCCAGTTCGAGGTGGTTGGCGCCGGTCACGGTCGCCTTGCCGCCGACGGTGGCGACACCGGTCGTGTCGAGCGCGCTGGAGACGAAGACGACCCCGTCGCTCGGGCCCCGGTTCTCGTTGAAGATGCCCACGACGTCGGGCGAGCCGCCCGCCAGCAGGTACGTGGTGACGGAGGCGGGGACTCCGGCCCGCTGCAACGGGACGACGAGCGAACCCGCGTCGATGGCCGGCTGGATGCCGTCGCCGGCCGTGTAGAAGCCCTGGCCTCCGTAGTACGTCGTGTACCAGTCCTGCGCCGCCTGGTCGACGCCGTACACGCCGTCCCAGCGGGCCAGCATCTGCCGCTGCCCGGGGTAGTCGTCGTAGCCGCCGGAGGGCGTCATGGAGAACTCGGGGTGCGCGGTGTAGGTCCCGTAGCAGGTCATCCGGGAGTGCGGGGAGGGCGCGTTGATCTTGCCGCCGCACTCCGGCCAGATCGAGAAGTCGTGCGCCCAGCCGTGGGCGTACGGGTAGTCGAAGCCGCCGTTGGGGCCGCCGAGCGTGATCAGCTTCCGTACGTCACCGGCGTAGGCGCGCCCCCAGGCCGGCTTGAGGGACGAGACGTACGCGCGCGCGGAGAGCTCCCCCTTGCTCCAGCCGACCAGATCCACGCGGGCGATTCCCAGCTTCGCCCTGATGAGGGCGACGGCGTCCCCGACGGCCTGCGCCTGCATCAGGTTGTCGCCCTGCTTGTGGGCGAAGCCGATGGCGAAGACACGGTGACCGCGGGCCGCGAGGTACTGCATCATCCCGGTCGAGGGGCACGACAGGGCGCCGCAGCCGTAGCCGCCGGACTCGCCGGGGTTGGCCCAGGCCCGGTCGGCGGAGTCGTTGGCACCGTGCACCAGCAGGACGGGGGTGGCCTTCGCGCCGGTGTTCCAGCCGGGCGCCGAGTAGAGCAGGAAGCGGTCCGAGGTGGGACGGGCGACGCCTCCGAAGTACGTGACCCGGACGCCGTCCTGGTTGCCCCGCCCGTCCGGCGGATAGCCCTCGGCGCCGGGCGTCTGGAAGCCCGGGGTGGTGTCGCGGTAGCGCTCGACCCTCTCCCAGCCGTTGGTGACCGTGCCGGAGCCGTAGGAGGCCTCCAGGGACAGGTACGAGGGCGGGGCGGCGGTGCCGCTCCCCGCGGCCGTGGCCCCGGCGGTGGCGGTGCTCGTGGTGGTGGCCGTGCTTCCGGCGGTCGCGGCCCCTCCGGACGCCAGGAGCGCGCCGAGTGCCGCTGTCACGGCCAGAGCCGCTCTCCATCCCCCACGGTGTCTGCTGCGCACGTCCGGGCCCCCTTGCCTAGGCTGATCTGGCTACGACCCTGACGCTAGGCAGGCGGTACGGGAGTACGGGATGTGTGCGCACCACATAAGCGGACCGGCGGGTATGGGGACGCTCACTTGGGGAGCCATCGGCCGGGGCCGGAGGGGCGGGTAGCCCGGCCGGCCGCGCACGGGATGCCCGGGTGGCGCCGAGCGGGCAGGGTGACGGTACTGACCGCCGTACCACCCGCCGTACTCCGTACAGACGAGGACCGCCCATGTCCGTGCCTGTGTCCCCGCCCGCGCCGCGCCCCGCCGAGCCGTCCCCGTCCACGGCCCGGCGCTCGCCCCGGCGGCGATCGGCGCCCGCCGGGCGGCTCGCCCTCACCGGCGGGGCCGCGCTCCTCGCGCTCGCCGCCTCGGCCTGCGCCAACCTCGACCGTACGGCGGTCGGCACCTTCTCGTACGCGACCTCGGCGGAGCGGGTCGTCAAGATCGGCAGTCCGCCCGTCAAGGGCTGTCACCGGATGGCGCCGACGGGTGCGACGGCTGTCCACAACAACACGCTGGCGGACGTCCGCCTGTACCGGACCCTTGACTGCCGCGGCAAGGAGATGACGTACGTCCCGAGCCGCCTCGGCGACAACATCGCCCCCAACACACCGCCCTGGCGCAGCTACGCGTTCGTGCACTGACGGCGCGGGGGCCACTGCCGGACATCCCGCCCGTCCGGCCGCCGGGTCACAGCTCGAACCATCCGTGGCCGCCGTACCAGTGCCCGCCCGCGAGCAGATGGCCCGCGACCGCGCGTTCCACGGCGGTCCGCTGGAGCAGGGTCTCCACGGGCAGGTCCGGATCCCCGAAGACGAAGAAGACCGGAGTTCCGTCGTCCGGATCCGTCTCCCGGTACGGGATGTGGAACCGGCGCTGGAAGCGGACGATGTTCGACCGCTCGGGCAGGTATCTGTCCAACTGTGTGTCCAGCAGCCATGAGTGGCAGACGGCGACGCGGTAGGACTCCTCCGGGTAGTGGAGCGCGAAGAAGTCCTTGGCCAGCGCGAGGGAGGCGTCGCACGCCTCGGGCGTCAGCGGTCCGCGGCAGCCCGGGATGTGGATGCTGAGGCACGGGTCTCCGGGGCCGACCGGCAGCCCGGCGGCCCGCACCGCCTCTCCGGTGCGCCGGCCCAGCCGGGCGCGCTGGAACTGAAGCCGTCCCAGTTGGTAGAGCTCACCGCGAAAGTGGTGCCAGAGCCAGTGCGGCGCCATCAGGCCGGTGCTGCCGTGGCGCCGGCGGGTGAGGGCGAGGCAGCGTCCGAGGTCGGCGAGGGTGCGGCGGGCGATGTCCGCGGGCACGGCCCGTTCCTCGTGGTACGCGCGCGTATGCGGCAGTGCGGCGAGCAGCGTGAGGACGGGGAAGAGACGCCGGACCGCCGCCCCCGCCCCTTGTGCTCCCCCCAGATCCTCCGGAACCGGGGGAAGGTCCGGCTGGAATCCCACGTTCCCGATCTCCCGGACGAGCGCCCGCACGGACTCCCCCAGCAGCCTGCGGGCGTCCGGGTCGCCCTCCATCCGCCGCGCGACGCCCACCAGTTCGTCGATGTCCTCGTGTGGCACGGCGAGGTCGAGCAGCGTCTCGGGCAGCTCGTCCCCCGCCGGTAACCGGGCGTCCTCGTCCACCATGCGCGTCACCCTATGCGGGACACGGGTGAGGAAGGGGCGGATCACCCCGGAAGCCGGCTCACACCGGACCGCTCGAACCAGCCACCTCACGGGTAAAATCTCCCTGGAAGAGGCGATGGCCATGCGCACTGGGAGTGAACCCTCGACCGCACGCAGTCCGCTGCGGATGCGGTTCTGGCTGAGCGTGTGGGGTCTGATCTGGGCCCTGGCGGGCACGGCGGGCTTCGCCCTGGAGGGCCGCCCCGGGTGGACGGCCGCGTGCGCGGCCCTCGCCCTGCTGGTCACCATCGACCTGGCGATGATCGTTCACCACATCCACCAGGGACCCCACTACCAGCCGGGCCCGGACATCCCCCCGTACGAGCCGCCGCGACGGCGTTAGCCCTCGTCCGTGTCGAACCGGGCCGCCTCCACGTACTCCGGCTTGGGGTCCAGGGCGGCGGCGAGGCGGAAGTGGCGGACGGCCTGGTCCGGCCGGGCCGTCCGTTCGTAGGTGCGGGCCAGGGCGAAGTGGGCGAAGGCGTTGTCTGGTTCGCGCTCCAGGACCAGCTGGAACTCCAGCTCCGCCGCGCGCAGTTGCGCCGAGGCGAAGAACGCGCGGGCGCGCAGGAGACGGGCCGCGGTGTTCTCCGGGTGGGCCGCGATGACCGAGTCGAGGAGCTTCACCGCGCCGCGAGGGTCCCGGGCGGCCAGCAGCTGCTCCGCCGCGCGGAAGTCGATGACGTGCGTTTCCGGGGTGCTCTCGGCCACGGTCGAGTCCTTTCCCTCGCTGCGCGTTGACAACGCACTGCCCAGTTCCCGTATTCCGTACTCCTTCTCTCCGTCACGGAGTGCCAGGCCCGCTCACAGCGCGGCGACCGCCAGGATCAGGCCCACTGCCGCTACGGCGGCTCCCGCCGCTATGAACGTACGGTCGAGGCCGGTTCGTTCCCGGCCCAGCAGAACGACCTCGCGCGGGTCGGCCGGGTCGTAGGAGAGGTGGACGCGGCCGCCGGGCGTCAGCGGCTCGCGGCGCGTGGGCGGTACGGGGGACGGCAGCTCCAGGACGCGGCCGTCGGCCGTCTCGTACTGGAGGAGGGGGCGCCCGGACCCGGGCGGGGCGGGCTTGACCAGCGCCCAGACGGCGTCGCCCGCCGCCGCGAGGCGCCGGGTCTCGCGCAGTCCGTACGCACCGGCCAGCAGCGCCACCAGCCCGCCGAAGACCGTGAAACCCGCCAGTACGAAGAGCACACCGGGATCGTAATCCCGGGAGGCGCGGCGGTGCGGCGATTTGAGACTTCCCGCCGACGGGTCCTAGCGGGCGTCGGCGCGCTCCACGAGCTCGGCCCACACCTTGGCGACCTGCGGCTCCAGCGCCTCCAGGGGGCCGTCGTTGTCGATGACCAGATCCGCCACGGCGAGGCGCTGTGCACGCGTCGCCTGGGCCGCCATCCGGGCCTCGGCCTCGGCCTTCGCCATGCCGCGCAGCCGGGTCAGCCGGTCGAGCTGGGTTGCGGGCGCGGCGTCGACGACCACCACGAGGTCGTACAGGGGCGCCAAGCCGTTCTCGGTCAGCAGCGGAACGTCGTGGATCACGACCGAGTCCGGGCCCGCGGCCGCCTCCAGCTCCGCCGAGCGCGCGCCCACCAGCGGATGGACGATGCCGTTCAGGACCGCGAGCTTCGCGGGGTCGGCGAAGACGATCGCGCCCAGGGCGGGACGGTCCAGGGTGCCGTCCGCCGCGAGGATCCCGCCGCCGAACGCCTCGACCACCGCCGCCAGGCCCGCCGTTCCGGGCTCGACGACCTCTCGGGCGATCTTGTCGGCGTCGATCAGCACCGCCCCGTAGGAGACGAGCATCCGCGACACTTCGCTCTTGCCGGCGCCGATTCCGCCGGTCAGGCCCACCTTCAGCATGAGCGGCAGCCTAGGGGATACCGCCGACGCCATCGGTAAGAGGTCCGCGGGTGGCACGACCCGCGGACCTCTCGCCGACTACGGCGGTCATCGCCCGGCCCTCGTCAGAGGTCTCCCTCGCGCTCCGCGAGGAACCGCTCGAACTCCCGGCCCAGTTCGTCGGCGGACGGCAGGTCCGCCGGTTCGGCCACCAGGTTGCCCCGGGTCTCGGCGCCCGCGACCGCGTCGTACTGGTGCTCAAGTCCCTGCACCAGCGTGACGAGTTCCTCGTCGCCCTCGCCGATCTGGCGCTCGATCTCCGTCTGGGTGCGCTGCGCCTCGGTGCGCAGCCCGTGGGCGATGCTCGGCAGCACCAGGCCGGTGGCGGCCGTGATCGCCTCCAGGGCGGTCAGCGCCGCGTCCGGGTAGGCGGAGCGCGCCACGTAGTGCGGGACGTGCGTGGCCACGCCGAGGACGTCGTGCCCGGCCTCCATCAGGCGGTACTCGATCAACGACTCGGCGCTGCCGGGCACTTGCGCCTCGTCGAAGGGCGAGCGGTGACCGGGCATCAGATCGGTGCGATTGCCGTGCGGCGTGATGCCGACGGGGCGGGTGTGCGGAACGCCCATCGGGATGCCGTGGAAGTTGACCGAAAGGCGTACGCCGAGGCGCTCCACGATCTGCCGTACGGCGACCGCGAACCGCTCCCACTCCACGTCCGGCTCGGGGCCCGACATCAGCAGGAACGGCGCGCCCGTGGCGTCCTGCACCAGGCGCACCTCGATCGCGGGCGTCTCGAAGTCGGCCCAGCGGTCCCGCTTGAACGTCAACAGCGGTCGGCGGGCGCGGTAGTCGACGAGTCTGTCGTGGTCGAAGCGGGCCACCACCTGGTGGGGCAGGCTGTCCAACAGCTTCCCGACGATCTGCTCGCCGGTCTCACCCGCATCGATGTATCCGTCGAAGTGGTACAGCATGACCAGGCCGGCCGACTCCTGCGCGAGCGCCATGTCGACGACTGCGAGGCCCTTCGGCTCCCATTCGTACAAACCCTGCGGATCAAGCACGATTACCGCTCCTCCTCGTGTTCGTAGGGAAGAACGCCCCATGCGACAGCGGCATTCCCGCGCGCGTCCGTTTCACATGCTGTTCTCACTGCGGCCGGTGCGGGACCCCGGCCGCGATTTCCGGCCGCTGGTCCGGACCTTGACATGCCCACACGGAAGGCGTCCCGCAGGGCCGTGGGGCGGGAACGAGTAAGGCCCGCTCCCCCATGGGGAGCGGGCCTTACCTTCGGCTATCTACCGACCGGGGTCAGAGCGTCAGCTCTGGCCGCCCGCCAGCTTCTCGCGCAGGGCAGCCAGGGCCTCGTCCGACGCCAGGGCGCCGGAGTTGTCGTCCGACTCCGAGGAGTACGAACCACCCGAGATGCCGGCACCGGCGTTGCCACCGGCGGCCGGGGCGGCAGCGCCCTCGGCAGCGGCGGCCTCGTCGGCCTCGCGGGACTTGATGACCTGGGCCTGGTGCTGCTCGAAGCGCTGCTGCGCCTCGGCGTACTGGCCCTCCCACGCCTCGCGCTGGGTCTCGTAGCCCTCGAGCCAGTCGTTGGTCTCGGGGTCGAAGCCCTCGGGGTAGATGTAGTTGCCCTGGTCGTCGTAGGACGCGGCCATGCCGTACAGGGTCGGGTCGAACTCGACCGACGCCGGGTCGGCACCGAAGGACTCGTTGGCCTGCTTCAGGGACAGCGAGATCCGGCGACGCTCGAGGTCGATGTCGATGACCTTGACGAAGATCTCGTCGTTGACCTGGACGACCTGCTCCGGGATCTCCACGTGGCGCTCGGCCAGCTCGGAGATGTGGACCAGGCCCTCGATGCCCTCGTCGACGCGCACGAACGCACCGAACGGAACGAGCTTGGTGACCTTACCGGGGACGACCTGCCCGATCTGGTGCGTACGGGCGAACTGCTGCCACGGGTCCTCCTGCGTCGCCTTCAGCGACAGGGAGACACGCTCGCGGTCCATGTCGACGTCGAGGACCTCGACGGTGACTTCCTGGCCGACCTCGACAACCTCGGACGGGTGGTCGATGTGCTTCCAGGACAGCTCGGAGACGTGCACGAGACCGTCGACGCCACCCAGGTCCACGAAGGCACCGAAGTTGACGATCGAGGAGACGACGCCGGAGCGGACCTGACCCTTCTGCAGGGTGGTGAGGAACGTCTGGCGAACCTCGGACTGGGTCTGCTCGAGCCAGGCGCGGCGGGACAGGACCACGTTGTTGCGGTTCTTGTCCAGCTCGATGATCTTCGCCTCGAGCTCCTTGCCCACGTAGGGCTGGAGGTCGCGGACACGACGCATCTCGACGAGAGAGGCCGGCAGGAAGCCACGGAGGCCGATGTCGAGGATGAGACCACCCTTGACGACCTCGATGACGGTACCGGTGACGATGCCGTCTTCTTCCTTGATCTTCTCGATCGTGCCCCAGGCACGCTCGTACTGAGCGCGCTTCTTGGACAGGATCAGACGGCCTTCCTTGTCCTCCTTCTGGAGAACCAGGGCCTCGATCTCGTCGCCGACCTTGACGACCTCGTTCGGGTCGACGTCGTGCTTGATCGAGAGCTCGCGGCTCGGGATCACGCCTTCGGTCTTGTAACCGATGTCGAGCAGGACCTCGTCCCGGTCGACCTTCACGATGACGCCGTCGACGATGTCGCCGTCGTTGAAGTACTTGATCGTCTCGTCGATCGCGGCGAGGAAGGCTTCCTCGTTACCGATGTCGTTGACCGCTACCTGCGGAGTGGTAGAGGTGGTCTCGGTGCTGCTCGTCATGTGGGAAAGGGCTCCGGTTACGGACAGAAAGTCGTAGGTACTGCCACGCCGAGAGCCCGTATCGCCTCTGCAGAAGCCGGACAGCCTGGGAAGCGCCTATCCGGGTCGGTCCGGATGGCGCCTCGACAACCGAGGGGACATACAACAGATGGAAGCGCGCCTGCTAGGTCTGAGGTGCGCAGGCTCGCAGCGCAACTTGTAGCATACGGGGGCAGCCGGACAGGGTCAATGCGCGAAGGCGCACACCCGGGGAGGATCCCCGCATTCCCGGCACAACTGAGGTTCTCCGAGGCCACGCTGACCCATAAAGGCCCAGCAGAAGTCGTTGGGCCGAACACGTGCTCGCGCTCTGCGCAAACTACAACGACGGACACGATGATCCAAGAGTACGAGGCCGAATACGAGCCGGACGCGACGCGGCGTGACGCCGACGACGCGGAGAGCAGCCGGGCGAGCCGGGGCTGGTGGGACCGGAACGCCGACGAGTACCAGACCGATCACGGAGCGTTCCTCGGGGACGACCGTTTCGTCTGGGGCCCCGAGGGGCTGGACGAGGCGGACGCGGCGCTGCTCGGCCCGGCGGAGTCGCTGAAGGGGCGGGACGTCCTGGAGATCGGCGCCGGGGCGGCCCAGTGCTCGCGCTGGCTGGCCGCCCAGGGCGCCCGGCCGGTCGCCCTGGACCTCTCGCACCGCCAGCTCCAGCACGCCCTGCGCATCGACGGCGGAACGATTCCGCTGGTGGAGGCGGACGCGGGCGCCCTCCCCTTCGCGGACGGCTCCTTCGACCTGGCGTGCTCCGCGTACGGGGCAGTCCCGTTCGTCGCGGATCCCGTGCGGGTCTTCCGTGAGGTGCGGCGGGTGCTGCGTCCCGGCGGCCGCTGGGTCTTCAGCGTCACGCACCCCATCCGCTGGGCGTTCCCGGACGAGCCGGGGCCGGAGGGGCTGAGCGTGGCGGCGTCCTACTTCGACCGCACGCCGTACGTGGAGCAGGACGAGGCCGGGCAGGCGGTGTACGTCGAGCACCACCGGACGCTGGGCGACCGGGTCCGGGACGTGGTGGCCGGCGGTTTCCGGCTGGTCGACCTGGTCGAGCCGGAGTGGCCGGCGTGGAACACGCAGGAGTGGGGCGGCTGGTCCCCGCTGCGCGGGAACCTGATCCCGGGCACGGCGATCTTCGTGTGCGAGCGGGACTAGGCGCGTCCGTTCCCCGGCGGCGGAGGGCGCGACACCGCGGATGACGCGGACAACGCAGATACCGCAGGCACCGCAGATACCGCAGACGACACAGCCCCTTCAGTCATACAAACCCACAAACCAGCTGGTCTGTGGATGACCGGCGACGGGGCCGGGCCGGGACGTACGAGACTGTGGTCGTGATCCGAACCGACGCGATCGAGCGTCTTCCCGTTCGCCATGCCGTGCCCGAGCTGCTGAGCGCACTCGACGGGCGCGGCACGGCGGTCCTGTCCGCGCCCCCGGGCACCGGCAAGACCACGCTGGTGCCGTTGGCGCTGGCCGGGCTGACCGGGGCCGGGCCGCGGCGGCGGGTGCTGGTGGCCGAGCCGCGGCGGATGGCGGTCCGGGCCGCCGCCCGCCGGATGGCCTGGCTGCTGGGCCAGGAGGTCGGCGACGCCGTCGGATTCTCCGTGCGCGGGGAGCGGCGCACCGGACCCGGCACGGTCGTCGAAGTGGTGACCACCGGCGTCCTGCTGCAACGGCTCCAGCGCGACCCGGAGCTCGCGGGGGTGGACGTGGTGCTGCTCGACGAGTGCCATGAGCGCCACCTCGACGCGGACACCGCGATCGCCTTCCTCGTGGACGTACGGGACGCCCTGCGCCCGGAGCTCCAGCTGATCGCGGCGTCCGCCACCAGCGACGCGGAGGCCTGGTCGCGACTTCTGACGGTCGCCGACGGCTCGGGGCCCGCCCCGGTGGTGCGGAGTACGGGACAGGGCCATGGGGCGGCGATCCGCTACGCCCCGCCGCCCGCCGGGATCCGCCCGGCCCACGGCACCTGGGTGGACCCGCAACTGCTGCGCCATGTCGCGGCGACGGTCCGGCTGGCCCTGGAGGAGCACGAAGGCGATGTCCTCTGCTTCCTGCCGGGCACCGGCGAGATCGCCCGGACGGCCGGGATGCTGGACGGGGTGGACGCGGAGGTCCTCCAGTTGCACGGGCGGGCTCCTGCGGCGGTCCAGGACGCGGTGCTGCGGGGCGGCGAGGGGCGCCGGCGGGTGGTCCTGGCGACCTCCGTGGCCGAATCCAGTCTGACCGTGCCGGGGGTACGGATCGTGGTCGACTCGGGGCTGGCCCGCGAGCCGCGCGTGGACCACGCCCGGGGCCTCGGGTCGCTGGCGACCGTGTCGGTGTCGGACGCCGGGGCGACCCAGCGCCTCGGCCGGGCGGGCCGGGAGGCGTTCGGCACGGTGTACCGGTGCTGGGCGCCGGCCGACGACGTCCGGCGCCCTCGTTTCCCCTCCCCCGAGATCAAGATCGCGGACCTGGCGTCCTTCGCCCTGCGGGCGGCGTGCTGGGGCGATCCGAGCGCACAGGGGCTGGCACTGCTCGACGCCCCGCCGGCCGGGGCGATGGCCGCGGCCCGTTCCGTCCTGACCGCGATCGGTGCGGTGGACGAGGACGGCCGGGCCACTGATCGGGGCGTACGGATGGCGAGGCTCGGGGTGCATCCCCGGCTGGCCCGCGCGCTCCTCGACGGCGCGGCCGAGGTGGGCGCGCGCCGGGCGGCCGAGGTGGTGGCGCTGCTGAGCGAGGAGCCACCGAGGGAGTACGGGGACGACCTGGCGGCGGCGTGGCGCACGGCCCGCCGGGGCGGCGACGGATACGGGGCGCGCTGGCGCCAGGAAGTACGGCGGCTGACGTCTGCGGTCACGGGGGCGGGTTCCCTGTCACCGTCCGCCGGGAACCCCGGCTCCGGCAGCCCGCCGGGGCCGGCATCCGGTCAGGGGCAGGGGCCCGGCGCGGGTGCGGAGGCGGGGTCGGCGTCGTCGGGGACGGGGACGGACGATGCCGTCGCTGGGCTGGTCACCGCGCTGGCGTTTCCGGAGCGGGTGGCCCGGGCTCGGGGTGAGGGCTCGTTCCTGATGGTGTCCGGCACCCGGGCCGAGGTGGGCCAGGGGTCCGGGCTGCGCAGTGCGGAGTGGCTGGCGGTGGCCGTGGCGGACCGGCCGGTGCAGGCCGCCTCGGCGCGGGTGCGGCTGGCCGCGGTCGTGGACGAGGGCATCGCACGGTCGGTGGCCGGACCGCTGGGGGTGGAGGGTGAGGAGGTGCATTGGGAGGACGGCGACGTGGTCGCCCGTCAGGTGGCGCGGCTGGGTGTGGTGGAGCTGTCGGTGCGGCCGCTGAAGCAGCCCGACCCCGCTCTGGTGCGCCAGGCGCTCCTGGACGGCCTGGCGAGGGAGGGCACGGGCTTGCTGCGGTGGTCGCGGGATGCCGTGGGGCTGCGGGAGCGGTTGGCGTTCCTGCACCGGACGCTGGGCGAGCCGTGGCCGGACGTGTCGGAGGAGGCACTGCTCGCGCGGGCCGAGGAGTGGCTGGAGCCGGAGCTGTCCCGGGCACGGCGCCGGGCGGACCTGGGACGGCTGGACGCCGGGCAGGCGCTGACGCGGCTGCTGCCTTGGGCGGGCGGCGAGGCGGCGCGGCTGGACGAGCTGGCCCCGGAGCGCATCGAGGTGCCGAGCGGGTCGCGGATCAGAGTGGAGTACGGGGGCGCCCAGCCGGTGCTCGCGGTGAAACTCCAGGAGATGTTCGGGTTGGAGGGGACGCCGGAGGTCGCCGGGGTGCCCGTGCTCATACATCTGCTGTCCCCGGCGGGCCGGCCCGCCGCCGTCACCGCCGACCTGGCGAACTTCTGGCGGGAGGGGTACCGGGCGGTCCGCGCCGAGCTGCGCGGGCGCTATCCCAAGCACCCCTGGCCGGAGGACCCCTCTCAGGCTCGGCCGACGCGCCACACCAACGCCCGGCTCAAACGCTGACCTGTGAAAACACGGGCGGGGCTTCCCTGGCGGCCGACGGGGGCCGGGTTCACGCGCCGACCGGCTCGGGTTCGGTGCGGGGGGTCGGGGCCGAGGTGGCGAGGCGGCGGCCGCGGGCCTCCAGCCACAGGGAGAGGGCGAGCAGGGCGCCGCCGAGTCCGGCGAAGCCCCAGGGGAGGTAGGAGGTGAGCAGCAGGACCAGGGTGCGGTTCTTCTTGATCAGCGCGACCGTGTGGTCGACGTAGTCCTCGCGCATCTTCACATGACCGGAGAAGGCGGTGATCTTGTCTTGGCCGAACAGAGCCGTGGCGTTGCGGAGCTCCTCCTGGTGGATCTCCTCGCCGTTGACCGGTCCACCGGTCACGGGGTCGATCCAGAACATCCGCTTGGTGGAGTACCACCGGGTCAGACCGGTCTGCTTGGCGACCTCGGGGGTGACGCCGAGGGGCATCGCCTTGGGGAAGGGGACCTGGGTCCAGGGGACGGTCTGCTCGAAGTAATAGACCTTCAGGCCGTGGAAGGTCGTCGTGCCCCTGTAGTGGATGGGGGCGGTGGTGCGGGTCTGGGCGTCGAAGTACTCGTAATCCCGTTTCTCGGTGAGGAAGGGCCACTTGAACTCCAGTCCCTCGCGCCTGACCGGGTCGCCGTCGACCATCTCGCCGGTGGCGTGGACGGGGGCCTGGCTGTGGGCGTCGAAGACATAGCGCTCGGGGATCTTGGAGACGAACTGGCCCTTGTCGTCGAGGACATACGTCAGCGAGTCCCATACGACGACGTCCCTGCCCGCGGTCTTCTCGATCTTCCGGGACTCCTCGACGTCGCCCTTGAGGGTCTGCACGATCGTCACCTTGGGGACCGTCACGGACCTGAACCGCTGGTAGTCGATGAGGGTGGCGTTCCTGGCCTCCAGGACCGTCTCCTGGTACTGGCTGGGCGGGACCTTGGCGAGCCGGGGGAAGGCATACCAGCGCAGCAGCGGTGAGAGGGCCGCGAAGAAGACGGCGAGGGCGAGCAGGATCAGGCTGGCTTTGCGTCGCATGCGGCCGGCTCTCCTCTACGTCTTCTACTGCTTCTACTTCTTCTACTGCTTCCCGGGCGGGACGGCCCCGGGGGCGGTGGGGACGGTGGTGAGAAGGGGCTTGGGCGAGGTGGTGCCCTCGGGGCCGCCGATCGCGGTGACGGTCAGGACGATGGCGAGGGCGGCGGCGAGCCCGATGGCCGCGGCGACGAGGGCGCGCATGCTCGGCCTCCCGGAGCTGATGGAGCGTCAGGATTGGGGCACGGTAGCAACGCGGGGGTGAGATGAGAACACGTGGGACCGCCCCCGCTGCACTGGCGGCAGCGGGGGCGGTCCGTGGACGACGGCGGCGGGAGGCCGCGGGAGGCGAGGCGGTCAGGCGACCTTGAGCTGGACGTCGAGGGTGCCGCCGCCGGGGGTGGTGAGGCGGAGCACGAAGGTCCCGGTCTGGCCGTCCGCGTAGATCTTCGGGAGCCGCAGCACACCCTTGGCGTCGGTCTTCAGGTCCTTGAGGGACCGGAGGGGGTTGCCCTTCTCGTCCTTGAAGTAGGGGCCCTTGTCGTTGACCTTGGCGTCGGCGACCGGGGTGCCGGCGGCGGGCGCCTCGGGCGTGACGATCATCGCGGCGGAGACGGCGATACCGGGGACGACGGCTCCCTTGTACGTGGCCTTGACCTCCACGTAGTTGGCGAACTCCGCGCCGGGGGCGGCCGTCAGCTCCTTGGTGTCGGTGCGCGCGAGGGCGTCCGCCTGGCGGGCGTTGACGGTGGCCGTCCACGTGATCTCGGGCAGGCCGGTACCGGCGACGGTGGCCCGGACGGTGAAGGTGCCGCTCTGCTCGCCCGCCAGCAGGGCGGGGGCGGTGGCGCGGCCGTCGGCTCCGGTGGTGACCGTGACCTGGGTGGCGCCGTCCGGGAAGCGGGCGTCGGTGGTGCCGGTGATCTGGAAGCGGACGGTGGCCTTGCCCATCGGCCGGCCGAACTGGTCCTTGACCCGTGCCGTGGGCCGGGCCTCGAACGAGGTGCCCGCGGTGGCGGTCAGGGACGCGGTGCCCGCGTCCTCGAACGTGCTGGCCTTCTTCGACGGCAGCGGCCTGGGCGAGCTGGGCTCGCTCGGGGTCGGCTTGGCGGGCTCCGGGTGCGTCGGCTTGGGGCTCGGCCTGGACGGGCTCGGCTTCGGCGTCGGGGTGGGGCTCGCCGGGTGCGGAGCCGGGGTCGGGACCGTGCGGGCGGGGCGGCGGGCCGGGGTGTCGCTGCGGCTGCCGGGCAGCACGCCCGTACCGTTCGGGATCTCGTGCGTGCCGCGCTTGTAGTAGTCGAACCACGACTGGACCGTCGTCAGGTACGTCCGCGAGTGGTTGTAGCTGAGAATTGCCTCGTCCAGCTTGGACTGGACGGCGAGGTCGCGGTTGCCGCACAGGTAATAGGCGGTGGCCAGCGAGGCGTCATAGATGTTGTTGGGGTCCTTGCGGCCGTCGCCGTTGCCGTCGCGGCCGGAGCTCGCCCAGGTGGAGGGGATGAACTGCATGGGGCCGACGGCGCGGTCGTGGACCGCGTCACCGTCGTAGACGCCGCTGTCGGTGTCGGTGATGTTCGCGAAGCCGGCGCCGTTGAGGACCGGGCCCAGGATCGGGCTGAGGGTGGTGCCGTTGGCGTCGACCTGACCGCCGTTGGCCTGGCCGGACTCGACCTTGCCGATGGCCGCGAGTATCTCCCAGGGGAGGTGGCAGGAGGCCCGGTCGCGGGCGAGCTCGGCCTCGGCCTTCTTGTAGGCGTCGAGGATGGTCGCGGGTATGCCCTGCTGGTCGGCGCCGAGGACGGGCGAACCGGTACTCGGGGTGGCCGGCGGGTTCGGGGAGACGAGGGGCGGGAGGTCCGTGTAGTACGGCGAGTTGCCGCTGGCCGGGGCTCCGGGGGGAGGCGTCGGGGTGCCGGACGCCGCGTGTTCACCCGCCGGGCCGTCGGCCAGGACTCCGGGGCCCTGGGAGGCGGAGAGCGCCGCCACCGCCGCCGCGGCCACAGCGGTCGTGGTCGCCCCCTTGCGCAGCCGTCGACCGATCTGCGGTGCCATGTGTCCAGCCCCTCCCCGTGGTCAGCAGTTCGCGCTCCCCAGCGCAGGCTCCTGGAGACCCTAACGGACCCACCGGGTGCCGCGACACCGCCCCTTGACCCTTATTCACCTTTTCACCGCTTCGTCACCCCTGAGCCGCCGGGATATGGCGAGGAATCGGTTGTCGCTCGACCTCTCCGTGGGCTATCGCGCCAGGGCGTCCGCGCGGCGGCTGCCGTGCGGCGGCCTGCCCGCCGGGTGCGGCTCCCGGCGGGCAGGTCCTCTTGTCTCCGGCGCTCTCGGCCCCGTGCTCAGTGCGCGGCGGACTCCCAGTCCGCGCCCGCGCCCACCGACACGTCCAGCGGGGCACGCAGCGACACCGCGGCGGCCATCTCCCGGCGGACCAGCGCCTCGACCTTCTCGCGCTCGCCGGGGGCGACCTCCAGGACGATTTCGTCGTGCACCTGGAGCAGCAGCCGGGAGTCGAGGCCCGCCTCGGTCAGCGCCCGGTCCACCCTGAGCATGGCGACCTTGACGATGTCCGCCGCCGTGCCCTGGATCGGGGCGTTGAGCGCCATCCGCTCGGCCATCTCGCGGCGCTGGCGGTTGTCGCTGTTGAGGTCCGGCAGATAGCGGCGGCGGCCCAGCATCGTCTCCGTGTAACCGGTCGCCCTGGCCTCCTCCACCACGCGCTGGAGATAGTCCCGTACGCCGCCGAAGCGCTCGAAGAAGGTGTCCATCAGGCCGCGCGCCTCGGCCGCCTCGATGTTCAGCTGCTGGGAGAGGCCGAACGCGGAGAGGCCGTAGGCCAGGCCGTACGACATGGCCTTGATCTTTCGGCGCATCTCCGGGTCGACCTGGGTCTTGTCGACGCCGAAGACCTGGGAGGCGACCGTGGTGTGCAGGTCCTCGCCCGAGGTGAAGGCCTCGATGAGGCCCGCGTCCTCCGAGAGGTGGGCCATCACCCGCAGCTCAATCTGGCTGTAGTCGGCGGTGAGCAGCGACTCGAAACCCTCGCCGACCACGAAGCCGCGGCGGATGGCGCGGCCCTCGTCCGTACGCACCGGGATGTTCTGGAGGTTGGGGTCGGTGGAGGAGAGGCGGCCGGTCGCGGCGACCGTCTGGTTGAAGGTGGTGTGGATGCGGCCGTCCGCCGCGACGGTCTTGATCAGACCCTCGACGGTGACGCGGAGCTTCGCCTGCTCGCGGTGGCGCAGCATGATGACCGGCAGCTCGTGCTCGGTCTGGGCGGCCAGCCACGCCAGCGCGTCGGCGTCCGTCGTGTAGCCCGTCTTGGTCTTCTTGGTCTTGGGCAGGGCGAGCTCGCCGAAGAGGACTTCCTGGAGCTGCTTGGGCGAGCCCAGGTTGAACTCGTGGCCCACCGAGGCGTGGGCCTCCTTCACGGCCTGCTGCACCGCGCCCGCGAACTGCTGCTCCATCGCCTCCAGATGGGCGCGGTCGGCCGCGATGCCGTACCGCTCCATCTTGGCGAGGAGGGCGGAGGTGGGCAGCTCGACGTCGTGGAGCAGTTCGGCGGCGCCGACCTCCTTGAGCCGCTCGGTGAAGGCCTCGCCCAGGTCCAGGACCGCGCGCGCCTGGGTCATCAGGGCCTCGGCCTCGGCCTGGTCGTCGGTGCCGAAGGCGAGCTGGCCGTCGACGGCTGCCGGGGCGAGCTCGCGCCCCAGGTACTCCACGGAGAGCGCGTCCAGGGCGAAGGAGCGGCGGCCGGGCTTGACCAGGTACGCGGCGAGCGCCGTGTCCATGGTGACGCCCGCGACGCTCCAGCCGTGCTCGGGGAAGACCCGCATCGCGGCCTTGGCGTTGTGCAGGACCTTCGGCCGGGCGGCGTCCGCGATCCAGGCGGCGAAGGCGCGCTCGTCCGCCTCGTCGAGCTCGGAGGGGTCGAACCAGGCGGCCGGACCGTCGGCGGCGGCCAGCGCGATCTCGCTCACACTGCCCGTGCCGAGCGCCCAGGCGTCCACGGTGGCCAGGCCCAGCGGCCCCGAGCCGTGCTCGGCGAGCCAGGGGGCGAGCTCGCCCGCGCCCAGCACCGCGCCGTCCAGCTCCACACCGGCGGCGGGGGCCGGGGCCTCCTGCTCGCCCTCGCCCGGGTCGACCGCGAGCAGCCGCTCGCGCAGCGAGGCGTTGCGGATCTCCAGCACGTCCAGGACGCCGATCAGCGCCGTCCGGTCGTACGGCAGGCGCTCCAGGTCGGCGGGGGCCTTGGGCAGCTCCACGTCGCGCACCATCTCGGTGAGGCGGCGGTTGAGGCTGACGGACTCCAGGTGGTCCCTGAAGTTCTGCCCGGCCTTGCCCTTGACCTCGTCCGCGCGCGCGACCAGCTGCTCGAAGGAGCCGAACTGGTTGATCCACTTCGCGGCGGTCTTCTCGCCCACGCCCGGGATGCCCGGCAGGTTGTCGGACGGGTCGCCGCGCAGCGCCGCGAAGTCCGGGTACTGCCGCGGGGTCAGGCCGTACTTCTCCTCGACCTTCTCCGGGGTGAAGCGGGTCAGCTCGGAGACGCCCTTGGTGGGGTAGAGCACGGTCACGTGCTCGGAGACCAGCTGGAAGGCGTCGCGGTCGCCGGTGACGATGAGGACCTCGAAGCCCTCGGCCTCGGCCTGGGTGGCGAGCGTCGCGATGACGTCGTCGGCCTCGAAGCCCTCGGTCGCGAAGCGCGGGGCGTTCATCGCGTCCAGGAGCTCGCCGATCAGCTCGACCTGGCCGCGGAACTCGTCGGGGGTCTTGGAGCGGTTCGCCTTGTACTCGGGGAACTCCTCGGAGCGCCACGTCTTGCGCGACACGTCGAACGCCACCGCGAAGTGCGTGGGCGACTCGTCACGCAGCGTGTTCGCCAGCATCGACATGAAGCCGTACACGGCGTTGGTCGGCTGACCCGCGCCGGTCGTGAAGTTCTCCGCGGGCAGCGCGAAGAACGCCCGGTACGCCAGGGAGTGCCCGTCCATGAGGAGCAGGCGCGGTCGGTTGTCAGGGGTCTTCTTCGATGCCGTCTCAGCCACGTCCCCGATCCTGCCACGCCCCACTGACAATCCCCGCCAGTGTGCGGCGGGGACCGCGCCGGGGCCGTTGTCAGTGGTCCGTGACAGGATCGGAACCGTACGTATCGCACACGTCGCTCGAAGGGGAGCGCCATGGCCACCAAGCCGCCCGCAGGGGACCCGGTTCAGGACGCGCCGCAGGTCGAGCCGCCCAAGCACGCCGCCGCCGGGCTGCCCGCGATCGGGTACACGGCACTGGTGGCCCAGCAGCAGATGGGCGTGGCCCGGGCGACGCGGACGCTGCTGAAGGTCAACCAGAAGGACGGCTTCGACTGTCCGGGCTGCGCCTGGCCGGAGGGCGACAAGCGGCACGTGGCGGAGTTCTGCGAGAACGGGGCGAAGGCGGTCGCCGAGGAGGCGACGCTGCGCCGCGTCACCCCGGACTTCTTCGCCGCGCACCCCCTCTCCGACCTCGCGGGCCGCAGCGGGTACTGGCTGGGACAGCAGGGCCGGATCACCCACCCGATGTACCTGCCGGAGGGCGCCGACCGGTACGAGGCGGTGACCTGGGAGCGGGCGTTCGAGATCATCGCGGACGAGCTGAAGGCGCTGGACTCGCCGGACGAGGCGCTCTTCTACACCTCGGGGCGCACCAGCAACGAGGCCGCGTTCCTGCTCCAGCTCTTCGCGCGCGAGTTCGGCACGAACAACCTGCCGGACTGCTCCAACATGTGCCACGAGTCGTCCGGCTCGGCGCTCACCGAGACCATCGGCATCGGCAAGGGCAGCGTCTCCCTGGAGGACCTGCACCAGGCCGACCTGATCATCGTCGCCGGGCAGAACCCGGGCACGAACCACCCCCGGATGCTCTCCGCCCTGGAAGAGGCCAAGCGGGCGGGCGCGAAGATCATCTCGGTCAACCCGCTGCCCGAGGCGGGCATGGAGCGCTTCAAGAACCCGCAGACCGCCAAGGGCCTGGCGCTCGGCGGCCAGAAGCTCAACGACCTCTTCCTCCAGATCCGCATCGGCGGCGACCAGGCGCTGTTCCGCCTGCTCAACAAGATGATCGTGGAGACCGAGGGGGCCGTGGACGAGCTGTTCGTCCGCGAGCACACCCATGGGTACGCGGAGTTCGCCGAGGCGGCGCGGGCCGCCGACTGGGACGAGACGCTGGCCGCGACGGGCCTCACGCGCGCGGAGATCGAGCAGGCGCTGTCCATGGCGCTCGCCTCCCGGCGCACCATCGTCTGCTGGGCGATGGGCCTCACCCAGCACAAGCACGCGGTCGCGACCATCCGGGAAGTGGTCAACTTCCTTCTGCTGCGCGGCAACATCGGCCGCACCGGCGCCGGTGTGTGCCCGGTGCGCGGCCACTCGAACGTCCAGGGCGACCGCACCATGGGCATCTTCGAGCGGCCCGCGCCCGCGTTCCTCGACGCCCTGGAGAAGGAGTTCGGCTTCGCGCCGCCGCGCCACCACGGCTACGACGTGGTCCGCGCCATCGAGGCGCTGCGCGACGGCAGGGCCAAGGTGTTCTTCGCGATGGGCGGCAACTTCGTGGGCGCCACGCCCGACACGGAGGTCACCGAGGCCGCGATGCGCCGCGCCTCGCTCACCGTCCATGTGTCGACCAAGCTCAACCGCTCCCACGCGGTCACCGGCCGGCGCGCGCTGATCCTGCCGACGCTCGGGCGCACCGACAAGGACGTACAGAAGAGCGGCAAGCAGTTCGTCACCGTCGAGGACTCGATGGGGCTGGTGCACTCCTCGCGCGGCAACCTGCGGCCCGCGAGCCCGCACCTGCTCTCCGAGCCCGCCATCGTCGCCCGCCTCGCGCGCGCCACGCTCGGTGCGGGATCGACGGTGGAGTGGGAGGAGTTCGAGAAGGACTACGCGCGGATCCGCGACCGTATCGCGCGCGTGGTCCCCGGCTTCGAGGACTTCAACGCGCGCGTGGCGAAGCCCGGCGGCTTCCGGCTGCCGCACGGGCCGCGCGACGAGCGCCGCTTCCCCACCGCCACCGGCAAGGCCAACTTCACGGCGGCGCCGGTGGAGTATCCGAAGGTGCCCGAGGGCCGGCTGCTGCTCCAGACCCTGCGCTCGCACGACCAGTACAACACCACGATCTACGGCCTGGACGACCGCTACCGGGGCATCAAGGGCGGGCGCCGGGTGGTCCTGGTGAACCCGGAGGACGGGCGGGAGCTGGGCTTCGCGGACGGGGCGTACGCGGACCTGGTGAGCGAGTGGACGGACGGGGTGGAGCGGCGGGCGCCGGGGTTCCGGGTCGTGTACTACCCGACGACGCGGGGGTGCGCGGCGGCGTACTACCCGGAGACCAACGTCCTGGTGCCGCTGGACTCCACGGCGGACACCAGCAACACCCCTGCCAGCAAGTCCGTGATCGTGCGTCTGGAACAATCGGCGACCGTCTAAGCGTTCGCTCAGACAGGTCGGCGTGGCCGCCGGCCACGGAGACGGAACCGGACCACCACGATCGGAGTCCCGCGCCATGGGTGAGCAGAGCAAGGTGAAGTTCCCGCAGGGGGTCGTCGACGAGTACGCGGCGCTGGGCATCGACCTGCCCGCGCTGTTCTCCGCGGGGCACCTCGGCACCCGGATGGGCGTGCAGGTCCTGGAGGCCTCCGCCGAGCGGGTCGTCGGCACGATGCCGGTCGAGGGCAACACCCAGCCGTACGGGCTGCTGCACGGCGGGGCCTCGGCCGTGCTGGCCGAGACGCTCGGGTCCGTGGGGGCGATGCTGCACGGGGGGATCACCAAGATCGCGGTGGGCGTCGATCTGAACTGCACGCATCACCGGGGGGTGCGCAGTGGGCTGGTCACGGGGGTGGCTACGCCGGTGCATCGGGGGCGGTCCACGGCGACGTACGAGGTCGTGATCACGGATGAGGACGGTAAGCGGGTGTGTTCGGCTCGGCTTACTTGTCTGCTGCGGGATGCGGAGGCGCCTCGGGGGTGAGGGTTTTGCCCCCGCCCCGCCCCTTCCCCCAACCCTCCGGGGGTGGGCGGGGGGGGAGGCGGGTTTCCCGGGGGCTGCGCCCCCGGGGCCCCGTTGCGGGGGCTGCGCCCCCTGCACCCCGCTCCGTGTTGATCCGCGGGCCCGTGGGGGCTGGTCGCGCAGTTCCCCGCGCCCCTGAAGTCCTCGGCCTCCGGCCCTCGGACACCTCCCGCCCGAGGAAGTGAACCTGCGGCGCACCGAAGCACCCAAAGGCCGCGGGCCCAACAGCCCCCACCCCACTCGCAGCCCCCCCCAGGGGCGCGGGGAACTGCGGGGGTGACCCACCACCGGCCCGCAGACGGACAGCAAGCCCCCCGGCCCCCACCTCCCCCCAGACAAAAGCCCGGCCCAGCAGGGGCGCGGGGAACTGCGGGGGTGACCCACCACCGGCCCGCAGACGGACACCCCCCCGGCCGCCCAGGGGCGCGGGGAACTGCGCGGGTGACCCACCACCGGCCCGCAGACGGACAGCAAGCCCCCCCCCACACCCCCACACCCACCCGCAGACGAACCCCAGTCGGCGGCATCGGCGCGTCCCACTCAAAAAACCCAACCCCCTCCCCCCGCACCCCAGTTGTGTCACCGATCGTGACCCCCCTACCGTTCCCGTCATGGTGAGCCCATCGGGAATCGGACACCGCGTCGCGCGGCGGTGCATACCGCTCCGGTTCGGGGTCGGTGTGTTCGCCGCCGGGGCGCTTCTCCTCGGTGGCGGGGTCGCCGGGTGTTCCTCTGGGGGATCGCGCGCCACTGTCGTCACAGCCGTCCCCGCCCCCACCACCAGCACCCCCGAAGAGGACTGCCGGCAGCTGGTCGGCTACTGGGCCCGGGCCGTGATCCAGAACAACCGCTGGTCGGGGCTGGACTGGGAGCAGAAGGGGTTCTCGATCGACCAGCACGCGATCCATGAGCGGATCGTCGCCGCGGCCCGGGACGAGCAGCGCGCGCACGGCACCGCGGCGGCGTTGCGGCTGGTGGACCGCCGGGCGCGGGAGGAGTGCACCGTGCGTCACGGAGCGATGGGGGGTGGTCGCCACTAGCGCCGCGCCCGGTCCGCACCCGGTCCGCACCCGGTCCGCATCCAGCCCGTGTCGCGGGGACGGGGCCACACCGCTCTTCCGGCCACTCCCGATCGTAACGCTCCGTAACTCGGGCGAAAGGGATGAACGGGATCCGCGCTCCCGGACCGTATTCACAAGATCATTACGAAAATCCGCGACAGGGACAACGCCGCAGGTGGGGCGGGTACCCCCGACAAACCCCCCTGTCAGTAGCAAGATCCGCTCAAGCCCCTTAGCGGAACTGGGAATTCTCAGTATGTGGGCGTTCTTCGGGCGCACCAATGCCCCCATCTGTCCACAGAGCTCCCCTCGGCGTGTCCGCTCGTCATAACAAGAAAGTCACATCCTGACCTTCCCTGGTCCCCGACTCCGCCACCTGCGCCTAGAGTCACGGCCAGTCACCGCGCCGCCGGGCGCGTCTGCTGCACGGCCCCTGTACCACCCCCAGTACGGCCCGGCGAGTCACACGACGCCTCAGCGGAGGCGTCGCGCCAGGGAGAGGACATATCGTGCGACACCGTTCCTTGCTCATACTCACCACCGTGCTCACCACGGGGGCTCTCACCCTCACCGCGTGCGGTTCGCGCGACAAGAAGGACGACGAGGGCGGCGGCAAGACGACGACCGTGGTCATCGGTGTCGACGCCCCGCTCACCGGCCAGAACTCGGCCACCGGCCTCGGCATCCAGTACGGCGTGCAGATAGCCGTCGACGACGCCAACGCCAAGAACCTGGTCCCGGGCGTGAAATTCGCGGTCAAGGCGCTGGACGACAAGGCGCTGCCGCCGACCGGCCAGCAGAACGCCACGGCCCTCGTCGCCAACAAGGACGTCCTCGGTGTGGTCGGCCCGCTGAACTCGGGCGTCGCCCAGACGATGCAGCAGGTCTTCGCCAACGCCAACCTCGTCGAGATCTCCCCCTCGAACACCAACCCCACCCTGACCCAGGGCAAGGACTGGGCGGCCGGGAACAAGACCCGCCCGTTCAAGACCTACTTCCGTACCGCCACCACCGACGCCATCCAGGGCGGCTTCGCGGCGGACTACGCGGTCAACACGATGAAGAAGAAGAACGTCTTCGTCGTCGACGACAAGCAGACCTACGGTGCCGGTCTGGCCGCCCTCTTCAAGCAGGGCTTCACCAAGGCCGGCGGCAAGGTCGCGGGCGAGGACCACGTCAACGTGGGCGACAAGGACTTCGCCACCCTCGTCACCAAGATCAAGAATTCGGGCGCGGACCTGGTCTACTACGGCGGCCAGTACGACGAGGCGCAGATCGTCACCAAGCAGCTCAAGGACTCCGGCGCGAAGATCCCGCTCTTCGGCGGTGACGGCATCTACAGCGACACCTTCATCACCACCGCCGGCAAGGCGGGCGAGGGCGACCTCGCCACCTCGGTCGGTGTCCCGGTCGACACCCTCCAGGCCGCCAAGGACTTCATCCAGAAGTACAAGGACAAGAAGTACCCGGGCGACTACGGCACCTACGGGGGCTACTCGTACGACGCGGCCACCGCGATCATCAAGGCCATCGGCAACGTGGTGAAGGACGGCAAGGTCCCGGCCGACGCCCGCCAGCAGGTCGTCGCCGAGGTCCAGAAGACCAACTTCGAGGGCATCGCCGGCAAGGTCTCGTTCGACGAGTTCGGTGACACCACCAACAAGCAGCTGACCGTCTACCAGGTCACGGACGGCAAGTGGAAGGCCGTGAAGAGCGGCACGTACAACGCCGGCTGATCCCAGCCCGCTCCTGTACGACCCGCTCCACCCGCTGCACCTGTTCCACCCGCTGCACCTGTTCCACCCGCTGCACCTGTTCCACCCGCATCACCGTTTCACAGCACCACCGCACCACCGCACCACCGCACCACCCGCACGACAACAGGGCCGCGCGGCCACGACAACCGTCTACCGCGCGGCCCGACGTCTACTCCCCTTGCACTCACTCCCCATCCACATGGAGGCCATGCGGTGCACACCCTGCCGCAACAGCTGGCCAACGGGCTGCTCCTCGGCTCGATGTACGGGCTGATCGCCATCGGCTACACGATGGTGTACGGCATCGTCCAGCTCATCAACTTCGCCCACGGCGAGATCTTCATGACCGGCGCCTTCGGCGGACTCACGGTCTACCTCTACGTGCTGCCCGACGGCATATCCATGTGGATAGCCCTCCCCCTGATGCTCATCGGCGGCGCACTCGTCTCCGTGCTCATCGCCCTGGGGGCGGAACGCTTCGCCTACCGGCCCCTGCGCGGCGCGCCACGCCTGGCGCCACTGATCACCGCGATCGGCCTCTCGCTCGCGCTCCAGCAGGCGGTCTTCAACTGGTACCCGAAGGCCAAGAACGACGAACCGTTCCCGCAGCTCCCGGGCGGGCCGTTCCACGTCGGCTCGATCACCTTCGGTTCCGGTGACATCTTCCTGATCACCGCGGCCCCGCTCTGCATGGCGGCGCTCGCGCTCTTCGTCCGCTCCTCGCGCACCGGCCGCGCCATGCAGGCCACCGCGCAGGACCCGGACACCGCCCAGCTCATGGGCATCGACACCAACCGCATCATCATGATCGCGTTCGCCATCGGCGGCATCTTCGCCGCCGTCGCGGGTGTCGCCTGGGGCCTGAAGTACGGCTCCATCAAGTACGAGATGGGCTTCCAGGCCGGCCTCAAGGCGTTCACCGCCGCCGTCCTCGGCGGCATCGGCAACATCTACGGCGCCATGATCGGCGGCGTGGTCCTGGGCCTCGCCGAGACCATGGCCAGCGCCTACATCTCCGACGTCCCCGGGATGCAGCAGCTCGGCGGCTCCGGCTGGGCCAACGTCTGGGCGTTCGTCCTCCTCATCCTCGTCCTGCTCTTCAGGCCACAAGGCCTGGTGGGCGAACGCGTCGCGGACAGGGCGTGATCCACATGACCACCAGCACCACCACCACCAGCAAGGCCGCCCCCGCGGCCGAGCCGCGCGGCATCCTCCCGCTGCCCGCGTCCGCCGCCCGGCTGCTCGTCGCGGTCGGCGCCGTCGCCACCATCGCCTCGACCTTCCTCGCCTGGACCTGGACCTCCGAGTTCCCCGGTGACCTCACCGTCACCGGCTATCCGGCCGGCCTCCAGACCCTCACGCTGATCGCCGGCGTGCTCACCCTGCTCTACGCCCTCGCGGGCTACGGGGTGCGGGGCCTGGGCTGGGTCAACCCCGGCCGCACCAACAACCCGGTGCTGCTCGCCGCGGTCTCCGCGTTCGCCGTCGTCTGGTACACCGCGATCGCCATCGCGTACGACCTCGGCGGCCTCGCCAACCTGGAGCCGGGCGCGTTCGTCGCGGCCGTCGCCTCCCTGCTGCCGGTCGTCGGCGCGCTCGCGCTGCCCCGTCCGGGCCGCTCGCTGCGCGACCACATCGCCAAGCCCGACCGCATCCCGGCCGCCGCCCCGGTGCCCAGCTGGGTCCAGCGGCTGATCATCTCGCTGGCCACCGCGCTCGGCCTGGTCGTCTTCACGTACGGCATCGGCATCGACGACGAGGAGAGCGAGACCTTCATCGGTCTGCTGCTCCTGGTCCTGTTCGCCTCCATGGCGCTGTTCGCCGCCGGCCTCTTCGACCGGTTCACCGAACTCAACGCCCGGCACAAGGGATTCGCCACCACCGCGGTCTTCCTCGCGGCCGTGATCTTCCCCTTCACCCAGAGCGAGGACCACAACGCCAACCTCGGCGCCAACATCCTCATCTTCGGCACCGTCGCCCTCGGCCTCAACATCGTCGTCGGCCTCACCGGTCTGCTCGACCTCGGGTACGTGGCCTTCCTCGGCGTCGGCGCCTACGCCGCCGCCCTGGTCTCCGGCTCCGAGTTCTCCCGCTTCTCCGGGGTGCAGGTCCCGTTCTGGGCCGCCGCGCTGATCGGTATGGGAGCGTCACTCGTCTTCGGCGTGATCATCGGCGCACCGACACTGCGGCTGCGCGGTGATTATCTGGCCATCGTCACCCTGGGCTTCGGAGAGATCTTCCGGATCACCGTCAACAACCTCGACGGCCACTCCGGTCCCAACCTCACCAACGGCCCCAACGGCATCTCCCAGATCCCCGACCTGGAGATCTTCGGGTTCAACCTGGGCGCCGCGCACGACATCGCCGGACGCACCATCGGCCGCTTCGGCAACTACCTGTTCCTGATGCTGCTGATCACGGCCCTCATCGTGCTCGTCTTCAACCGCGCGGCGAACTCCCGTATCGGCCGCTCCTGGATCGCCATCCGCGAGGACGAGACCGCCGCCACCGCCATGGGCATCAACGGCTTCCGGGTCAAGCTCATCGCCTTCGCCCTGGGCGCCTCCCTCGCGGGTCTCGCGGGCACGGTCTTCGCCCACGTCAACTACAGCGTGGTGCCCACCCCGTTCCAGTTCGCCGGCGCGGCCCCGCCCAACTCGGCCTTCCTGCTCGCGGCCGTCGTCCTCGGCGGCATGGGCACGGTCAGCGGCCCGCTGCTCGGCGCCTCGATGCTCTACCTCATCCCCGAGAAGCTCAGCTTCCTCAAGGAGTACGAGCTCTTCGGCTTCGGTGTCGCCCTCATCCTGCTGATGCGGTTCCGCCCCGAGGGCATCGTCGCCAACCGGCGCCGCCAGCTCGAATTCCACGAGACCGGCCAGCTGGACGTCCCCGAAAAGGGCCTTCCGGACACCACCGTCGGCGTCACCAAGGCGGAGGCGTAACCACGATGACCGCACAGACCATCACCACCGCCCCCAGCCCGGTGCTCCAGGCGTCCGGTGTCACCATGCGGTTCGGCGGACTGACCGCCGTACGCAACGTCGACCTCACCGTCAACAGCGGCGAGATCGTCGGTCTCATCGGCCCCAACGGCGCCGGCAAGACCACCTTCTTCAACTGCCTCACCGGGCTCTACGTCCCCACCGAGGGCAAGGTCTCGTACAAGGGCACCGTGCTGCCGCCCAAGCCGCACCTGGTCACCCAGGCCGGTATCGCGCGCACCTTCCAGAACATCCGGCTCTTCGCCAACATGACCGTTCTGGAGAACGTGCTCGTCGGCCGCCACACCCGCACCAAGGAGGGCCTCTGGTCCGCCCTGCTGCGCGGCCCCGGCTTCAAGAAGGCCGAGGCCAAGTCCCGCGAGCGGGCCATGGAACTCCTGGAGTTCATCGGCCTGGCGCACAAGGCGGACCACCTCGCCCGCAATCTGCCCTACGGCGAGCAGCGCAAGCTGGAGATCGCCCGGGCGCTGGCGAGCGAGCCGGGGCTGCTGCTCCTGGACGAGCCGACCGCCGGTATGAACCCGCAGGAGACCCGGGCCACCGAGGAGCTGGTCTTCGCCATCCGGGACATGGGCATCGCCGTCCTCGTCATCGAGCACGACATGCGCTTCATCTTCAACCTGTGCGACCGCGTGACGGTGCTGCTCCAGGGCGAGAAGCTGGTCGAGGGCACGTCCGACGTGGTGCAGGGCGACGAGCGCGTCATCGCCGCCTACCTCGGCACCCCGTTCGAGGGGGCGCCCGGGGACGAGGAGGTCGCGGAGGTGGAGGCGGCGGCCGCCGCGGCGGCGGGTTCCGCCGAGGCCCCGGCCCCCGCGAAGACCCTTGCGGAGACCCCCGCGAAGACCCTTGCGGAGACCCCCGCGGAGACCCCTGCGGCTCCGGCCGAGTCCGAGGCCGAGGCCGAGTCAGGCACCGCCGCGGCCGCGTCCGGCGCCGCTCCGGCCGAGGCCGAGGCCGACGCCGGTACGGACGCCGGCGCCGGCGCCGACGCTCCACGTAAGACCCGTACCGAAGGAGACTCCCAGTGACCGCTCTTCTGGAAGTCGAAGACCTCCGTGTCGCCTACGGCAAGATCGAGGCCGTCAAGGGGATCTCCTTCAGCGTCGAGGCGGGCCAGGTCGTCACGCTCATCGGCACCAACGGCGCCGGCAAGACCACGACCCTGCGGACCCTGTCGGGCCTGCTCAAGCCCTCCGGCGGACGGATCACCTTCGACGGGAAGCCGCTGGCCAACATCCCCGCGCACAAGATCGTGTCGCTGGGGCTGGCCCACTCCCCCGAGGGCCGGCACATCTTCCCGAGGCTTTCCATCGCCGAGAACCTCCAGCTCGGAGCGTTCCTGCGGAACGACAAGGAAGGCATCGAGAAGGACATCCAGCGGGCGTACGAGCTGTTCCCCATTCTGGGCGAGCGGCGCAAGCAGGCGGCCGGCACGCTGTCCGGCGGCGAGCAGCAGATGCTCGCGATGGGCCGGGCCCTGATGTCCCAGCCCAAGCTGCTGATGCTGGACGAGCCGTCGATGGGCCTCTCCCCGATCATGATGCAGAAGATCATGGAGACCATCGTCGAGCTCAAGGCCCAGGGCACCACGATCCTGCTCGTCGAGCAGAACGCCCAGGCCGCGCTGTCCCTGGCGGACCACGCCCATGTGATGGAGGTCGGCGAGATCAAGCTCTCCGGCTCCGGGCAGGACCTCCTCCACGACGAGAACGTCCGCAAGACGTACCTCGGCGAGGACTAGCAACGGTTACGCGTACGGGCCGCGCCACGAAGAGTGGCGCGGCCCGTACGTGTTGAGGGGCGCGGGGAACCGCGCGACCAGCCACGGATCACCCGCCGGCGAAGACCGGGCCGCGTCTACCCCTTCGCCGCCTTCTTCTCCTCCGCGTCCTCGATGACCGCCTCCGCCACCTGCTGCATCGACAGGCGCCGGTCCATCGACGTCTTCTGGATCCAGCGGAACGCGGCGGGCTCGGTCAGCCCGTACTGCGTCTGGAGGATCGACTTCGCGCGGTCGACCAGCTTGCGCGTCTCCAGCCGCTGCGAGAGGTCCGCGACCTCCTGCTCCAGCGCCTTCAGCTCGGTGAAGCGGGAGACCGCCATCTCGATCGCGGGCACGACGTCGCTCTTGGAGAACGGCTTCACGAGGTACGCCATCGCACCGGCGTCCCGCGCCCGCTCCACCAGGTCGCGCTGCGAGAACGCGGTGAGCATCAGGACCGGGGCGATGGACTCCTTGGCGATCTGCTCGGCCGCCGAGATGCCGTCCAGGACCGGCATCTTCACATCGAGGATGACCAGGTCGGGGCGGTGCTCCCGGGCGAGCTCGACGGCCTTCTGCCCGTCCCCGGCCTCTCCGACGACCGCGTAGCCCTCTTCTTCGAGCATCTCTTTGAGATCGAGGCGGATGAGGGCCTCGTCCTCGGCGATGACGACGCGGGTCGTCAGCGGCGGGACGTGCGACTGGTCGTCGTCGGCGACGGGCTGGGGCGACTCGGGGGCGGTCACGGGGGCTCCTTGTTGCGGGGCAGGCACTGCTTCCCAAGAGCGTACCCAGCTGCGGTAAGGTGTGGTCACGGCGGGTAGCCGCCTACCTTTGGTTCCAAGGATGCCCCGGTAGCCCAGCGGTAGAGGCAATGGTCTCAAACACCATCCAGCGTCGGTTCGAATCCGACCCGGGGTACTTTTCGTGCGAATCCATGGTCACGCACCGTTGAGGCCGGCCCCGTCGGCGCCCGCCCTTCGAAGCCGGGCCCTGGGGTGGTCCCCCTCCGGCCCGGCCTCCGTTCCCGCCGCCGTGCGGTTCAGCCCGTGGGGCTGTCGTCCTCGCCGATGTGGTGGACGCGGACCAGGTTCGTGGAGCCCGCGACGCCGGGCGGGGAGCCCGCCGTGATGACCACGATGTCTCCGCGCCGGCAGCGGCCGATCTTCAGGAGTTGTTCGTCGACCTGCGCCACCATCGCGTCCGTCGACTCCACGTGCGGCCCGAGGAAGGCCTCCACGCCCCAGGTGAGGTTGAGCTGGGAGCGGGTGGCGGGGTCGGGGGTGAAGGCGAGCAGCGGGATCGGGGAGCGGTAGCGGGAGAGGCGCTTGACCGTGTCGCCGGACTGGGTGAAGGCGACGAGGTACTTGGCGTTCAGGAAGTCGCCCATCTCGGCCGCCGCGCGGGCCACCGCGCCGCCCTGGGTGCGGGGCTTGCTGCGTTCGGTGAGCGGGGGCAGTCCCTTGCCGAGGACGTCCTCCTCGGCCGCCTCGACGATGCGGCTCATGGTGCGGACGGTCTCCACCGGGTACTTGCCGACGCTCGTCTCGCCGGACAGCATCACCGCGTCCGTGCCGTCGATGACGGCGTTGGCGACGTCGCTGGCCTCGGCCCTGGTGGGGCGGGAGTTGTCGATCATCGAGTCGAGCATCTGGGTGGCGACGATGACCGGCTTGGCGTTCCGCTTGGCGAGCTTGATGGCCCGCTTCTGGACGATCGGGACCTGTTCGAGGGGCATTTCGACGCCCAGGTCGCCGCGCGCGACCATGATTCCGTCGAAGGCGGCCACGATGTCGTCGATGTTGTCGACGGCCTGCGGCTTCTCGATCTTGGCGATCACGGGGACGCGGCGGCCCTCCTCGTCCATGACGCGGTGGACGTCCTCGATGTCGCGGCCGCTGCGGACGAAGGAGAGCGCGATGACGTCGGCGCCGGTGCGCAGGGCCCAGCGCAGGTCCTCGACGTCCTTCTCGGAGAGCGCGGGGACGGAGACGGCGACGCCGGGGAGGTTGAGCCCCTTGTGGTCGGAGACCATGCCGCCCTCGACGACGCGGGTGCGTACGCGCGGGCCCTCGACGCCGACGACTTCCAGGGCGACCTTGCCGTCGTCGACGAGGATGCGCTCGCCGGTGGTGACGTCGTCGGCGAGGCCGGAGTAGGTGGTGCCGCAGGTGTGGCGGTCGCCCTCGATGTTCTCCACGGTGATGGTGAACTCGTCGCCGCGTTCAAGCAGTACGGGACCTTCGCGGAAACGTCCGAGGCGGATCTTCGGGCCTTGAAGGTCGGCGAGCACTCCCACGCTGCGGCCCGTCTCGTCGGCGGCCTTGCGCACGCGGTGGTAGCGCTCCTCGTGGTCCGCGTACGTGCCGTGGCTGAGGTTGAAGCGGGCGACGTCCATTCCGGCCTCGACCAGTGCTTTGATCTGGTCGTACGTGTCGGTGGCGGGCCCCAGGGTACAGACGATCTTTGCTCGACGCATGCTTCGAGCCTAGGGCTTACCGGCCGGTAGAGAATTGGTCCGGCATGACTACTCAACAACCTTTGCATGAAGGGTTATTGACAACTGTTGAATTGTGCGCGGGGGTGCTCCGATGAGCGGGTGGCGCCTTGCCCCGAGCCCGGCGCAAACCCTTGACATGTTCAGATCTCAACGCTGGAATATGTGCGTTTTCGTTTGAGCTCGTTGAATTTGGCGTTCCTACCCCGACGGAGCCGCACATGTCATCGCTCAAAGGACTCACCAGGCTCAGAACAGCCGGCAAACGGGCCGGCACAGCCTTAGCCGCCCTGCCCCTCCTCGCGGGCGGCCTGGTCGCCCTCGCCGCCACGGCGGCGCCGCCCGCCGCCGCCGCGCCTTCCGCAGCGACCGTGGGCAACGGGCTGGCCCGGACCCCCCAGATGGGGTTCAACAACTGGAACTCCACGCACTGCCGTGCCGAGTTCAACGAGACGATGGTCAAGGGGATCGCCGACACCTTCGTCTCACAGGGCCTCAAGGACGCCGGGTACACCTACGTCAACCTGGACGACTGCTGGGCCCTGCCGAACCGGGACGCGAGCGGCAACCTCGTCCCCGACCCGGTGCGCTTCCCGCACGGGATCAAGGCCGTGGCCGACTATGTGCACGCCAAGGGCCTGAAGTTCGGCCTCTACTCCAGCGCGGGCACCAAGACCTGCGACGGCCAGGGCTTCCCCGGCGGCCTCGGCCACGAGCAGCAGGACGCGAACCTCTGGGCCTCCTGGGGCGTCGACTACCTCAAGTACGACAACTGCAACAACGCCGGCGTCGACGCCAGGCAGCGCTACAAGGCGATGGGCGACGCGCTGACGGCCGCCACCCGCTCCACCGGCCGCCCCATCCTGTACAGCATCTGCGAATGGGGCTCCAACCAGCCCTGGACCTGGGCTCCGGAGATCGGCAACTCCTGGCGGACCACCGGGGACATCAGCGACTCCTGGTCGAGCATGATCTCCATCGCCCACCAGAACCAGCCGCTCGCGCCGTACGCCGGTCCGGGCGCCTGGAACGACCCCGACATGCTGGAGGTCGGCAACGGCGGGATGAGCGACACCGAGTACCGCACCCACTTCAGCCTCTGGTCGCAGATGGCCGCGCCGCTGCTGATCGGCAGCGATCTGCGCACCGCGAGCCCCTCGACGCTCGCCATCCTCAAGAACACCGACGTGATCGCGGTGGACCAGGACCCGCTGGGCCGGCAGGGCACGGTCGTCTCCAGCTCCGGCGGGCTCGTGGTGATGGCGAAACCGCTGGCCGACGGCGGCCGTTCGGTCACGCTCACCAACGAGACCACCTCCACCAGGACGATCTCCACGACGGTGCGGGACATCGGCATCGGCGGGGCGTCCTCGTACACGCTGAAAGACCTCTGGTCGAAGGCCACCAGCACCACCACCAGCGCCATCAGCGCCTCGGTGCCCGCGCACGGCACGGTCATGTTCCGGGTGACGCCGGGCAGTCCGGTGCCGCCGCCGACCGGCCTGAACCAGCTGAGCGATCTCTCCTGGACCTCGGCGACGGGCGGCTGGGGCCCGGTGGAGCGCGACCGCAGCAACGGCGAGCAGGCGGCGGGCGACGGGCGCGCGCTGAGCATCGGCGGCACGGCGTACGCCAAGGGCCTCGGCACCCACGCGCCCAGTGAGATCACGTACCACCTGGGCGGCGTCTGCACCTCCCTCGGGGTGGACGTGGGCGTCGACGACGAGTCCGTGAGCCAGGGGTCGGTGCGGTTCCAGATCTGGCGCGACGGCACGCTGGCCGCCGACAGCGGGGTGCGGACCGCCGCCGACGGACCCAGGCACCTGAGCGCCGACCTGCGGGGCGGTACCGCGCTGCGGCTGGTGGTCACCGACGCCGGTGACGGCACCGCCTACGACCACGCCGACTGGGCCGACGCCAAACTGGCCTGCGGCAGCGGCCCCTCGGCCGGTACGCACGACCTCAGCGACCTGACCTGGTCCTCGGCCGCCAACGGGTGGGGCCCGGTCGAGAAGGACCGCAGCAACGCCGAGCAGGCGGCGGGCGACGGCCGGCCGCTCACCGTGGGCGGGACGGTGTACGCGAAGGGGCTCGGCACCCACGCGGCTTCCACCGTCGCGTACTACCTGGGCGGGGGCTGCTCCTCGCTGACCACGGCGGTGGGAGTGGACGACGAGGTCACCACCAAGGGGTCGGTGGTGTTCCAGATCTGGCGGGACGGGAAGCTCGCCGCCGACAGCGGGAAGCTGACGTCGGCGGACGCGGCGCGGCCGCTGAGCGCGGACGTCACGGGCGCCATGGAGGTACGGCTGGTGGTCACCGACGCCGGTGACGGCGTCGACTACGACCACGCCGACTGGGCGGGTCCCCGGGTGACCTGCGGATAGGTGGAGGGGGCGCGGTTCCGGGTGGCGAGGGCCGCCCGGGACCGCGTGTTTTCCGGTGGTCATCCGATCGAAACCCGCCAGGGGTGTTGCGGATGGCCGGTTCTACGCCAAAATCCTCTCGACCTTCTACGCGCGTCGAGGACGTCTACGCGCGTAACACCTCGTCAGGGAGTGCATCACATGCCGCTGAACCGTAGGACGTTCCTGGGCACCACGGCCGCCGCCGGAGCCGGTGCGGCCATAGCCGGGGGCGTCGCCGCCCCCGCCGAGGCCCATGAGCGCGGGCACGGGCACGGCCACGCGCCGAAGCGGTACTCGTTCAGCGTCATGGGCACCACCGACCTGCACGGCAACGTCTTCAACTGGGACTACTTCACGGACAAGGAGTTCGACGACAAGGCCCACAACGACGTCGGCCTCGCCAAGATCTCCACCCTCGTCGAGCAGGTCCGCAAGGAAAAGGGCCGCCACAACACCCTCATGATCGACGCGGGTGACACCATCCAGGGCACCCAGCTGTCGTACTACTACGCCAAGGTCGACCCGATCACGGCCAAGCACGGCCCGGTCCACCCGATGGCGCAGGCCATGAACGCGATCGGCTACCACGCCGCCGCCCTCGGCAACCACGAGTTCAACTACGGCATCCCGGTGCTGCGCAAGTTCGAGGAGCAGTGCGACTTCCCGCTGCTCGGCGCCAACGCGCTGGACGCGAAGACCCTGAAGCCGGCCTTCCCGCCGTACGTCATCAAGCGGCTGTGCACCCCGCACGGGCGAGACGTGAGGGTCGCGGTCCTCGGGCTGACCAACCCGGGCATCGCCATCTGGGACAAGGCCAACGTCAGCGGCAAGATGGTCTTCCCGGGCCTGGAGGAGCAGGCCGCGAAGTGGGTGCCGAGGCTGCGCTCGATGGGCGCGGACGTGGTGGTCGTGGCCGCCCACTCGGGCTCCTCCGGCACCTCCTCCTACGGTGACCAGCTGCCGTACATCGAGAACGCGGCCGCGCTGGTGGCCCAGCAGGTGCCGGGGATCGACGCGATCCTGGTCGGGCACGCGCACACGGAGATCCCCGAGTACCGGGTGGCGAACAAGGAGACCGGCAAGGAGGTCGTGCTCTCCGAGCCGCTGAAGTGGGGACAGCGGCTGACGGTCTTCGACTTCGACCTGGTGTGGGAGAAGGGCCGCTGGACGGTCGAGAAGGCGGGCGCGAAGGTCCTGAACTCCAACGCAGCCGCCGAGGACCCGAAGATCGTCCGGCTGCTCTCCGACGAGCACAAGAAGGTCGTGGCCTACGTCAACCAGGTCATCGGCACGTCGAAGGCGGCGATGAGCACCGCCGAGGCGGCCTGGAAGGACGAGCCGATCATCGACCTGATCAACGCGGTCCAGATGGACACGGTGAAGGCGGCGCTCGCGGGCGGCGCCTACGCGGCGCTGCCGGTGCTGTCGCAGGCCTCCTGCTTCTCGCGCACGGCCGTCATCCCGGCCGGCCGGGTCACCATCAAGGACGCGGCCGGGCTGTACCCGTTCGAGAACACGCTGGAAGCGCGGGTGCTGACGGGCGCGCAGCTCAAGGACTACCTGGAGTTCTCGGCGCGGTACTACGTGCGGACGCCGGCCGGGGCGCCGGTGGACCCGGCGAAGCTGACGAACGCGGAGAACACGCCGGACTACAACTACGACGCGGTGTCGGGGCTGGTGTACGACATCGACATCGCGCAGCCGGCCGGCTCCCGGATCGTGAACCTGTCCTTCCAGGGCAAGCCGCTGGACCCGGCGGCGCAGTTCGTGCTGGCGGTGAACAACTACCGCGCCAACGGCGGAGGCAACTTCCCGCACGTCGCCGGGGCGAAGCAGGTGTGGGCGAACTCCGAGGAGATCCGCAACACGATCATCGCGTGGGTGAAGGCCAAGGGCGTCGTGGACCCCGCCGCGTTCGCCTCCGTGGACTGGAAGCTGGTCCGGGACGGGGTCGCCGTCTTCTAGGCCGCCCTTCGGGCGCGCCCGGGCTCAGCCCTCCAGGGGGATCAGGCCCTCGGGGGTCCTCGGGGCCGGGCGCGGTTCCTCCGGCCTGGCGAGGCCGAACGTCGTGAACGCCGTGCGGGCGGGGAGCGGATAGGGCTCCTTGCCCGTCAGGGTGTTCAGGATCGCCGCGCTGCGCCAGGCCGCCAGGCCCAGGTCGGGGGCGCCCACGCCGTGGGTGTGCTTCTCCGCGTTCTGGACGTAGACCGCTCCGGTGACCGAGCCGTCCAGGACCAGCCGGAAGTCGGCGTCCACGCGCGGGCGTTCGCAGGAGTCCAGGCGCATGTAGGGGTCGAGCCCGGACAGCATGCGGGTCAGGGGGCGCTCCCGGTAGCCGGTGGCGAGGACCACCGCGTCGGTGGTCAGCCGGGAGCGCACGCCCTGCTGGGCGTGTTCGAGGTGCAGCTCGACCTTGGTGGTGGCGACCCGGCCCGCCGTACGGACGTTGACCCCGGGGGTGAGGGTGGCGTCGGGCCAGCCGCCGTGCTGGGTGCGGCGGTAGAGCTCGTCGTGGATGGCGGCGATGGTGTCGGCGTCGATGCCCTTGTGGAGCTGCCACTGGCGGGGCAGCAGCTCGTCGCGGACGGGCTCGGCCAGGGCGTGGAAGTAGCGGGTGTAGTCGGGGGTGAAGTGCTCCAGGCCCAGCTTCGAGTACTCCATCGGCGCGAAGGTCTCGGTGCGGGCGAGCCAGGTGAGGCCCTCGCGGCCCGGCGGGCGGGCGCGCAGCAGGTCGAGGAAGACCTCGGCGCCGGACTGGCCGGAGCCGACGACGGTGACGTGGTCGGCGGCGAGGATCCGCTCGCGGTGGTCCAGGTAGTCCGCCGAGTGGATGACCGGCACGGCGGGGGCGTCCGCGAGCGGCTTCAGCGCCTCGGGGACGTACGGCTCGGTGCCGACGCCGAGCACCAGGTTGCGGGCGAAGGCGCGGCCCAGTGCCTCGGCCTGGCCGTGCGCGTCGAGCTGGGTGAAGTCGACCTCGAACACCTCCCGTTCGGCGTTCCAGCGGACCGCGTCCACCTGGTGCCCGAAGTGCAGTCCGGGCAGGTTCTCGCTGACCCAGCGGCAGTACGCGTCGTACTCGGTGCGCTGGATGTGGAAGCGCTCGGCGAAGTAGAACGGGAAGAGCCGCTCGCGGTGGCGCAGGTAGTTGAGGAACGACCAGGGGCTGGCCGGGTCGGCGAGGGTCACCAGGTCCGCCAGGAACGGCACTTGGAGGGTGGTGCCCTCGATGAGCAGGCCGGGGTGCCAGTGGAAGGCGCGGCGCTGTTCGTAGAAGGCGGTGGAGAGCCCGCCGGGCACGCCGTGGGCGAGTGCGGCGAGCGAGAGGTTGAAGGGGCCCACTCCGATGCCCACCAGGTCGTGCGGACGGTCGATGTCATGGGCGGGTGACGGTGCGGTCATCGCGGGGTGCTGCCTTCCACGGTCTTGAGGAGCTGTGCCAGGTCGCCGGTGGTGGTGTGGGGGTTGAGCAGGGTGGCCTTGAGCCACAGGCGCCCGTCGGCGCGGGCCCGGCCGAGGACGGCGCGGCCCTCGGTGAGCAGGGCGCGCCGGACCGCGGCGACCTCGTCGTCGGTGGCGCCCGCCGGGCGGAACAGGACGGTGGAGATCGCGGGGCGCGCGTACAGGTCGAGTCCGGGGTCCTGCTCGACGAAGTCGGCGAGGGTCCGGGCGCGTTCGATCGTGCGGTCGACGAGGGCGGCGAGGCCGGTGCGGCCGAGGGCGCGGAGGGTGACGGCGATCTTCAGTACGTCGGGCCGGCGGGTGGTCCGCAGGGAGCGCCCCAGGAGGTCGGGCAGGCCCGCCTCGGTGTCGTCCTCGGCGTTGAGGTAGTCGGCGGTGTGCGCGAGCGGGGCGAGGCGGGCGGGGTCGGGGACCGCGAGGAGCCCCGCGGCGACCGGCTGCCAGCCGAGTTTGTGCAGGTCGAGGGTGACGGAGTGGGCGTGCTCCAGCCCGTTCAGCAGGGCGCGGTGGGTATCGCTGAAGATCAGCGGTCCGCCGTACGCGGCGTCGACGTGCAGCTCGGCGCCGTGCCGGGCGCACAGGGCGGCGACCTCGGGGAGCGGGTCGACGGCTCCGGTGTCGGTGGTGCCGGCGGTGGCCGTGACGAGCAGGGGCCGGTGCAGGTCGGTGAGGGCGTCGTCGAGGGCGGCGAGGTCGAGGGTGCCGGAGGGCGCGGGGACGGTGACGGGTTCCGGCAGGCCGAGCAGCCAGGCGGCGCGGGCCAGCGAGTGGTGGGCGTTGGCGCCCTGGACGACCTGGACGGCGCCGTGCCGTTCGCGGGCCAGCAGCAGGGCGAGCTGGTTGGACTCGGTGCCGCCGCTGGTGACCAGCGCGTCGCCGCCGGGCCAGAACGCGGCGGCCAGCTCCCGGGTGACGAGGGCTTCGAGCTCGGCGGCGGCGGGGGCCTGGTCCCAGGAGTCCAGGGAGGGGTTGAGGGCGCAGGCGGCGAGGTCGGCGGCGGCCGCGAGCGCCAGCGGCGGGGTGTGCAGATGGGCCGCGCAGCGCGGGTCGGCGGGGTCGGCCGCGCCTTCGGCCAGGGCCCTGACCAGGGTGGTCAGCGCCTCTTCGGCGCCGGTGCCGTGGGCCGGGAACACCTCCCCGACGGCGGCCCGGACCCGGACGGCCACGGCCTCGGGACCGCCGTGCGGCAGCGGGCCGCCCCGGGCCACCGCGCCCTCGCCCAGCGCGTCGAGGACGACGGCGAGGAGGGGGCGCAGGGCGGCGGGGCCGGTGGGGCCGCCGGCGAGGGGCGGGGTGTGCATGCGGGGGGAGTCCTTCGGGTACGCGAACGACGGCTCCCCCAGCGTGCGGCGTCCCGGCGCGGTCGGACCGCCGGGCGGGGCGATCTCAACCCGAAAGTGGTACTTGGCCCCCGGAGGCGGGGTGCCGGGGGGTGGCGCGCTGGTATGAGCACGCCACCCCCGTCACCGGACCTCCCCGATCAGGCGCCGGCCGGGCACGCCTCGCCCAGGACCACCCCCTGGACGTCCCGCGTCACGCGTTACGGACTTGCGGCGCAGGGCCCGGAGGAGGTCGTCGCGGGACAGGCACGCCTCCCCCAGGGCCCCCCGGGCCTCCCCCGTCACGCGTTCCGGACCGCCAGCGCCCGGCGCAGGTCGTCGACCTGGTCGGTCAGCTTGCGGCGCAGGGCCGGGAGGAGGTCGTCGCGGGACAGGCACGCCTCGCCCAGGGCCACCGCCTCCTCGTCGACCGCGAACTGCGGGAAGGCGTAGCGGCCGGCGGCCTCCGCGATCGCGGGGCCGCGCCGGGCGGCCAGCGGGACGGCGTCCACGTAGAAGGCCGCCACGTACTCCCGTACGAGATCGGCCTGTTCGGGCTGCCAGAAGCCCTGGGCGGTGGCGGTGAACAGGTAGTTGGAGAGGGTGTCCCCCTCGAACATCGCGGCCCACGCGGCCGTCTTGGCCGACGGGTCGGGCAGCGCGGCGCGGCAGCGGGCCGCGCCCTCCTCGCCGGTGGCGCTGTGGTCGCGGGCCAGCTCGGCGTCGATCTCCGCCTCGGAGACCGCGCCCAGGACCGCGAGGCGGGTCAGGACGCGCCAGCGCAGCTCCGGGTCGAGCTCGGGGCCGCCGGGCACGCTGCCGTCGGCCAGCCACTCCTGGATGGTGTGGGGCTGGGCGGCGCAGTCGATGAAGTGGCGTACGGCGATGAGGCGCAGGCCCGGGTTGTCGCCGTCCTCGGTGCGCCGCAGCAGGTCCCGGGTGAGGTCGCCGAGCAGGGTGAGGGCGGCGGGGCGGGCGCTGTCCGCGAGGTAGCGGCCGGCGACGTGGGCGAGGGCGAAGCCGAGGACGCCCTGGACGACGGCGAGGTCCGACTCGTACGGGAGGTGGGCGCGGGCGGCCTCCAGATAGGCGGCGGGCGCCAGCTGGCCGTCGCGGACCATGTCGCGGGCGGCGTTCCAGACGACGGCGCGGCCGAGGGGGTCGGGCAGCCCGGACAGGGAGCGCAGGGCGGTCTCCCAGGACTCGGTGTCCAGGCGCACCTTGGCGTAGGTGAGGTCGCCGTCGTTGAGGAGCACGAGCGCGGGGCGGGCGCCGGGGCGGGTGAGGGGCGTGCCGGGGACGTCGATCTCGAAGCGCTCGCGCAGGACGAGGCGCCCGGGCCTGGCGGGGTCGGTGTCGTAGGCGCCGACCGCGATCCGGTGCGGGCGGTCCCCGTCCTGCTCGACGGCGAGCGTCCAGGAGCCCTCGGCCTCGCCGACCACCGGCGTGAGGGTGTCCACGCCCGTGGTGCGCAGCCACTTCTCCGCCCACGCGTGGACGTCGCGGTCGGTGGCGGAGGCCAGGTTGTCGATGAAGTCGGCGAGGGTGGCGTTGCCGAACTTGTGCCGCTGGAAGTGGGTGTTGATGCCCGCGAGGAAGTCCTTCTCGCCCATCCAGGCCACCAGCTGGCGCAGCGCGGAGGCGCCCTTGGCGTAGGAGATGCCGTCGAAGTTGAGCATCGCGGAGGCGGTGTCGGGCACGGCGTCGGGGTCGGGGGCGACGGGGTGGGTGGAGGGGCGCTGGTCGGCGTCGTAGCCCCAGGCCTTGCGGACGATGCCGAAGTCCACCCAGGTGTCGGTGAAGCGGGTCGCCTCGGTGAGCGTCTGGTAGCCCATGTACTCGGCGAAGGACTCGTTCAGCCAGATGTCGTCCCACCAGCGCAGGGTGACCAGGTCGCCGAACCACATGTGGGCCATCTCGTGCGCGACGACCATGGCGCGGGTCTGGCGCTCGGTGTCGGTGACGGCGGAGCGGTAGACGAACTCGTCGCGGAAGGTGACCAGGCCCGGGTTCTCCATGGCGCCCGCGTTGAACTCGGGGACGAAGGCCTGGTCGTAGGAGTCGAACGGGTAGGGCTCGTCGAACTTCTCGTGGTAGCGGTCGAAGCACTGCCGGGTGATCTCGAAGAGCTCCTCGGCGTCGGCGTCGAGGTGGGGGGCGAGCGAGCGGCGGCAGTGCAGGCCGAAGGGCAGGCCCGCGTGCTCGGTGGTGATCGAGTGCCAGGGGCCGGCGGCGAGCGCCACGAAGTAGGTGGAGAGCAGCGGTGTGGTGGCGGCCTTCCAGCGGCCGCCGCCCTGGTGCTCGGTGACGCCGTTGGCGAGCACGGTCCAGTTCTCGGGCGCGGTGACGGTGAGGTCGAAGACGGCCTTGAGGTCGGGCTGGTCGAAGGCGGCGAAGACGCGCTGCACGTCCTCCATGAAGAGCTGGGTGTAGAGGTAGGTCTCGCCGTCGGCCGGGTCGGTGAAGCGGTGCAGGCCCTCGCCGGTGTGCGAGTACGTCATCTCCGCCTCGACGCGCAGCTCGTGCGGGCCCTGGGTGAGGCCGGTGAGCGCGAGGCGGTTCCCGGCGAGCGCGGCGGGGTCCAGCGGCTCCCCGTCGAGGGTGACCGAGCGCAGGGTGGCCGGCTTGACCTCGACGAAGGTGTCTCCGGCCGCGCGCGCGGTGAAGTGGATGACGGTGTGGGAGTCGAAGGTCTCCTCGCCGGTGGTGAGATCGAGGGCGATCTCGTACCGCTGGACGTCGAGGAGCCGGGCACGGGTCTGCGCTTCGTCGCGCGTCAGTACGGACATGGAGGCCATGCTGCCCGATGTGCCCCGGTCGGCACATCGGGATGGTGTTGCGCTCTCAGCGCACGCGCCGTGCGGGTGCGCCGCGGCTCACGAGGACTTGGCGATCGTCTCGTGGTGCCTGATCACCTCCGCGATGATGAAGTTCAGGAGCTTCTCGGCGAAGGCCGGGTCCAGCTTGGCGTTCTCCGCGAGGCGGCGCAGCCGGTCGATCTGCTGGGCCTCGCGCGCGGGGTCGGCCGGCGGCAGCTTGTGCTCGGCCTTGAGGTGGCCGACCTGCTGGGTGCATTTGAAGCGCTCGGCGAGCATGTGGACGACGGCCGCGTCGATGTTGTCGATGCTGTCCCGGAGCCGGGCGAGTTCCGCCTGCACGGAGGGGTCGATCGTGGTCATGGTCGTCGAGCTTACGTGGCCGGGCCGGGGATCGTCGGAGGGTGTTCAGGATCCGGGATCCTCTCGCTCCAGCCGCCGGGGACGGCCCGTCCCTGCTGCTCGCGGAAGCGGACGGGGGCGGTGCCGACACGCCGGGTGAAGAGGCGGGAGAAGTACGCGGGGTCGTCGTAGCCCACCCGGCGGGCCACGGCGGCGACCGGCAGCTCGGTGGCGGCGAGCAGCTCCTTGGCCCGGCCGAGGCGGATGCCGAGCAGATAGTCCTTGGGGCTGCACCCCGCGCCCCGGCGCACCGCCGTGCGCAGCTCGGCGGGGGTCATCCCGTGCCGGGCGGCGTGCTCGGCCACCGACAGCGGCCGGAAGGCGTCGCGGGCGAGCGCCTGGAGGACGGGGTCGCCGTCGGGCGCCAGGTCGGCGCGGGCGCGGCGCAGGGCGACGAGGAGTTCGTGGACGGCGGCGGCCGTCTCGACCTCCAGGAGCGGGTTGCCCCGGCGGGCCGCCCGGGCGATCCGGCCGACGGCGGCGCGGGCGCCCGCGGTGTCGGCGAGCGGGACGACGGGCCGGTCGGGCTCGATGTAGCCGAGCTCGGTGTAGGTGGCGGTGGCGGGTCCGGCGAAGTCGACGAACGACTCGTCCCAGCCGGTGGCCGGGTCGGGTCCGTAGTGGTGGGGGACGCCCGGGGTGAGCCAGAGCAGCGCGGGCGCGGTGACGGTGAGCCGCCGCCCGTCCGGCCCCTCGAACCAGCCGCCGCCCGCCCCGATGACCACGGCGACGTGGTGGTCCAGGGTGCGCGGTCCGACGCTGGGCAGGGCGCCGTGCTGCATCCCGACGCCGAGGCAGACAAGGCCGAGCCGGTGGTGGACCTGGCTCGGCGTGAAGTAGCGCATCCAGGTGTGGTACATGCCGCCCCCGCCGCCTCCCGTCACCTCTTTGCGTCCAATCAGCGCCGATCTTTGTCCATGGACCGGGGCCCGCGCCAGGGGTGAGGGTGGCGGGGGCGGAACGAGAGACGGGCGGGCCGATGGCTGACTTCACCGTGGGTGAGAGGGACTTCCTGCTGGACGGGCGGCCGGTGCGGCTGCTGTCGGGGGCGCTGCACTACTTCCGGGTGCACGAGTCGCAGTGGGGCCACCGGCTGGCGATGCTGCGGGCGATGGGGCTGAACTGCGTCGAGACGTACGTGCCGTGGAACCTGCACGAGCCCGCCCCGGGCCGCTTCCGGGACCCGGGGGCACTCGGGCGGTTCCTGGACGCGGCGCACGCGGCCGGGCTGTGGGCGATCGTGCGCCCCGGTCCGTACATCTGCGCCGAGTGGGACAACGGCGGGCTGCCGCACTGGCTGACGGGGGCGCTGGGGCGGCGGGCGCGCACCCGGGACCGGGAGTACCTGGGCCAGGTGGAGCGCTGGTTCGGTGCGCTGCTGCCGCAGGTCGTGGCCCGGCAGGTCGACCGGGGTGGCCCGGTGCTCATGGTGCAGGTGGAGAACGAGTACGGCAGCTACGGCACGGACCGGGTATATCTGCGGGCGCTCGCGGACCTGCTGGGCGAACTGGGCGTGACCGTGCCCCTGTTCACCTCCGACGGACCCGAGGACCACATGCTGAGCGGCGGCTGCGTCCCCGGGCTGCTGGCCACCGTCAACTTCGGCTCGGGCGCCCGTGAGGGCTTCGGGGTGCTGCGCCGCCACCGGCCCGGGGGGCCGCTGATGTGCATGGAGTTCTGGTGCGGCTGGTTCGCGCACTGGGGCGCGGAGCCGGTGGCGCGGGACGCCGGGGAGGCGGCCGGGGTGCTGCGCGAGATCCTGGAGTGCGGCGCCTCCGTCAACCTCTACATGGCCCACGGCGGCACCAGCTTCGCCGGGTGGGCGGGCGCCAACCGGGACGGCGGGGAGCACCTGGGCACGCTGCGCCCGGACGTCACCTCCTACGACTACGACGCGCCCGTCGACGAGTACGGCCGCCCGACGCCGAAGTTCTGGGCGTTCCGCGAGGTGCTCGCCGAGTACGCCCACGGCCCGCTGCCCGAGCCGCCGCCCGCGCCCGCGCGGCTGGGCGCCCCGGTCACCGTGCCGCTGACGGAGTGGGTGGCGGCCGAGGACGTCCTGGAGGCGCTGGGGACGGCGGAGGAGGTGTACACGGTGCCGCCGACGTTCGAGGAGCTGGACGTGGACCGGGGGGTGGTGCGCTACCGGTTCGAGGTGCCCGGGCCTCGGCAGCCGTATCCGCTGCGGGTGCTGGGCCTGCGGGACCGGGCCGTCGTCCTCGTCGACGGGGTGCGGGCGGGGGTGCTCACCGAGGACGACGCGGTGCTGCCGGCGCCGGTGGCGGGGCCCGCCGAGGTCGAGCTGTGGGTGGAGTCGCTGGGGCGCGTCAACTACGGGCCGACGCTCGGTGAGCCGAAGGGCATCACCGGCGGGGTGCTGCACGAACGCCAGTTCCTGCACGGCGTACGCGCGCGTGGCCTGCGGCTCGACGCCTTCGAGGAGGCGTTCGGGGACCCGGCGCTGATGCGGCGGCTGTCGCCGCGTGCAACTGCGGAGGCGGGACGGGGACTGTTTCGGGGCACCTTCGACGCCCCGGAGCGGGGGGACGCGCGGCTGGAACTGAGCGGCCTGGTCCGGGGTTTCGTCTGGGTGAACGGCGTCAACCTCGGGCGTTACTGGAATACCGGACCGCAGCGGTCCCTTTACGTCCCGGGCGCGGTGCTGCGGGATCTGGCCAACGAGGTGTGGGTGTGGGAGGTCGAGGTTGAGGACGCGACGGGTCCGGAAGTGACTTTCCATTAGCCTCGAAGAGCGCCCAAGAAAGCGCGTTCTCCCTTTCCGACGCACCCTTTGAGGTTGACATGAAGGATCTCATCAGCCGATCCCGCATCGCCAAGTTGGCCGCCTCTGGAGCCGCCGTGGCAGCCACCCTGCTGCTCGCCACTCCCGCGTCCGCCGCGACCACGATCTCGGTGACCCCCAACACGGGGCTCTCCGACGGCCAGACCGTCTCGGTGACCGCTTCCGGTTACACGCCCGGCGCCGCCGTGAACGTCGGCGAGTGCGCCTCCGCCACCGTCTGTTCCAACGACGTCAAGTACCTCACCGCCGACGCCGACGGCGCCATAGCGGTGACCCTCGACGTGAGGAAGGCCTTCACCGCCAAGGACTGGTCCACCGGCCAGGACGTCTCCGTGGACTGCGCCGCCGCGCAGTGCAACATCACGGCCTGGGAGCAGACCACCGGCAACACCGTCCAGACCATCTCCTTCGGCTGAGCAGGCCGCCGCCCCGCCTCCCTGCCGGGGGGCGGGGCAGCCCCTTGTCCCGTCCGGCTACGCCTCCCGCACCTCGAACGCGTCCAGCGTGAACTCCGCCGTCCCGTCGTCCCCGGTCTTGCGCAGCCCGACCCACGCCTCGCCGCTCGCGGGGGCGGTGAACTCGTAGTCGAGGACGGCCGGAGCGGTCGCCTCGCCGAACACCTCACGGGTCAGCTCGCGCGTGCCGGAGCCCTCGTCGACGGCGGTGACCCACGCGTACTGCCCGGCCTTCTCGCACGCGTAACGGAAGGTCACGCGGTAGCGCTTACTGGGGAGGAAACGGACGGTGAACGGCACGGTCCGGTAGACCAGGCCCTCGTTCTCGCCGCGTGACTTGAGCGACTGGCCGCCGTCGAGCACGTCGTCGATCGCCTTCCCGTTCCAGCCCCGCTGGGTGTACGGGGCGTGCCGCTGCGCGATGTGGGTGCGCGGGTCGGTGGCGCCGCCCGCGTCGCCCTTGACGAAAACGCCCCAGCCCTGCGGCACGTTCTCGAAGTCCTCGTACACCAGCGCGCCCTCCTTGGCGGTGGGCCGGGCGGGCACGATCCGGACGTTGTCGAACCGCACCCGGGCCTCCCCCGCCTCGGCGCACAGGCGCAGCTCGACCGGGCCGCCGCCCTCGGGGACCGTGAAGGGGGTGAACATCCGCTGGAAGCGGGTGCCGTGCTTGCGGTCGGCGGCGACGAAGTTGACGGCCGTGGAGGTCGCCGTCCAGGTGCGGGCGGTCACCCCGTCGGCGGTGCGCACCTCCAGCGCGGCCACCCGCCGCTCCCCCGCCCGCTCGCCCACCTCCACCTGTACGGAGGCCGCGTAGGTGCCGGGCGCGAGGCGGGCCGCCCGCTGACCGGCCGAGGCCGCCGCGCCCGGGCCGATCACCAGCTCGTAGTCGCCGAGCGCGCTGCGCCGGACGGAGGCCGGGCCGCTGACCGTCCAGCCCGCGAGGGAGCCGGAGTGGAACCCCGGGTCGTACAGCCCGGTGCCCTGGCCCCAGCGCGGGTCGCGGGCGCGGGCCCGTTCGCGCAGGACGACATAGGGCTGCCCGGCCGCAGCGCCTTCGATGGTGACCGTGCCGGAGCGGACCGGCAGCTCGCGCGCGTCGGCGCGGCCCTGGTCGGTGAGCCGGTACAGGACGACGGTACGGGCCCCGGACCAGCCGCGCGGCAGCCGCCAGCGGGTCGTGCCGCCCGCCGGGTGGTAGTGGTAGAGCTTGGCCGGGTCGGTCGCGCGGCGCGGCTCCCAGGGCAGCAGATAGGCGCCCCCGTCGTACACCACGCGCCCGTCCGTGGTGATCCGGCGGGTGCCGTCGGCGTCGGAGACCGCGGTGGCGCCGGGCCCGAAGAAGGTGATCTCGTGCTCGTCCCAGCGCCGGATCGGGTACGCCTGGAGGTACTTGGCGGGCAGCGAGTGCGTCCAGATCAGCTCGTGGAACGCCGTCCAGTCGGTCTTGCCGACCCATCCCTCGAAGGTGCCCATCCGGGCGTGGCCGAGCAGGGTCGGCCACTTGTCGGCGAAGACGTCCTTCTGGTGGTGGCGGATGAACCGGATCAGCCGGGAGTTGATCCCGCGCGAGGTGTCGCCGCCGTAGTCGGTCTCGTTGGCCCAGTGCGACCAGAGCGAGGAGCGCTCCAGGCCGTGGCCCCACTCGGAGGCCACCAGCCAGCCCTGGGCGCGCAGTTCGCGCTGGAGGCGGTCGGAGGTCCAGCCGGACTCGCGGAACACGTCGATGTACAGGGCGTTCAGTGCCGGGTCCGTGTCGCGGCGCAGGGCGGCGAACCGCCGTGCGATGTCACCGGAGACCAGGTCGCGGCGCTGGTCGATGCGGTAGGACTGGTCGAGCCAGTCCCACTGCTCGTTCGTCTTGTCGACCAGGGTCTCGGAGAAGGCGTGGGCGACGGGGTAGGACTCGGTGGCGTTGACGTGGACGGCGAAGTCGCTGTTCCACTTCTTCCCCTCGCGGACCAGGTGGTTGAGGTCGTCGAGACCGCCGGCGCGCTCGTTGTAGTTGCCCGCGTAGTCGGGGTGGGCCGAGTCGTGGCCCTCGGACTGGTAGCCCTTGAGGAGCGTGTACTGGCGCAGGCCGTCGGTGGCCAGTGAGATCCGCTTGACGTTGTCGAGGGTGGCGAGGAACGGGTTGGTCGCCTGCGAGGCGAAGTTGAAGGGGATGTGCGGGACGACCCGCAGGTGCTGCTCGTCCGCGCCGAGCGGATCGGCCATGATGTCGCGGAAGGCGATGGCCGCGTCCTGCCAGTCGACGGTGCCGTCGCCGCCCCGGTCCCCGGTGATGATCACGGTGGCGTACGGCAGGGGCTCGGTGTCGTCCACGGCGGCGGTGGCGGCCCGGTGCGTCCACTCGCCCGGGACGAGCCGCGCTTCGACGTCACCCTCACGCCGTACGGTCTGGCGCCACAGCCGCCCGTTCTCCCAGGTGGTCCCGGCCGCGCTGTCGGGCTTGTCGTAGACGGTGTTGGTCTCGACGGCGCCGCCCAGCGTGTCGTGCGCCACTACGGCGTAGGCGCAGCCGACGGGCGCCGCGTCCGGTGCGGTGTCCGCGGTGACCCGGACGAGCGTGTCGCCGCTCTTGGCCTTGTCCAGCTGGATCCGGGCGGCGTAGAGGGTCGCGCCCGGCTGGTCACCGCGTACGGAGAGCAGGGCGAGGCCGGGGATCCGCAGGGTGCCCACGCGCAGGGCGGGGGTGTCGTGGATCCGGGTGACGCGCCAGTGGACGCGGTCGGCGTCGACGCGGATCTCCACGTCGACGCGGGTGCCCGTGCCGCCGAAGGCGAGGGTGTACGCGACGTGGTCGCGGGCCGTGCGCGCGGTGACGGCGGGGGTGTGGGCCACACCGTCGACCAGCATGGTCGTGACGGGGTCCTGCTGCCCGTAGAGCTTCGCGCCAGTGGGGCGGTGGGTGTACGCGATGACGCGCGGGAAGGCGGTGTCGACCCTCACCTCCAGGTGGGGCGAGCGGATGACGCCCTCGCCGGTCGCCGCCGCGCGGGCGGTGCCGGGCGCACCGAGCGCGGCCCCCGCCCCGGCGAGCGCGGTGGCCGCGACCACGGTCCTCCGCTTCGGTCCGCGTGTCTCTTCGGCGTTCACGACAGCCTCCTGGGGTGCGACGGGGTGTCTCGTGCCAGGTCACGATGGGCTGGGCGGGTGGGGTGCGCCCATGGACAAATGGGCGGGGTTGTTGGACTCAGCGGCTCGTCCGGGGGCCGGTGGGTGGCGGGTCGCGCGGTTCCCGCGCCCCGGAAAGCCCTTGGCCGCGCCGGTTCCGCGGCTGCGGCCGGCCACCTCGGGGGCGCCGGGGACCGTGTGCGCGAGCCGGCACGGCCCGCGCACGAACGGGGGGTCGCACGGGCCGGCCGGGACCGGCGCGCACCGGTCCGGGACGGCCCGCACCGAGTCCTGGCCGGCCCGCGGAGCTACAGCGTCGCCGCCGCCCTCGCGATGTCGGCCGCGAAGGTCGAGACCTCGCTGTAGACGCCGGGGTAGCCGGGCTCGGCGCAGCCCTGTCCCCAGCTCACGATGCCGACCTGGATCCAGGCGTTGTCGTTGTCCTTGCGGAACATGGGGCCGCCGGAGTCGCCCTGGCAGGTGTCGACGCCGCCCTGGTCGACGTAGCCGGCGCAGATCTCCTCGCCCGGGACGAGGTCGCTGCCGTACGCCTGCTGGCACTGGGCGTCGGAGACGAAGGGGACCGTCGCCTTGTAGAGGTAGCGCTGCTGGCCGCCGCCCTCGCGGCGGGCGCCCCAGCCGGCGATGGTGAAGGCGCCGTTGTTGTACTGGGTGGTCGTGGCGATCTTGAGGGTCGGCTGGCCGACCGGCTTGGCGAGCTTGATCAGCGCCCAGTCCTTGCCCTTGCCGTCGTAGCCGGGCGCCTGGAGCACCCGGGTCGACTTCACCTTGACGGCGCTGCTGCTCTGGAGGTCGACGACGCCGGTGGTCGCGGTGATGGAGGTGTTGGCGCCGGAGCCGTCCACGCAGTGGGCCGCGGTGAGGACGATCTGCTGGGTGTAGAGGGCGCCGCCGCAGCCCATGGAGAGGCGGACCATGAACGGGAACTCGCCCTGGGCGGCGCGGGTGCCGCCGACCACGGGCGTCGGGGACGCCGAGGCGCCGGTGGCGGGCTGGAGGGTGAAGGCGGCGAGGGTGACCGCGGCGACGGCGACGCATCTCTTGAGGGCGCGCGCGAGTGTGTTCGTCAAGGGACTGCCCTTCGTGGGGGGTGGACGTCCGCGCGCCGACACACCGTGGGGATGACATGGGCGCGTCAATGCGCGTGCTGTGGATTATGAGAGCCGCCCGGGAAGGCGACAAGGAGGGCTTTCCGGCCATGCGCGCACGGACGGCCGATGAGGCCAACTCCCGTACAGTGAAGGCTCGTTCACCGTCCTGCGGGGGTGGCAGCGTGACCCACGAGAGCGCGGGCGGACCGGAGGGCGGACCGGCGCCGAGTCCGGTCGTCCACGGGTTCCCGCACATCGAGACCGTGCGGGCGGCGATCACCGCGCTCCACCGGCGATTGTCGTACGACGGCGTCCAGGGGTACGCGACGAGCGTCCTGCCCGCCGACGTCGCCTTCGCCGACCACGACGACCTCCATCTGGGCGCCCAGCGCGTCGCCCGGGCACTGGTGGGGCATCTGCGCCTGCCGGACGCGCGGATGATCGTCGGGTTCCGCGCGATGCGGCACGCGGCCTCGGTCGAACTGGCCGCGGGCCCCGAGTACTTCATCGAGCTCAACGACCGCTTCCGCGCCCACCGCCGGGACATCGGGGCGGCGCTCGCCCACGAGATCACCCACGTGCTGCTGCACCGGCTCGGCCTCGCGTTCCCCGGGACGCGGGACAACGAGATCCTCACGGACACGGTGACGGCGTATCTGGGCGCGGGGTGGCTGCTGCTCGACGCGTTCCGGGAGGACGGGGTGTCCAGCCAGAAGCTCGGGTACCTGACGCCGGAGGAGTTCGGGTACGTGCTGGCGAAACGGGCCGCGGTGTTCGGGGAGGACCCCTCGCCGTGGTTCACCAGCCCCCAGGCGTACCCCGCCTACCGGGCCGGCCTCGCCCGCGCCCGCCGCGACGGGGAGCAGCCGCCGCTGGTGGCGGCCGGGTGGGTGGGGCGGCTCCGGTACGCCAAGGACCGGCGGGAGGCGCGGGAGCGGGGCGGGGCGTGGGCGGCCGCGGGGGTGCCGTACTCCTTCGAGGAGGAGGGCGGGGCGCTGCGGGTGTGCTTCCCCTGCCCGACGTGCGGGCAGCGGATCCGGGTGGGGGTCCGGGGGCGGGTGCGGGTGCGGTGCGCGGTGTGCCGGACGGTCCTGGCCTGCGACACCTAGCCCCGCCCCGCGTCCGGGGCCGCACCCCGGACCCCGCCCTCCGGCCGCGGGCCGCGGTGAGGCGCTACGGAGGTCAGCAGCCGAAGTCGACCAGGTCGAACGTCCCGTAGTGGTCCGAGGTGTAGTAGTCCTCGTCCGCCTGGCGGCCCGTGACGATGCGGCGGGCGCCGCGGGTCGGGGAGTTGGGGGTCTTCACCGTGTACTCGTGGTAGTAGCCGCTCGACTGCGACGGCAGCACGTGCTCGCGGTTGGAGAAGACGACGCCGTCCTGCGCGTACGGGAACGGGCCGCCCGCGTCGATGAGCCGCAGGGTGTCGTGCGCCTGCGGGGGCAGGGCCGAGGAGCAGATGCTTCCGGTGCTCTGCACGGACGCGGTGGACGCCGTGGCCTGGACGGCGGTCGGGCCGAGGAGCAGGGTGGCGGCGACCGTCAGGGCCGCGCCGAGCGTGGTGAGGCGTGGGGGGATTCTCATGACGGTCATGATGACGCGCGTAGAGCGAGGACGGTCAAGACCGATCCCCTTGAATTTTCCACGAGTTAACCTGCGGCACCGCCCCGTAACGGGAGCGCCCACCGGCCTTTGCCCTCATGGACAGATTTTGGCCATTCTTTCGTTTCGGCGAACTAACGGCCTTGCTACTCTCCCCGCCATGGACCACACCATGGACCACAGCCTCGCTGCCGACCGCGCCAAGGCGGTCGAAGACCTTCTCCACGTGGCACGCGAACACAGCGGCGTCACGGTGATGTTCCACACCGCGATAGCCGAAAGGCAAGGCCTGGGAGCCTCCGAGACGAAAACACTCGACCTGCTGGAGCGGTACGGCCCCCTCACCGCCAAGGAGCTCTCCCAGCACACCGGCCTCGCCCCCGCCTCCGTCACCGGCCTCGTCGACCGCCTGGAGGCCAAGGGGTTCGTCCGGCGCACCAAACACCCCACCGACAAACGGCGCGTACTCATCGAGATCCGCTGGGAGAACCTCCACGGCCTGAAGCGGTTCTTCGTGGACTGGTCCCGCGAAGTGGCCGAGTTCTGCGGGGAGTTCACCACCGAGGAGCTGGTGACCGTGATCCGCTTCCTGGCCGGCAACAGCACCCTCCAGCGCGAGGCGGCGGCGAGACTAGGGCCGTGACCCGCTCTCCCGCCCCGCACTCCGCCGCGTGCCGTCCCCCGTTCACCCCGCCCCGTACACCGCTCCCGGCGCCTCGGCCTCCCCCAGAAGCCTGCGTACCGCCTCCCCCGCCTCCGCCGGGGTCCAGCGCGCTCCCTTGTCCGCCGCCGGGCCCGCACGCCAGCCCTCCATCACCGTGATGCGGCCGCCCTCCGCCTCGAAGACCCGGCCCGTCACCCCCTCGCTCGCGGCCGAGCCGAGCCACACCACCAGCGGCGACACGTCCTCGGGCGCGGCCGCCAGGCCGGTGAAGACCCGCTCGGTCATCCGGGTGCGGGCCGCCGGGGCGATCGCGTTGACCTGGACGCCGTAGCGCGCGAGTTCGGCCGAGGCCACCAGGGTCAGACCCACGATCCCCGCCTTGGCCGCCGCGTAGTTCCCCTGGCCCACGCTGCCCAGCAGCCCCGCGCCCGAGGTGGTGTGGACGACCCGGGCCACCGGGCGGCGGCCCGCCTTCGACTCGGCGCGCCAGTGTGCCGCCGCCTCCCGCAGCGGCAGGAAGTGGCCCTTGAGGTGGACCCGCACGACCGCGTCCCAGTCGGCCTCGCCGAGGTTGACCAGCATCCGGTCGCGCAGGAAGCCCGCGTTGCTCACCAGCGCGTCCAGGCGGCCGAAGTGGTCGAGGGCGGCCTCTACGAGGGAGGCCGCGCCCTTGGCCGTCGCGACGTCCCCGCCGTGCGCGACCGCCTCGCCGCCCGCCGCGCGGATCTCGGCGACGACCCGGTCGGCCGGGCTGCCGGGGGCCGGGGCGCCGTCGAGGCCGACGCCCAGGTCGTTGACGACGACCCGCGCCCCCTCGGCCGCGAACGCCAGGGCGTGCGCGCGGCCCAGCCCGCGCCCCGCTCCCGTCACCACGACGACCCGGCCCGCACTCATGTCCGACATCTCAACTCCCCTGCTCCGGTGGCTTGTTCACGGTGGCCGCGTCCAGGAACGCCGGCCGCTCACCGCCGCCGTGGACGAGGAGGGACGCGCCGGTGATGTACGCGGCCCGGGCGGAGGCGAGGAAGACGGCCGCCTCGCCCACCTCGTCCGGCTCGGCGAGGCGCCCCAGGGGGACGGTGGCGGCCACGGCCGCGACCCCTTCCTCGTCCCCGTAGTGCAGGGGCGCGAGCTCGGTGCGGACCATGCCGGGCACGAGCGTGTTGACCCGCACCCCGGGCGCCCACTCCACCGCCATCGAGCGGGCCAGGTTCTCCAGGCCCGCCTTGGCGGCGCCGTACGCGGCGGTGCCGGGCGAGGCGCGGGAGCCGCTGACGCTGCCGATCATCACCACCGAGCCGCCGGACGCCCGCAGATGCGGGTACGCGGCGAGCGAGGCGGTGAGCGGCGCGGTGAGGTTGAGCTCCAGCACGCGCGCGTGGCGCTCGACGGAGGTATCGCCCAGGAGGCGGTAGGGCGTGCCGCCCGCGTTGTTGACGAGCACGTCGAGACGCCCGTACGCCGTCGCGACCGCGTCGAAGAACTCCCCCACGGCCTCCGGTTCGCGCAGGTCGAGCGGGCGGAACGCGGCCTCGCGGCCCGCCGCCCGGACCGGCTCGTCCGGAGGTCTGCGGGCGCAGACCACCACCTCGGCGCCCGCCGCGAGGAACGCCCGCGCGATGCCCGCGCCGACGCCCCGGGTGCCGCCCGTGACGACCGCCGCCTTCCCGGCCAGCTCCATCCGCGCTACCTTCCTCACCTAACAAACGTTTGGTGGAAAGGTAGCTGATCCGCCCATGGGTGTCTCCACCACCGCCCCCGAGAAGGGCATGTCGCTCGTCACGGTCGACTTCCCGCCCGTCAACGCGCTGCCGGTACGCGGCTGGTACGAGCTGGCCGACGCCGTGCGCGCGGCCGGGCGCGACCAGGGCGTGCGCTGCGTCGTCCTGGCCGCCGAGGGACGCGGCTTCAACGCCGGCGTCGACATCAAGGAGCTGCGGCGCGAGAGCGGCCACAACGCGCTCATCGGCGCCAACCGGGGCTGCTACGAGGCCTTTGCGGCGGTCTACGAGTGCGAGGTGCCGGTGGTCGCGGCGGTCCAGGGGCACTGCCTGGGCGGCGGGATCGGTCTTGTCGGCAACGCCGACGTGGTGGTCGCCAGCGAGGACGCGGTCTTCGGGCTGCCCGAGCTGGACCGGGGCGCGCTGGGCGCCGCCACCCATCTGGCCCGGCTCGTCCCCCAGCACCTGATGCGCGCGCTGTACTACACCTCGCGTACGGCCACGGCCCGCGAGCTGCTGGCCCACGGGTCGGTGTGGAAGGTGGTGCGCCGGGCCGAACTCCTGGACGCGGCGCTGGAGCTGGCCCGTGAGATCGCCCGCAAGGACGGCACCCTCATCCGGCTGGCCAAGGCCGCCATCAACGGCATCGACCCCGTCGACGTCCGCCGCAGCTACCGCTTCGAGCAGGGCTTCACCTTCGAGGCCAACCTCAGCGGGGTGGCCGGCCGGATCCGCGACACCTTCGGCGAGGAGCCGGGGAAGGGGAGCGAGCGGGCATGACGGACAAGACCATGACGCCCGAGGACGTCGTCGCGCGGCTGCGCAGCGGGATGACCCTCGGCATCGGCGGCTGGGGTTCGCGCCGCAAGCCGATGGCGCTGGTGCGGGCGCTGCTGCGATCGCCGGTGACGGATCTGCGGGTCGTGTCGTACGGCGGCCCGGACGTCGGGCTGCTCGCGGCCGCCGGGCGGATCCGCGAGCTCGTCGCCCCCTTCGCCACCCTCGACTCCATCCCGCTCGAACCGCGCTTCCGGGCGGCGCGCGAGGCGGGGACCCTCGCCCTGACGGAGATCGACGAGGCGATGTTCATGTGGGGCCTGCACGCCGCCGCCAACCGGCTGCCCTTCCTGCCGGTACGGGCCGGGCTCGGCTCCGACGTGATGCGGATCAACCCGGGGCTGCGGACGGTGACCTCGCCGTACGAGGACGGGGAGACCTTCGTGGCGGTGCCCGCGCTGCGCCTGGACGCGGCGCTGGTCCACCTCAACCGCGCCGACCGGCTCGGCAACGGCCAGTACCTGGGCCCCGACCCGTACTTCGACGACCTGTTCTGCGAGGCCGCCGACAGCGCGTACGTCTCCTGCGAGCGGCTGGTGGAGCCCGGCGGCTTCGCGGACGCCGTCCCGCAGACCCTGCTCGTCGCGCGCCACGCCGTCACGGGCGTCGTCGAGGCGCCGAACGGGGCGCACTTCACGTCATGCGTACCGGACTACGGGCGCGACGAGCCCTTCCAGAAGCTGTACGCGACGACGCCCTGGGAGGACTTCGCGGCGCGGTTCCTGTCCGGGCCGGACGAGAAGCACTACCAGTCGGCCGTACGGGCCTGGCACGAGGAGGCGCGGTGAGCGGGCATGCCGCAGGGGCGGAAAAGGGGGCGGCGGACAACAGGGCGGCGGGGAACGGGGTTGCGGGGCAGGGGGTGCCGGGGGCGAGCCGTGCCGAGTACTGCGTGGTGGCCTGCGCCGAGGCGTGGCGCGGCGACGGGGAGGTGCTGGCCAGCCCGATGGGGCTGATCCCCTCGCTGGGCGCCCGGCTCGCCCGGCTGACCTTCGCCCCGGACCTGCTGCTCACCGACGGCGAGGCCACGCTGGTGGGGGCGGACGGGGCGGCGGAGGGCTGGCTGCCGTACCGCCGCCATCTGACGATGGTCACCGGGGGGCGGCGGCACGTGATGATGGGCGCGAGCCAGCTCGACCGGTTCGGCAACCAGAACATCTCCTGCATCGGCGACTGGGCCCGGCCCGCGCGCCAGCTGCTCGGGGTGCGGGGCGCGCCCGTCAACACCCTCAACAACCCCGTGAGTTACTGGGTACCGCGCCACTCCCCCCGGGTCTTCGTGCCCGCCGTCGACCTGGTGTGCGGGGTCGGGTACGACCGGGCGGCGGCCGTCGGGGCGCGCTACCACCGCATCCCCCGGATCGTCACCGACCTCGGCGTCCTCGACTTCGCCACGCCCGACCGCACCATGCGGCTCGCCTCGCTGCACCCCGGGGTGACGGTCGAGCAGGTGCGCGCGGCGACGGGCTTCGCGCTGACGGCCCGGGACGACGTCCCGTACACGCGCGACCCCACCGCCGGGGAACTGCGCCTGATCCGGGAGGTCCTGGACCCGCGGGGGCGGCGCGAGGGAGAGGTGCGCGGCTGATGGAGACGGCACTGACCCGGCTGGTGGGGGTGCGGCACCCGATCGTGCAGACGGGGATGGGGTGGGTGGCCGGCCCCCGGCTCGTGACGGCCACGGCCGAGGCCGGGGCGCTGGGCATCCTCGCCTCGGCGACGATGACGCCCGAGGCGCTGCGGGCGGCGGTACGGGAGGTCAGGTCGCGTACGGACGCGCCGTTCGGGGTGAATCTGCGGGCGGACGCGGGGGACGCGCGCGAGCGGGTGCGGATCATCGTGGAGGAGGGGGTGCGGGTGGCGTCCTTCGCGCTCGCCCCCTCACGGGAGCTGATCGCGGAGCTCAAGGACGCGGGAGTCGTGGTCGTGCCGTCCGTCGGGGCGCGGCGGCACGCCGAGAAGGTGGCGGCGTGGGGCGCGGACGCGGTGATCGTGCAGGGCGGGGAGGGCGGCGGGCACACCGGGGAGGTGGCGACGACGGTCCTGCTGCCGCAGGTCGTGGACGCGGTGGACATCCCGGTGGTGGCGGCCGGGGGCTTCCACGACGGGCGCGGTCTGGTGGCGGCGCTGGCGTACGGGGCGGCGGGGGTCGCGATGGGCACCCGGTTCCTGCTCACCTCGGACTCTCCGGTGCCGGACGCGGTGAAGGCGCGGTATCTGGCGGCCGGGGTCGGGGACGTGACGGTGACGCGGGCGGTGGACGGCCTGCCGCACCGCGTGCTGCGCACGGAGCTGGTGGCTTCACTGGAACGTGCCGGGCGGGTACGGGCCCTGGCACGGGCGGTACGGCACGCGGCCGCCTTCCGCTCCCTGACCGGCCTGTCCTGGCCCCGTCTGGTCCGGGACGGGCGGGCCCTGCGCCACGGCAAGGACTTGACGTGGAGTCAGGTGCTGCTCGCCGCGAACACGCCGATGCTGTTGCGGGCGGCGATGGTCCAGGGGCGGGTGGACGCGGGGGTGATGGCGTCCGGGCAGGTGGCGGGGGTGATCGGGGATGTGCCGAGCGTGGGGGAGGTGGTGGGGAGGGTGATGGCGGAGGCGGAGGCGACGCTGTCGCGGCTGCGCGGTCTCGCCCCCGCCCGACCCCTCCCCTGAACCCTCCGGGGGCGAAGCCCTCCCGGGGCGGCACTTTCGTGTGCGGGCCGGCGGGTGGCCGATCGCGCAGTTCCCCGCGCCCCCAGGCAGTCAGGGGCGCGGCTTCGCCCCCGCCCCACCCGCTCCCTGAACCCTCCCGGGGCGGGGCGTTCGTCCGCAGGCCGGTGGGGGGCTGATCGCGCAGTTCCCCGCGCCCCTCCATACCTAGGGGCGCGGGGAACTGCGCGAGCAACCCACCACCGGCCCGCAGACGAAACCCCGGCCCATCAGGGGGGGGGGGGAACGCGGGAGAAAACCACCACCC
>NZ_JBWKEI010000006.1:0-111738 GCF_056435525.1 Streptomyces sp. NPDC043908 | reverse complement strand
GGGGTGTTCGTCCGCAGGCCGGTGGGGGGCTGATCGCGCAGTTCCCCGCGCCCCTACATACCTAGGGGCGCGGGGAACTGCGCGAGCAACCCAGCACGGTCCGCGGATGAAAGCGGGGGTCAGGCGGCCCGCAGGCCCGGCAGCCGGACGCAGGGCCGCAGGCCCCGTAGAAGGGGGCCCGGGGGCGGAGCCCCCGGCAAACCGCCTCCGCCCCCCGGCCGCCCGCCAGAGGGCTTCAGGGAAGGGGTGGGGTGGGGAAAACCCCGCTACGCGGACGCGCCGCGCCGACCGCCCTGCTGGGGTCGGCCACGGCGAGCACCGCCACCGCCCTGCCCGGCACGGGCACCCTGGGGCTGCCCCGACCGCGTGCCCTGGGCCTGCCCGGCACGGGCACCCTGGGGCTGTCCCGCACGGGAGGCACCCTGGGACTGCCCCGCACGGGAACCACCCTGGGACTGCGTCCCGCGGGCCGACGGCGTGCGGGCGCCCGAGCGCGCGCCCCGCGTGCGCGGACGGGCGGCCGGCTGCGGCTGGGCCGGGACCTCGACCACGACCGGGACGCCGGACGGCTCGCGCGCGCCCGTGACCCGTACCAGCTCCTCGTCGCTCGACTTCACCGCCGCCGTCTGCGGACGGATCCCCGCGAACGTCATCAGGCGGGACATCTCGCGCTTCTGCTCCGGCAGGACCAGCGTGACGACACTGCCCGACTCGCCCGCGCGGGCCGTGCGCCCGCCGCGGTGGAGGTAGTCCTTGTGGTCCGTCGGCGGGTCGACGTTGACGACCAGGTCGAGGTCGTCGACGTGGATGCCGCGGGCCGCCACGTTCGTCGCCACCAGCGCGGTGACCTGGCCGTTCTTGAACTGGTCCAGGGTGCGGTTGCGCTGCGGCTGGGAGCGGCCGCCGTGCAGGCCCGCCGCCCGTACGCCGCTCGCGAGCAGCCGCTTGACCAGCCGGTCCACCGAGCGCTTGGTGTCCAGGAACATGATCACCCGGCCGTCGCGCGCGGCGATCCGCGCGGTGACAGCCTTCTTGTCGGTCTCGTCCTGGATGTAGAGGAGGTGGTGCTCCATCGTCGTCACCGCGCCCGCCGACGGGTCGACGGAGTGGACGACCGGGTCGGTGAGGAACATCCGGACCAGACGGTCGATGTTCTTGTCCAGGGTGGCGGAGAACAGCATCCGCTGACCGCCCGGCTCGACCTGCTTCAGCAGCGCCGTGACCTGCGGCATGAAGCCCATGTCGGCCATCTGGTCGGCCTCGTCGAGGACCGTGACGGCCACCTGGCCGAGCACGCAGTCGCCGCGCTCTATGAGGTCCTTGAGGCGGCCGGGGGTCGCCACGAGCACCTCGGCGCCGCGCCGCAGCGCGTTCGCCTGCTTGGTGAGCGAGAGCCCGCCCACGACCGTGGTCAGCCGCAGGTTGACGGCGGTGGCGTACGGGGTGAGCGCGTCGGTGACCTGCTGGGCCAGCTCACGCGTCGGTACGAGCACCATGGCGAGCGGCGCCTTCGGCTCGGCGCGCCGGCCCGCCGTCCGGGCGAGGAGGGCGAGGCCGAAGGCGAGGGTCTTGCCCGAGCCGGTGCGGCCCCGGCCGAGGATGTCGCGCCCCGCGAGCGAGTTCGGCAGCGTCGCGGCCTGGATCGGGAACGGCTCGGTCACCCCCTGCGCGGCCAGCGTCTTGAGGAGCGCCGCGGGCATGTCGAGGTCGGCGAACGCCGCCACCGCGGGCAGCGCGGGCGTGACCGTCTCCGGCAGCGTGAATTCACCCTGCGGCTGCACGGTCCGGCCGCGCGCGGAGTTCGCGGCGGGCTTGGCGGAGCTGGAGCTGGAGCGCTTGCGGGGGGTCGAACGCGTCATACGGGGTTGCCTTCCTGGGCCCGGGGGACGGACAGCACGCAAGCCGGGACCCGCACCTGCGCGGTGCGGGTCCCGGCTCGGGATTCGCCGAAGATCAGACGGGCTGGATGTTCTCCGCCTGCAGGCCCTTCTGGCCCTGGGTGACGTCGAAGGAGACCTTCTGGCCCTCCAGGAGCTCACGGAAGCCGGAGGAGGCGATGTTCGAGTAGTGGGCGAAGACGTCCGGGCCGCCGCCGTCCTGCTCGATGAAGCCGAAGCCCTTTTCCGAGTTGAACCACTTCACGGTGCCAGTAGCCATGTCATTCTCCTGAATAGGTAGGGGCCCCATCCGGAGAAAGCCGGTAAAACAATAATGCGCCTGAGGAACATTCCCGTCAGGCGCACATAAAGTCTATGGGTACCAAAACTGCAACAGGGAAAACTCTACCACGTCACCCGGCCCGGGGAAGGGGCGCCCGTGTGGTCCGCGCCACTCCCCCGCCGCGCTCCCGCCGCAGTTCACAGCCGTTCGATCACGGTCACGTTGGCCTGGCCGCCGCCCTCGCACATCGTCTGGAGCCCGTAGCGGCCGCCGGTGCGCTCCAGCTCGTGCAGCAGCGTCGTCATCAGCCGTACGCCGGTGGCCCCCAAAGGGTGGCCGAGCGCGATGGCGCCCCCGTTGACGTTGACCCGGTCCGGGTCCGCGCCGGTCTCCTTCAGCCAGGCGAGCACCACCGGCGCGAAGGCCTCGTTGATCTCGACCAGGTCGATCGCGTCGATCGTCAGGCCCGTCCTGCGCAGCGCGTGCGCCGTCGCGGGGATGGGGGCCGAGAGCATCCGGATGGGGTCCTCGCCGCGCACCGAGAGGTGGTGGATCCGGGCGCGCGGGGTGAGCCCGTGCTCGCGTACGGCCCGCTCGCTCGCCAGGAGCATCGCGGCGGCGCCGTCGGAGACCTGGGAGGAGCAGGCGGCGGTGATCGTGCCGCCCTCGACGACCGGCTTCAGCGCGGCCATCTTCTCGGCGCCGGTGTCCCGGCGCGGCCCCTCGTCGGCGCGGACCTGTCCGTACGGCACGGTCTCGCGGAGGAAGCGGCCCTCGTCGAGGGCGCGGACCGCGCGCCGGTGCGAGCGCAGCGCGAACTCCTCCTGGTCCTCGCGGCTGATCCCCCAGTCGCGGGCGATCAGCTCGGCGCCGTGGAACTGGTTGACCGGCCGGTCCCCGTACCGCGCGCGCCAGCCGGCCGAGCCGGCGAACGGGCCCTCGGTCAGCCCCAGCGGCTCGGCCGCCTGCCGGGAGGCGAAGGCGATCGGGATCATCGACATGTTCTGGGTGCCGCCCGCCACCACCAGGTCCTGGGTGCCGGAGAGCACGGCCTGCGCGGCGAAGTGCACGGCCTGCTGGGAGGAGCCGCACTGGCGGTCGACGGTGACGCCCGGCACCTCTTGCGGCAGCCCGGCCGCCAGCCACGCGGTGCGGGCGATGTCCCCGGCCTGCGGCCCGACCGCGTCCAGGCAGCCGAAGACGACGTCGTCGACGGCGGCGGGGTCGATCCCGCTGCGCTCGACGAGCGCGGTGAGCACGTGCGCCCCCAGGTCGGCCGGGTGGACCCCGGCGAGGCCGCCCCCGCGCCGGCCCACCGGGGTGCGTACCGCTTCGACCACGTATGCCTCGGCCATGTCCCCAACTCCCTTGACGTGTCGGCGGATCACTCGCGTACGGCGATCCCGTCCAGCACCATCGACAGGTACTGGCGGGCGATCTCCTCGGGGCTGTGCTGTCCGCCGGGCCGGTACCAGGACGCGGCCACCCAGACCGTGTCGCGGACGAACCGGTAGGTGAGGCGGACGTCCAGGTCCGCCCGGAACGCCCCGGCCGCGACCCCTCGCTCCAGGGTCCCCAGCCACGCCTGCTCGAAGCGGCGCTGGGAGTCGGTCAGATAGGCGAACCGGGGCAGCTCGGTGAGGTGCCTGGACTCCTTCTGGTAGATCGCGACGGCGGCCCGGTGCCGGTCGATCTCCCGGAAGGACTCGGTGACCAGGGCCTCGATGGTCTCGCGCGGCCCGAGTCCGGCCGCGAGCACGGCGTCGTACCCCTCCCACAGCTGGTCGAGGAAGGTGGAGAGGATCTCGTCCAGCATCGATTCCTTGGAATCGAAGTGGTAGTAGAGACTGCCCGCGAGCAGGCCCGCCTCGTCGGCGATCCTGCGGACGGTGGTGGCGTTGTAGCCCTGGGCGGCGAACACCTCGGCCGCGGTGGCGAGGAGTTCCGCGCGCCGCTCGGGCACGGCGGTCACCTGCTGCTTCTTGTTGTTCGGCACGGGTCCATTGTGGTCCCGTCCGCTAGGCGCGCTGACTGCTGACGGCGACGGATTCCCCGGTCATGTACGAGGAGTAGTCGCTGGCCAGGAAGACGATGACGTTGGCCACCTCCCAGGGCTCGGCGTGCCGTGCGAAGGCCTCGCGCGCGGCGAGCTCGTCGAGGAGGGCGGCGGAGGTGACCTTGGCGAGGTGGGGGTGGAGGGCGAGGGACGGCGAGACCGCGTTGACCCGTACTCCGTACGCGGCCGCCTCGATCGCCGCGCAGCGGGTGAGCGCCATGACGCCCGCCTTGGCGGCGGCGTAGTGGGCCTGCCCGGCCTGGGCGCGCCAGCCGACGACGGAGGCGTTGTTGACGATGACGCCGCCGCGGCCGGCGGCCCGGTAGGCGCGCAGGGCGGCCCTGGTGCAGCGGAAGGTGCCGTTGAGGGTGACGTCGAGGACGCGGTCCCACTGCTCGTCGGCCATGTCGGCGAGTTCGGCCGTGCCGCCGAGGCCCGCGTTGTTGACGACGACGTCGAGGCGGCCGTGGATCCGTACGGCCTCGGCGAAGAGCGCGCGCACCTGGGAGTCGTCGGTGACGTCGCAGGGCAGCGCGGCCACCGCCCCGGCGCCGAACTCGGCCGCGAGCGCCTCGTGCGTCTCGCCCAGCCGGCGCGTGTGCGCGTCGCTGACCAGCACCCGCGCGCCCTCCTCCAGGAAGCGGCGGGCGGTCGCGCCGCCGATTCCGGCCCCGGCGGCGGCGGTGACGACGGCGGTGCGGCCGTCGAGCAGGCCGTGTCCGGGCACATACGGAACCTTGTTGTCGGTCACGCCCGCAGGCTAACCTACCAAACACTTGTTAGGGAACATCAGTGGCGAAGGGGCGGGCCCCGCAATGGACTTGGACCGCACGGCCGGGGAGGACGCCTTCCGCGCCGAGGCGCGCGAGTGGCTCGCGGCGCACGTGCCGGCCGCGCCGCTGCCCTCGCTGGAGACGGCCGAGGGCTTCGCCGCACACCGGCGGTGGGAGGCCGAGCTGTACGCGGGGCGGTGGTCGGCCGTCTCCTGGCCCGAGCGGTTCGGGGGCCGGGGCGCCGACCTCTTCCGGTGGCTGGCCTTCGAGGAGGAGTACTGGGCGGCGGGCGCGCCCGGCCGGGTCTCCCAGAACGGCATCAGCCTGCTCGCGCCGACGCTCTTCGACCACGGCAGCGAGGAGCAGCGGGCCCGGGTGCTGCCCGACATGGCGAGCGGGGCGGTGGTGTGGGCGCAGGCCTGGTCGGAGCCGGAGGCCGGCTCCGACCTCGCCTCGCTGCGATCGCGGGCCGTGCGCACGGAAGGGGGCTGGCTGCTGTCGGGCCAGAAAACGTGGTCCTCGCGGGCCGCGTTCGCCGACCGCGCCTTCGGCGTCTTCCGTACGGATGCGGCGGCGGACCGGCCGCACCGGGGCCTGACGTATCTGATGTTCGACCTGCGGGCGCCGGGGGTGACCGTCCGCCCGATCGGACGGCTCGACGGCAAGCCGGCGTTCGCGGAGCTGTTCCTGGACGAGGTGTTCGTCCCCGACGAGGACGTGATCGGGGAGCCGGGGCAGGGCTGGCGCATCGCGATGTCCACGACCGGCAACGAGCGCGGGCTCACCCTGCGCTCCCCCGGCCGCTTCCTGGCCGCCGCCGACCGGCTGGTGCGGCTGTGGCGCGAGCGGGGCGAGGACCGGGGGCTGCGCGACCGGGTCGCGGACGCGGTGATCGGGGCGCGGGCGTACCAGCTGTTCACCTGCGCGGCCGCGTCGCGCTTCGCGGCGGGCGGGGCGATGGGCGCGGAGTCGAGCCTGAACAAGCTGTTCTGGTCCGAGTACGACATCGCGCTGCACGAGAGCGCGCTGGAACTCCTGGGCCCGGAGGGCGAGTTGGCGGAGGGGCCGGGCGGCTGGGCGCAGGGGTACGTCTTCGCGCTGGCCGGGCCGGTGTACGCCGGCACCAACGAGATCCAGCGCGACATCGTCGCCGAGCGCCTGCTCGGCCTCCCGAAGGGCCGTCCCCGATGAGGTTCCTGCCGACCACCGAGCAGCGCGACTTCACCCGCTCCCTGGACGCGCTCCTGACCGCCTGCGACACCTCGAAGGCCGTACGGTCCTGGGCGGCCGGGGACCACGGCCCCGGCCGGGCGCTGTGGCGGCGGCTGGCCGGGGCCGGGGTGTTCGCGCTGGCGGCTCCGGAGGCGTACGGCGGGGCGGGCCGCCTGCCGCCGGAGCTGGCCATGGCCCACCGGGAGCTGGGCCGCCACGCGGTGCCGGGGCCGCTGGTGGAGACGGCGGCGGCGACGGCCCTGCTCGGCCGTCTCGCGGACGCGGGCGTCCCGGGTCCGGCCGAGCGCCTGCTGCCGGGGGTGCTGGCGGGCGAGGCCGTGGTGACGCTGGCCGTGCCGGAGGGCGGGGGGTGGGTGCTGGACCCGGACGGGGCGGACGCGGTGCTGGTGGTGGCGGCGGGCCCCGGCGGGGCGGCCGAGCTGCGGCTCGCCCCCGGCCACGGCCCCCTCCACGCGTCCCTCGACCCCGCCCGCCGGCTCGCGCGGCCCGGCCCCGGTGGGGAGCTCCTCGCCGCCGGTCCCGTCCTGGACGAGGCGGTCGGGTGCGCGGTGCGCTGGGCGCGGCTCGCGGCGGCGGCGCAGGCGGTCGGGGTGGCCGAGGAGCTGCTGCGCCGGACCGTCGCGTACGTCCGCCAACGCGTCCAGTTCGGGGTGCCCATCGGCTCGTTCCAGGCGGTCAAGCACCGTCTCGCGGACACGCTGCTGGCGGTGGAGTTCGCCCGGCCCCTGGTGTACGGGGCGGCGCTCACCCTCGCCCCCGGCGATCTCGCGGCGGCGAAGGCTGCGGCGGGCGAGGCCGCGTACACGGCGGCCCGCGCCGCGCTCCAGCTCCACGGCGCGATCGGCTACACCGAGGAGCTGGACCTCTCCCTCTGGCTGCGCAGGGCCCGCCCGCTGCGGGACGCGTGGGGCACACCGGCTCAGTGCCGGGCGGAGGTACTGGCGGCTTACCGTTAGCAGTCCCGTTCGCCCGCGGGCCGGTGAGGGCTTACTCCTGACAGTCCCGTTCGCCTGCGGCCCGGCGGGGGGCTGGCCGCGCGGTTCCCCGCGCCCCTGGAAGCGCGCCCCTCCGGGGTCGCCCAGGGGGATTGCCGCGCAGCGGCATTCCGAGGGGCGCGGGGAACTGCGCGAGCAACCCACCACGCCCCGCACACGAACTCCGGACCCAAAGGGGCGCGGGGAACTGCGCGAGCAACCCACCACGCCCCGCAGGCGAAAACCCGCCCTCCCAGCGGAGCGCTTACGCGCTCTCGCGCGGCGGCTCCGTCCCGCCGCCCCGGCGGATGGTGCGCAGGGCGGCGCCCGGCCGCCACACGCGCAGCACGATCTCCTCGGTCTCCTTGTCGATGCCGGTGTGGACCACCTCGGTGAGTTCCGCGCGGAAGAGGAGGAACGGCTCGGGCGGGTGCACCTCGTGCGCGTACCGGGCGCGCTCCCGCGCGTCGAGGACCTCGACCGCCCGCCCGCTGATCCGGACGTCCCCGTCGGCCATCTCCGCGTCCGGCCCCGGATTGGCCTGGACCGCGAAGCGCGGATCGCGCCGCAGGTCGTACGCCTTGCGGGAGTTGGGCATCATCCCGAGCCACAGCTCGCCGACCCGGATCTCGACCTCCAGGCCGGTGACCCGGGGGCTGCCGTCCGCGCGCAGGGTCGCGAGGACGTGGTGCTTGTAGAGAAGGAAACGCTCGCGCACGGCGTCGGCGAACCGCGCCTCGGCCGCTTCGAAGTCCGTCCAGCTGAATGTCTGCGGTGCCATGCGCCCAGCAAACCCTGGATACCCGACATCCACTGTCCGGATTTCTCCGGGGTCGCGATGATCGCGATCCCGTGCCGCAAGGCGGGCGCGGGGCGCGCTCCTAGCCGGAAGAGCCGTCGGAGCCGTCCTGCGAGGCCGCCCAGTGCGCGCGCAGCACCTCCTCCGCCGGCTTGCCGTGCGGGGTGTAGGCGAGCCGCGCCGGGGTCTCCCCGCTGTCCGGCCAGTCGTCCCACATCCACCAGCACACCCCGGCCCACCAGTCCCGGCCGGTGAAGGTGTCCAGCAGTGCCCGGTATCCGGCGGCCTGTTCGTCGGGGGCCGCGCGCTTGCTGACCGTCCACGAGTAGGGGGCCGTGGTCGAGCCGCGCTGGCTGGTGTAGCCCGCCTCGGTGAAGAGGATCTTGCGGTGCTGCCGGCCGGAGAAGGCCGCCAGCTCCTCGGCGACCGGCTGCCAGGCCCGGCCCAGCCGTGCCGCGTCCGCCGTGGGGGCCTCGCCGAGCGGCCAGTAGGCGTCGATGCCGATGACGTCCAGCTCCGGCCAGAAGGGGACCCGGGCGTACTCGTCGTAGTTGGCCGCGTACGTCAGCGGCTGCCGGTAGCGGGCGCGGACCGCCGCGATCACCCGGCGCCAGGGCGCCGCGTCGGCGGACACCCCCGCGAGTTCGGTGCCGACCACGAACCGCTCGGTCCCCGTCTCGTGCGCGAGCGCCGCGTAGTGGGTGATGAACTTCTCGTACGCGGTGAACCAGGCCGCCCGGTCGGCGGGGCGGATCCCGGCCCGGTCGCCGCCGTCCACCAGGTCGACGTGCGGCTTCAGCATCACCTGGAGCCCGGCCCGGTGGGCGAGGGCGGTGATCCGGCGCAGGCTCGCGTCGCTCGCGGTCTCCTCGGTGGGGTGCTGCTCGCTGTCCCGGGTGGTGCGCTGGTACCACGTGGGCGTGAAGACGACCCAGCGCGCCCCGGTGTGCGCGATGTCGCGCAGATACGCCTCGGCGCGCGGGCTGTCGTAGTCGTCCGCCGACCACGACGGCAGGGTCATCCCCCGCACCCGCCCGTCCCCGGCTGAGCCGGGCCGCGACCCGGATCCGCTCGGCTGCGCACCGCCGCCGCCCTCCTCCCCCGAGCAGCCGGTGAGCACGAGGGCGGCGGCCGCGGCCAGGGCCGCGACCGCCTTCTTCGTCATGCCGCTCACAGGGCCGCGGGGCTGACGAAGGTGTAACCGAGGGCCTTGATGCCGTCGATCGTGTCCTTCAGCGGCTGGACCGGATAGTAGGGGTGGTAGAAGAAGCTCGCGAAGCCGTCCCGGACCGCCAGGTTGGCCCTGGCCGACGCGACGAGGTCCGCGGGGAACCGCGCGGGGTGGTTGTTCTGTGCCACGGGTTCATAGTTCCCGATGTTCTCGGGAAGCACCTTCGTTCCGTACACGTCGTTGACGACGTACGGGAAGAACTGGCCGATGAACCGGTTCGGGTCCGCCGCGCCGCCGGTGAGCGTCCCGGCGAAGTAGAGCGACCGCTCCAGCCGGGCCGAGTAGTTCTGGGCGAAGACGCGGTAGTCGGTGGCGGAGCCCGCGTAGTGCGGGGTCGTCCACAGCTGCGGGCGCGGCAGGCCGGCCAGGGCGAAACCGGCGAGGCCGGAGTTCACCCGGGACTGCGCCCAGGCCGTGGAGTCCTGCGCGACCGGCCCGTCGTGGACGACGTTGTCGGACGCGTCCACGTGCGCCCGGTAGAACTCGAAGTCGTCGCCGGTCACCGCGGTGTACGGGTTGTCGGTGGTGCCGTACTGGTGGGTGTAGCCGTGCTCCATCAGCACGGCGCCGCGCGCCAGCATGTACTTCAGCGCCGAGACCACCTGCGGGCGCTGCGCCAGCGTCACGGTCTGCGCGACGCCGTTGCTGTAGACGCCCTTCGGGTCCGTGTAGACGGGGATGACGTTGATGCCGTACGGGATGTGCTGGCTGTAGAGGTAGTCCGCCATGGCCCGCAGCTGCGCGGGGTCGGAGTCGGGGCTGATGTCCTCCAGGCGGAACATGGCCCGGTGCCGGGCGGCGGTCCCGGGGGCGAGGGCGTCGAACAGCATGTCCTCGTACGCGATCACCCGGTCGCTTTCGGAAACGTAGCTGAACGGGAGTTCACCGATGTACGTGAGGTTCGCGGACCGGACGGCCCACGGGAAGCTCGTCCCGGTCGACGCGTCCAGCGCCTCCGCGACCCGGGTGACCGCCGGATACCCGGCCCCGGTGAGGATGTTCGGGCGCAGTACGCCGCCGTCCTGGCCCGCCGGGATCTTGCGGGTCAGGGCCTGTCCGCCGTAGGTGACCTGGCTGACGTTGCCGACCGATCCGTTCGCGTCCGTGAAGTAGGACGTGGTCGGGTCCCAGCCGTACTTCTGGGTGAACTGCGGCACCCCCACCGCGTTGCCCATGTTCCAGATGTTGTCCCCGACCCAGGTCACCGGTTTCGTACCGGCCAGGACGTCCTGGTAGAACGCGGCCGGCACGGCGTCGGGGATGCCGCCGCCGTAGTAGGTGGAGCCCAGGTAGACCGTCGCCGTGTACTGGCCGAGCATGCCCGCGGTGTACTGCTGCACGGGCTTGGCCGTGACGCTGCCGAAGTGGCCGCCGAGGTTCGCCGCCGCCATGGCGTACAGCTCACCGAGGTAGCCGTACGGACCCGCGTCGTCGTAGAGCACCAGCGTGGAGGTGGTGTCGGGCGCGGCGAGCGACAGCAGTTTCCGTACGGTGTCCGTCACCGCGCCCAGGACCGGGGTCGGCGCTGCGCGCGGCGCCGCACGGCGCTGCGCGTCCGCCGCGAGCTGGGCCCTGGCCCAGTCCCCCAGCCCCGCCCTGCCCAGGCTCGCGGCCGGGCTCAGCGGCTCGGAGCGCGGCGGCCTGCCGTCCGGTCCGGCGGCGGAGGCCACCACACCCGTGCCCAGCAGGGCGGCGATCAGCAGCGGGACCAGGGACAGCCCGCGCCGACGGCGCCCACCGGACGTTCTTCTCACGGATTTCATGATCCGCTTTCCCCCTCTTCCCTGAAAAACGGCCACCCCGGCCCGTTTTCCCCCGGGGCCGATGAAACATGGCCGAATTAGGGCCACGATTCTTCTGGCGGACCACAAAGCCTGTCAATAGGCGAAGGGGCCCCGGAACGCGGCCGTCCGGGCTCGGTAAAAAACGATCCATGAAGTTTTAACATCACCCCTCACGAGGGTGTCCGGGTCTGCTACGTTCGCCATCTCGCGCAGAGACATGACCTGCTGCGTGAACAAATGGGGGGGACCCATGTACGGAAAGCCAGCCTGGGGCACAGTGCTGCCCCTGGCCGGGATGGCGGCCGCGCCCGAGGCCGTACCGGGCCTGCCTTTGGCCAAAGCTCTGCAGGCCACGGCGGGTGCCGGCTTCGCTCTCTACTGCCTCACCGCCTGCGTCCTCATATCGATCAGAATTCGAATGAGGTGGCGGAAGAATTCGAAAACAGCCGGTGCGGGCCAGTCCCACGGGCACCGGGGGCGCACATGATTCTCGAACTGCTCCTCTGGTCCAGCATTTCCATCATCCTGATGGCGGGCTGCTACAACACCGGCCTCTTCGTTCTCTCCAGACGCCGCGCACCCCGCCGGAAAGGGCCGCGCAAAGAGCGGCTCTATGTATTCCTCCTCGCCTGCCTCAACGAAGAGCAGGTACTGGCCGAAAGCCTTGCGCGGATCACGGGCCTGCCGGCCGGGAATTTCCTGGCGCTCGTCATCGACGACGCCTCCGACGACCGCACCTCCGACATCGCCCGGGCCGCGGGCGACCGGGTCCTGCTGCACCGGCGCGAACTGCCCGACGCCCGGCGCGGCAAGGGCGCCGCGCTCAACGACGGCATACGGTTCCTCACCGGCTCCGGGGTGCTCGACGGGCACCACCCGGACGACGTCATCGTCTGCGTGGTCGACGCGGACGGGCGCCTGGACGGCCATGTCGTGCAGGCCGTCGACCCGTTCTTCGACGATCCCCGCACCGGCGCCGCGCAGATCTGCGTGCGGATGTACAACCGGACCACCGGACTGCTCGCCCGCCTCCAGGACATGGAGTTCGTGGTCTACGGCGACGTCTTCCAGAGCGCGCGCCGCTTCATCGGCAGCGTCGGCATGGGCGGCAACGGACAGTTCATGCGGCTGTCGGCGCTCCACACCCTGGGGCCCGGCGGCCCCTGGAGCGACAGCCTCACCGAGGACCTGGACCTCGGCGTACGGCTGATCGCCCGGGGCTGGGTCACCCAGCACTGCACCACGGCCTCGGTCTCCCAGCAGGCCGTGCTCTCGCTGCGGCGCCTGGTACGGCAGCGGTCCCGCTGGTTCCAGGGCCACCTCCAGTCGGCCGGCCTCGTCCCGCTCATCCTGCGGGAGGTCCCGACGCGCCCCGCGCTCGATCTGCTCTACCACCTCTCCAGCCCGGTGCTGATCCTGCTCACCTCGCTGCTGCCGCTGTCCTTCCTGGTCGCCCTCGGCGGCACGGCGCTCGCCTCCGTCGAGGCGGGCCGGGCGCTGGTGTCACCGATGTGGCTGCTCGGCCCGTACCTGCTCTCCTTCACCGCGGCGTACGCGTACGGATTCGTCTACGCCAAGCGGGAGCGGGACCTCGGTCTGGTGCGGTCGGTGCTGGTCGCCCACGTCTTCGTGTTCTACGGCTACATCTGGTTCGCGGCCGGCTGGTGGGGGCTGTGGCGGATGGCGACCGGCAAGCGCACCTGGCTGAAGACCGCCCGCACCTGAGCGGCGCGGAGGTGGACGGGGCCGGACCCCGTAACGCCTCCCGGCCTTCTCCTCGTCTCTCTCGCTCTCTTTCATCGTGCTCGTCAATGTCCTAGGGGGGACCCATGTCCGCGTTCTCATCCGGCGTGCCCGTGCGCGCCATGCTGGTGCTCGGCACCCGGCCCGAAGCGATCAAGCTGGCGCCGCTGGCCCGGGCGCTGGCCGCAGGTACGGAGTTCGAGCCGGTCGTCGTGACCACCGGCCAGCACCGCGAGATGCTCCACCAGATGCTGGGGCTGCTGGGCGTCGACGTCCGCTACGCCCTCGACGTCATGCGCAACCGCCAGCAGCTCTCCGATCTGACGTCCCGTCTGGTGGAGGGGCTCGGCCAGCTGCTGCGCAGGGAGCGGCCCGACCTCGTGGTGGTCCAGGGCGACACCACGACCGCGCTGGCCGGGGCGCTGGCCGCGTTCTACGAGCGCGTCCCGGTGGCGCACGTGGAGGCGGGGCTGCGCACCGGGGTGCTGGACAACCCCTTCCCCGAGGAGCTCAACCGCTGCCTGATCGGGCGGATCGCCCGCTGGCACTTCGCCCCCACCGAGCGCGCCGCCCGGCACCTCCGGGAGGAGGGCATCGCGGCGGGCCAGATCTTCACCACCGGCAACACCGTCATCGACAACCTCCAGTGGGCGCTCGCCGAGGGGATCGGGACCTGCGCGTTCCGCACCGCCCGGCGGCGGGTCCTGGTCACCCTGCACCGCCGGGAGAACCAGGGGCCCCGGATGCGGGCGATGGGCCGGGCGCTGGGGCGGCTCGCCGAACGCGGCGACGTGGAGATCGTGATCCCGCTGCACAAGAGCCCGGCGGTGCGCGACGCGCTGCTGCCGCTCACCGGCCGGGCCGGCATCACCCTGGTCGAGCCGCTGGACTACCCGGACTTCACCGCCACGCTCGCGGGCTGCGACCTCGTCCTGACCGACTCCGGCGGCATCCAGGAGGAGGCCCCGAGCCTGGGCAAGCCCGCCCTGGTGCTGCGGACCACCACCGAACGGCCGGAGGCGGTGGAGGTGGGCGCGGCCCGGCTCATCGGCACCGATCCGGAGATGATCGTGGGCGCGGCGGCGGCGCTCCTGGACGACCCCGTGGCGTACCGGCGGATGGCGACGGCGGGCAACCCCTACGGCGACGGCGGCGCCACCGCCCGGATCGTCACCCAGCTCGCGGAGGACTTCGCGGCCGAGGTCCCGTGCGCCGCCGACCCTCTTCTTCCCGTGCCCCCCGCGGGCGGCGGAGCGGGGCCATACTCGACGGCATGACGACAGCCCCCCGGCTGCGGCGCCCGGTCCCACCGGCCGGGCGCGGCGGCCGCAGACGCCGAGTCACCGCCCTGGTCCTGGCCGCCGCGCTGCTGGCGGCCGGGACCTTCGGCCTGAGCAGGTGCGTGGGCGACCGGGGCCCGGCGCCGCGCGAGCCGTGGGCCGACGGCACGGCGCACGGCCGCTGGCAGTCGGTGTTCAACGGCCACGGCGTCAACACGGGGGACGACGACGCCCTGGAGCTGGCGCCGAGGGCGGCCACCGACCCCGGCGCCACCCACGCGGGCCTGGTGGTGAGCCGCGCGGTGTACGGGGACGTGAGCTACGAGGCCCGGATGCGCACGGTCGCGCAGTTGCGCACGCCCGCGCCGAACACCTGGGAGGTGGCCTGGCTGATCTGGGCGTACACCGACCCGGAGCACTTCTACTACATCACCCTCAAGCCCAACGGCTGGGAGCTGGGCAAACGCGATCCCGCCTACCCCGGCGGCCAGCGCTTCCTGGCCACCGGCGAGCGGGCCTTCCCGGTCGGCGCCTGGTACACGGTCCGGGTCGAGCAGCGGGGCGGCCGGCTCCGGGTGGCCGTGGACACGGAGGGCCTCGCCGACTTCACCGACACCGAACGCCCCTATCTCCGGGGCGCCCTGGGCGCGTACACGGAGGACGCCCGGGTGGAGTTCCGGGGGCTGCGGGCCGAGGGCGGGCAGCGGTGACGCGCCGCGGCGCCCGCCCAGTCGTCCGGTCGGGGACAGTGGGGCAGGCGCCACGCTGCGGGGGGCCGGGGGTGTTCCCCGGTCCGGCGCAGCCCGTACACCGTTGTACGGAACGTTTTGGGGTGGAGGGAATCAGACCGTCAGGGCCCGGTCCGTCGGACGGATCGGGGCGGGCAGTTCGCTCCTCCCCGTAAGGTACCGGTCCACACCACGTGCTGCCGAACGGCCCTCCGCGATCGCCCACACGATCAGAGACTGCCCGCGCCCGGCGTCACCGGCCACGTACACTCCGTCGACGTTCGTCGCGAAGTCCGCGTCGCGGGCGATGTTGCCGCGCTCGTCGAGCTCCAGGCCGAACTGCGCCACCAGGCCGTTGGACTGGTCGGTGCCGGTGAAGCCCATGGCGAGGGTGACCAGCTGGGCGGGAATCTTCCGCTCGGTGCCGGGCTTCGGGGTGAGCCTGCCGTCGATGAACTCGACCTCGGTCAGGTGCAGGAACTGGACGTTGCCGTCCTCGTCGCCCTCGAAGTGGGTGGTGGAGACGGAGTAGACCCGCTCGCCGCCCTCCTCGTGGGCCGAGGTGACCTTGTAGAGCATCGGGAAGGTCGGCCAGGGCTGGTTGGCGTTCCGCTCCTCGCCCGGCCGCGGCATGATCTCCAGCTGGGTGACCGACGCCGCGCCCTGGCGGTGGGCGGTGCCCACGCAGTCCGCGCCGGTGTCGCCGCCGCCGATCACGACGACGTGCTTGCCCTCCGCGGTCAGCGGGGGCGCCACGAAGTCACCCTCCTGCACCTTGTTCGCCAGCGGCAGGTACTCCATGGCGAAGTGGATGCCGTTCAGCTCGCGGCCGGGGACCGGCAGGTCGCGCGAGACCGTGGCGCCGGCCGCGATGACGACCGCGTCGTAGCGCTTGCGCAGCTTCGCCGCGTCGATGTCACGGCCGATCTCGACCTCGGTGCGGAACTTGGTGCCCTCCGCGCGCATCTGCTCGATGCGGCGGTTGATGTGCACCTTCTCCATCTTGAACTCGGGGATGCCGTAGCGCAGCAGACCGCCGATGCGGTCGGCGCGCTCGTACACCGCCACCGTGTGGCCGGCCCGGGTCAGCTGCTGGGCGGCGGCCAGGCCCGCCGGGCCCGAGCCGATGACCGCGACGGTCTTGCCGGACAGCCGCTCCGGGGGCTGCGGGGTGACGTCGCCGCTGTCCCACGCCTTGTCGATGATGGAGACTTCGACGTTCTTGATGGTGACGGCCGGCTGGTTGATGCCGAGCACGCACGCCGACTCGCAGGGGGCCGGGCACAGCCGCCCGGTGAACTCCGGGAAGTTGTTGGTGGCGTGCAGCCGCTCGGACGCCGCCGACCAGTCCTCGCGGTAGGCGTAGTCGTTCCACTCGGGGATCAGGTTCCCCAGCGGACAGCCGTTGTGGCAGAACGGGATGCCGCAGTCCATGCAGCGCCCGGCCTGCTTGCTGATGATCGGCAGCAGCGAGCCGGGAACGTAGACCTCGTTCCAGTCCTTGACGCGCTCGGCCACGGGGCGGGTCGGCGCGACCTCGCGACCGGTGGTGAGAAAGCCCTTGGGGTCAGCCATGGGTCGCCGCCTCCATCATCTTCTCGGTGGTCTCCTGCTCGGAGAGACCGGCGAGCTCAGCGGCTTCCTTGGCGGCGAGCACTGCCTTGTACGTGGACGGGATGATCTTGCTGAAGCGCTGTACGGCGGCGGGCCAGTCGGCGAGCAGCTTCTCGGCGACCGTGGAGCCGGTCTCCTCCTGGTGGCGGCGCACGACGTCGTGCAGCCACCGCTCGTCGGCCTCGGTGAGGGCCTCGACCGCGGCCAGGTTGCCGGCGTTGACGTGGTGGGGGTCGAGGTCGATCACGTACGCGACACCGCCGGACATGCCGGCCGCGAAGTTGCGTCCGGTCTCGCCCAGGACCACCGCGTGGCCGCCGGTCATGTACTCGCAGCCGTGGTCGCCCACGCCCTCCGAGACCACCAAGGCGCCGGAGTTGCGGACGCAGAACCGCTCGCCGGTGCGGCCGCGCAGGAACAGCTCGCCGCCGGTCGCGCCGTACGCGATGGTGTTGCCCGCGATGGTGGAGTACTCGGCGAGGTGGTCGGCGCCCCGGTCGGGGCGGACGATCACCCGGCCGCCGGAGAGGCCCTTGCCGACGTAGTCGTTGGCGTCGCCCTCCAGGCGCAGGGTGACGCCCCGGGGCACGAAGGCGCCGAAGGACTGGCCCGCCGAGCCGGTGAAGGTGATGTCGATGGTGTCGTCGGGCAGGCCCGCGCCGCCGAACTTCCGCGTCACCTCGTGGCCGAGCATGGTGCCGACGGTCCGGTTGATGTTGCGGATCGCGACCTGCGCGCGGACCGGCCGGGCGTCCTCGGCGGTGGCCGCGCCCAGCGCGTCGGCGGCGAGCTCGATGAGCTCGTTGTCGAGCGCCTTCTCCAGACCGTGGTCCTGGGCGGTCACCGCGTGGCGCACGGCGCCCTCGGGCAGCTCGGGCACGTGGAAGAGCGCGTCCAGGTCGAGGCCCTGGGTCTTCCAGTGCCGCACCGCGCGGCTGGTGTCCAGCAGCTCGGCGTGGCCGACGGCCTCCTCGATCGTGCGGAAGCCCAGCTCGGCGAGGAGCTCGCGGACCTCCTCGGCGATGAACTCGAAGAAGTTGACGACGAACTCGGGCTTGCCGGAGAAGCGGTCCCGCAGCACCGGGTTCTGGGTGGCGATGCCCACCGGGCAGGTGTCCAGGTGGCAGACGCGCATCATGACGCAGCCGGAGACGACGAGCGGGGCGGTCGCGAAACCGAACTCCTCGGCGCCGAGCAGCGCCGCGATGACGACGTCGCGGCCGGTCTTGAGCTGGCCGTCGGTCTGCACCACGATCCGGTCGCGCAGGCCGTTGAGCAGCAGCGTCTGCTGGGTCTCGGCGAGGCCGAGCTCCCAGGGGCCGCCCGCGTGCTTCAGGGAGGTCAGCGGGGAGGCGCCCGTTCCGCCGTCGTGGCCGGAGATGAGGACGACGTCCGCGTGCGCCTTGGAGACACCGGCGGCGACCGTGCCGACACCGACCTCGGACACGAGCTTCACATGGATGCGCGCGGCCGGGTTGGCGTTCTTGAGGTCGTGGATCAGCTGCGCCAGGTCCTCGATGGAGTAGATGTCGTGGTGCGGCGGCGGCGAGATCAGACCGACACCCGGGGTGGAGTGCCGGGTCTTGGCGACCCACGGGTAGACCTTGTGGCCGGGCAGCTGGCCGCCCTCGCCGGGCTTGGCGCCCTGGGCCATCTTGATCTGGATGTCGTCCGCGTTGACCAGGTACTCACTGGTGACGCCGAAGCGGCCGGAGGCGACCTGCTTGATGGAGGAGCGGCGCGCCGGGTCGTAGAGGCGGTCCGCGTCCTCGCCGCCCTCACCGGTGTTGGACTTGCCGCCCAGCTGGTTCATGGCGATGGCGAGCGTCTCGTGCGCCTCGCGCGAGATCGAGCCGTACGACATGGCGCCGGTGGAGAAGCGCTTGACGATCTCCGAGACCGGCTCGACCTCGTCGAGGGGGATCGAGGGGCGGTCGGAGGAGAAGCCGAAGAGCCCGCGCAGCGTCATCAGGCGCTCGGACTGCTCGTTCACGCGCTCGGTGTACTTCTTGAAGATGTCGTACCGGCGCCCGCGGGTGGCGTGCTGGAGACGGAAGACCGTCTCCGGGTCGAACAGGTGCGGCTCGCCCTCGCGGCGCCACTGGTACTCGCCGCCGATCTCCAGCGCGCGGTGGGTGGCCGCGATGCCGGAGACGGGGTAGGCCTTGGCGTGCCGGGCGGCGACCTCCTTGGCGATGACGTCGATCCCGGCGCCGCCGATCTTGCTGGCGGTGCCGCTGAAGTACGTGCCGACGAACTCCTCGGCGAGGCCGACGGCCTCGAAGACCTGGGCGCCCCGGTAGGAGGCGACGGTCGAGATGCCCATCTTGGACATGACCTTCAGGACGCCCTTGCCGAGGGCGTGGATGAGGTTGCGGATGGCCTGCTCGGGCTCCAGGCCCTCGATGAAGGTGCCCGCGCGGACCAGGTCCTCGACGGACTCCATCGCCAGGTACGGGTTGACGGCGGCGGCGCCGTAGCCGATGAGCAGGGCGACGTGGTGCACCTCGCGGACGTCACCGGCCTCGACGAGGAGCCCCACCTGGGTGCGCTGCTTGGTGCGGATGAGGTGGTGGTGGACGGCCGACGTGAGCAGCAGCGACGGGATCGGCGCGTGCTCGGCGTCGGAGTGCCGGTCGGACAGGACGATGAGGCGGGCGCCGTTCTCGATGGCGGCGTCGGCCTCGGCCCGGATGGCCTCGATGCGCTCGGCGAGGGCCGCGCCGCCGCCGGAGACGCGGTAGAGGCCGGAGAGCGTGGCGGCCTTCATCCCCGGCATGTCGCCGTCGGCGTTGATGTGTATCAGCTTGGCCAGCTCGTCGTTGTCGATCACCGGGAACGGCAGGGTGACGGAGCGGCAGGACGCGGCGGTCGGGTCGAGCAGGTTGCCCTGCGGTCCCAGCGAGGAGCGCAGCGAGGTGACGAGCTCCTCGCGGATGGCGTCCAGCGGCGGGTTGGTGACCTGCGCGAACAGCTGGGTGAAGTAGTCGAAGAGCAGCCGGGGGCGCTCGGAGAGGGCCGCGATCGGGGAGTCCGTGCCCATCGAGCCGAGCGGCTCGCCGCCGGTGCGGGCCATCGGCGCGAGGATGACGCGCAGCTCTTCCTCGGTGTAGCCGAAGGTCTGCTGGCGGCGGGTGACCGAGGCGTGCGTGTGCACGATGTGCTCGCGCTCGGGCAGGTCCTCCAGCTCGATCTCGCCGGCCTCCAGCCACTCGGCGTACGGGGCCTCGGCGGCCAGCGCCGCCTTGATCTCGTCGTCCTCGATGATCCGGTGCTCGGCGGTGTCGACGAGGAACATCTTGCCGGGCTGGAGGCGGCCCTTGCGGACCACCTTGGCGGGGTCGATGTCGAGGACGCCGACCTCGGAGGAGAGCACGACCAGACCGTCGTCGGTGACCCAGTAGCGGCCGGGGCGCAGACCGTTGCGGTCCAGGACCGCCCCGACCTGGACGCCGTCGGTGAAGGTGACACAGGCCGGGCCGTCCCAGGGCTCCATCATCGTGGAGTGGTACTGGTAGAAGGCGCGCCGGGCCGGGTCCATCGAGTCGTGGTTCTCCCACGCCTCGGGAACCATCATCAGCACCGAGTGCGGCAGCGAGCGGCCGCCGAGGTGGAGGAGTTCGAGCACCTCGTCGAAGGAGGCGGAGTCGGAGGCGTCCGGCGTACAGACGGGGAAGATCCGCGCGAGGTCCCTGCCGTCGCCGCCGAACACCTCGGTGACGAGCTGCGACTCGCGGGCCACCATCCAGTTGCGGTTGCCCTTGACCGTGTTGATCTCGCCGTTGTGGGCGACGAAGCGGTACGGGTGGGCGAGCGGCCAGGAGGGGAAGGTGTTCGTCGAGAAGCGCGAGTGGACCAGCGCGACGGCGGTGGCGAACCGGCGGTCGGAGAGGTCGGGGAAGAACGGCTCCAGCTGCCCGGTGGTGAGCATGCCCTTGTAGACGATCGTCCGGGCGGAGAGCGAGGGGAAGTACACCCCGGCCTCGCGCTCGGCGCGCTTGCGCAGCACGAAGGCCTTGCGGTCCAGGGCGATGCCGGTGCTGCTTCCGTCGGCCACGAAGAGCTGGCGGAAGGCGGGCATGGTGGCGCGGGCGCCGTTGCCGAGCAGCTCGGGCGTGACGGGCACCTCGCGCCAGCCGAGGACGTGCAGGTCCTCCTCGGCGGCGATGGCCTCGATCCGCGCCACGGCGGCGGCGCTGTCCTCGACGGGCAGGAAGGCGATGCCGACGGCGTACGCACCGGCCTCGGGCAGTTCGAAGGGGGCGGCCTCGCGCAGGAACGCGTCCGGGACCTGGAGCAGGATGCCGGCGCCGTCGCCGGAGTCCGGCTCGGAGCCGGTGGCGCCACGGTGTTCGAGATTGCGCAGTACGGTCAGCGCCTGCTCGACCAGCTCATGGCTGGCCTCACCGGTCAGGGTGGCCACGAACCCGACTCCGCAGGCGTCGTGTTCGTTACGGGGGTCGTACAGCCCCTGCGGGGCGGGTCGACCGTCCATGGGCGACCAGGCGTCGGAACGCATCGGCTCTCCCGTCGTCGTCGTGGCATGTTGAGTGCCGAGGGACGACGTTGGCCCTCTGCGAAATTTCGTGCAGGTTACATGATGGGTCGGATCTCGGGAACCGGATAGCCCATTCCAGCATGCGGACACTCAGCGGCGCTCGCCGTGCCGTCCGGGGCAGGCTTCATTGCCTGCGGCGGCGGAGTGTGTACGGCCTATGCCCGTCCACGGAAGCCACGAAACCGTGGAGTAACGATTACTTATGTGGCGCCCTGCATAGTCCCGCATCCTACGGGCCTCGGGCCGTTCCCGAGCAGGACGTAGGTCACATGGTGACCCGCGACGCGTCCGCGCGCACGGCGAAGGCCCGCCCGGACGGGGAGACGTCCGGACGGGCCTTGCGGGGAGCGGGCGGCGGGCGGGCCGGGAAACCGGCCGCCCGGTCAGCCGACCGCGGTGCCGAAGAGCGAGCCGAGGCCGAAGGTGAGGGCCGCGGCCGCGCCGCCGAGGGCGAGCTGGCGCACCCCGCTGAACCACCACGAGCGCGCGGTGACCTTGGCGACCACGGCGCCGCAGGCGAAGAGGCCGACCAGCGCGAGCAGCACGGCGGGCCACAGGGCACTCGCCCCGAGCAGATACGGCAGTACGGGCAGGATCGCGCCCAGCGCGAACGAGCCGAAGGACGAGACGGCGGCCACGAGCGGCGAGGGCAGGTCGTCCGGGTCTATGCCCAGCTCCTCGCGGGCGTGGATCTCCAGCGCCTGCTCGGGGTCGCGGGAGAGCTGCATGGCGACCTCGCGGGCGAGCGCGGGCTCGACGCCGCGCGACACGTAGAGCTCGGCCAGCTCCTCCATCTCGTCCACCGGATGCCTGCGCAACTGCTGGCGCTCCACGTCGAGTTCGGCCTCGACGAGCTCGCGCTGCGAGGCGACCGAGGTGTACTCGCCGGCCGCCATGGAGAACGCCCCGGCGGCCAGCCCCGCGAGGCCGGTGACGATGATGGTGTGCTGCGAGACGGCGCCGCCCGCGACACCGGTCATCAGGGCGAGGTTGGAGACGAGCCCGTCCATCGCGCCGAAGACGGCCGGACGCAGCCAGCCGCCGTTGACGTCCCGGTGGGTGTGGTTGTCCCGGTGCGCCTCGTGCAGCGTGGCCCGGGTGTCGATGACGGACACAGCTCTCCCCTTGCGTTGCGGCGGCGGACCGTGCGTCCGCTCCCCTCGTCGCCTCTTCGGTGTCGAAAGTACGCGCGATGTAAGTCCCGCGCTAGCAAGGCAGGCCGTACTTACCCAGGTCAGAGCCCTGTTTCGCTCATGCGTGCCCGCGCATGCACACATGTGGCCATTGGTGTGACGGATGGACTCCCGGGTCGTTCGGTGTGGCAGAGATCAAGCGAAGGATCAGGCGACGCGAAAGGCCCTCCCATGGAGTTGATCGCCAGCGGCCCGGGTACCGCCGAGGCCATCCGCGAGCGAGCCAGGGGCGCGCTGCTGGGCCTCGCGGTCGGGGACGCGCTCGGGGCTCCCGCCGAGAACCTCAAACCCTCGGAGATCCGGCGCCGCTGGGGCCGGATCGAGGGGTTCGTCCGCGAGGACCCGGCGGGCACCGACGACACCGAGTACGCGATCTTCTCCGGGCTGCTGCTCGCCCGGCACGGGTCCGCGCTCACCGTCACCCATGTCGAACACGCCTGGCACCACTGGATCGCCGACCGCGACGAGGGCCCGTTCCGCGGCGCGGGCTTCAGCGAGCGCGGCACCCTGGAGAACCTGCGCCGGGGCCTGGCCGCCCCCATCTCCGCCCAGCACCGGCACGCCTGGAGCGACGGCCTCGCCATGCGGGCGGCCCCCTTCGGCGTCTTCGCCGCGGGCGCGCCGAGGGAGGCGGCGCGGCTGGTGGCGATCGACGGCTGCGTCAGCCACGAGGGCGAGGGGATCTACGGCGGCCAGGCGGTGGCGGCCGGTGTCGCGGTGGCGATGGCGGGCGCGGACCTCACCTCCGTCATCGCCGCGGCCCTGTCGGTGATCCCGATGGACTCCTGGACCGCGCGCTCGCTGCGCCGCGCGGTGGCCGTGGCCCACCAGGGCGAGCGCGCGGTCCGCTCGGCGGTGGTGATCGGCGGCTACCCCTGGACCGACCTGGCCCCCGAGGCGGTGGCCCTCGCCTTCGGCGCCTTCGCCACGGCCCGGGGCGACTTCACGGCCTCGGTCCTGACCGCCGTGAACATGGGCCGCGACGCGGACACGACGGCGGCGGTGGCGGGCGCCCTGGCCGGGGCGTACGGCGGCGCCGCCGCGATCCCCGCCGCCTGGTCCAGCCGCATCGGCCCGGTCCGCGGCAGCTGCCTCCCCGAGATGCGCGGCCACCACGTCCTGGACATCGCGGACCTGCTGACACCGGACCCGGAGGAGGAGACCGCGTGATGGAGATCTACCGGGACGAGGAGGCCTCCGGCGGGGGCGGGGCGCCGGGGGGCGGGGGCCCCGCGCGGGAGGCGGACGGCGGGACGGCGACGACCGGGCGCTGCGACCCCGTGCGGGAGGCGGACGGCGGGACGGCGACGACCGGGCGGGGCGACCCCGTGCGGGAGGCGGACGGCGGGACCGCGGCGACCGGGCGGGGTGAACCGGTGCCGCACGCCGACGGGACCGCGACGGTCGGGCGCGGCGAACCGGTGCGGGAGGCGGACGGCGGGACCGCGGCGACCGGGCGGGGTGAACCGGTGCCGCACGCCGACGGGACCGCGACGGTCGGGCGCGGCGAACCGGTACGCGAGGGTGGGCTCGCGGTGCCCGGTTCTCCCGCGCGCACCCGTATCCAGGGCCTGCTCCTCGGGCTCGCCGCCGGTGACGCCGCGGGGTGGCCCGCCGCGCGGCACCGTGCCGCCCGTATGCCCGAGTGGACCCGGCGGCTCACCCGCGAACTCGACACCTTCGCCGAACAGAACGCCACCACCACCCTCCCCGTCCCCATCGCCCTCAACCAGCCCCCCGAGCCCCTGCGGCTCGGCCCCTCGGACGACGCCGAGTGGGCCGCGTTCGCCGCCGAGAGCGTCCTGACCGCGGCCGAGCCGCTGCTCGCCCACCTCACTCCGGCCCGCCGCGTCCGCGCCGCGGTGGACCGCGCCTGGAACCTGCTCGCCGCCGAGGTCGCCGCCGCCGCCGAGCGCGCCCCCGAGGTCGAGTCCGCGGTGCTCCCGCTGCGCGCCCGCATCTCCGTACGGGCGGGCCTCGGCAACCTCGCCACCGGTCTGCGCCCGCCCGCCACCGGCCACGACAACCCGCACTACTTCGACGACGCCGCCTGCGTACGCGCCGCCGTCCTCGCCGTGGTCCACCCGGGCGCGCCCCACCAGGCCGCCGACCTGGCCGAGTTCGACGCCCGCTACACCCAGGACGGCGACGGCGTGCACGGCGCCCGGGCCGTCGCCGCCGCCGTCGCGGCGGCGCTCGGCGGCGCCACCACCGAGGACGCCGTCGCCGCCGCCCTCGACCAGCTCCCCCCCGACACCGAGATCGGCCGCAACGCCCGCCACGCCGTCAAGCTCGCGCACGACTTCGCCGACGACACCGCGGGCGCGTTCGCCCTGGTCCCGCTCCTGGAGCACCAGATCGTGGACCACGTCTACAGCTACGGGATCGCCGCCGCCGAGACCGTCCCCGTCGCCCTCGCCCTGACCCTCGCCTCGCGCGGCACCGTGGCCGCGGCGGTCCCGGCCGCCGCCTGTCTGTCCCGGGTCGCGGACTCGGCGCCCGCCCTCGCCGGAGCCCTCACCGGGGCGCTCGGCGGCGGCGCCGCGATCCCCGCCCCCTGGCTGGACGCCTGCCGCACCCTGTCCGGCTGCGCCCTCCCGCGCCTGGCCGGCACCGACCTCGTGGAGCTCGCCGGGCTCCTCGCCGACACGCTGTGCCACCCCCCGGGCGGCTGAGGTTTTCACCAAAGTGCCGCGAACCACCCCGAACTGACCGCCCAGGGTGGACAATTCCGGCATGACGCTCACGACGTCGTACACGACGCTCACTCTCGCGGACCGCATCACCGGAGCCCTGGTCGGCGCGGCCGTCGGGGACGCCCTCGGCGGCCCCGTCGAGGGCTACTCCCCCGACCAGATCGTGGAGCGGCACGGCGGCCGCGTCCACGGCATCGTCGGCCCCTGGCACGGCGACGACTGGCGTACGGCACGCCCGATCGCCCCGTACCACAAGGGCGACGGACACGTCACCGACGACACCCTGATGACGCACGCGCTGATCCGCGTGTACGAGAAGGTCCGCGACCACCTCGACGCGTACGAGATCGCCGACCACCTGGTCCCCGACCTGCTCTCCCGCCCGGTGTGGATCCCCGAGCTGGAGGCGGAGACCATCCCCCTGCACCGGATCTTCCTCGCCGAGAAGTGGCTGGTGGCGCGGCTGCACTACGGCCACGTCGACCCCCGCGAGGCCGGCGCGGGCAACATCGTCAACTGCGGGGCGGCGATGTACATGGCCCCGGTCGGCCTGGTCAACGCGGCCGACCCGGCGGGGGCGTACGCCGAGGCCCTGGAGGTGGCGGCCCCGCACCAGTCCTCGTACGGCAGGGAGGCCGCGGGCGTCTTCGCGGCGGCCGTGGCGGCGGCGTGCGCGCCCGGCGCGACGGCGGCGACGGTCGTCGACACCTGCCTCTGCCTGGCCAAGGACGGGACCCGCGCGGCGATCGAGGCGGTGGCCGAAGCGGCGTCCGGCCACACGGACTTCGAGTCCGCGCTCGCCCCGCTGCGGGCGGCCGTCGCCCCCTTCGACACGGTCGGCCCCGACTACCGCGCCCCGTCCCTGGGCGCCCGCCGCCCGTCCCGTCTGCACGCCGTCGAGGAACTCCCCATCGCCCTCGGCATGCTGCTGGTGGCCGACGGCGACTTTCGCACGGCGGTCCTGGGCGCGGTGAACTACGGCCGCGACTGCGACTCCATCGCGACGATGGCGGGCGCGCTGGCGGGCGCGCTGCGGGGCGAGGGCCCCGTTCCGGCCGCCTGGTCCCAGCGGATCGCCGAGGCGAGCCGGCTGGACCTGCACGCGCCCGCGCGGGCACTGACGGAGGTGGCCGTCGAGGTGCACGGGAAGGACCGCGCCCGCCGGTCCGCGCACCACGCGGCCTTCGAGGCCCTGACCCGATGACCCCGCTGCGCGTGACCTGGGTCCAGCCGGAGGACCTGCTGGCCCACGAACTGCGCCAGGCGGCCGAGGACGGCCGTGACGCGAGCGGGATCGCGCGGCGCTGGGTGGCGGCGGGCGGCAGCGCGACCCCCGTCCCCGGGGGCGCGTCCCTGCCCCCCGCGCCCCCGGCGCTGAGGTCGCTGGCGCTACGCCTGCTGGACGAACTGGCGCTGCTGCCCAGCCCGTTGGCCAGGGCCGAACCGACGGACCTCGCCGCCATCACGCGGGCGCGCGGGCGCGCGGAGGAGCCCGTCGCGCGGGAGGAGGCGCGGCGCCCGCCCGGCGGTCCGGGGGCAGCGTCCCCGGGAACGCCCGCTTCCCGCCCCCGCCCCGGGAGCCCTGGCGGAACCGCACCCGTCACGGCGGGAAGGGGCGGGACGGCGGAGGTCGACGCCCTCCACGCCGCCTGGCTCGGCCGGGCCGCCGGCTGCCTCCTCGGCAAGCCCGTCGAGAAGCTCACCCTCACCGGCATCAGAGCCATCGCCCGCGCCACCGGCAACTGGCCGCTCCACACCTGGTTCACCGCCCGGGGCCTCCCCGCCGGCCTCGCCGCCGCCCACCCCTGGAACCGCCGCTCCGCCCCCACCTCCCTCGCCGAGAACATCGACGGGATGCCCGAGGACGACGACCTCAACTACCCTCTCCTCGGGCTGCTCCTCCTCCAGCGCCACGGCCGCGCCTTCACCACCGCCGACGTGGCACGGCTGTGGCTGGACGAACTCCCGGCGGGGCGGACGTTCACGGCCGAGCGCGTCGCGTACCGCAACCTCCTCGACGGCGTCGAACCCCCGCACACCGCCACCCGCCGCAACCCGTTCCGCGAGTGGATCGGCGCGGCCATCCGCGCCGACGTCCACGGCTGGACCAACCCCGGCGACCCGGTGGCCGCCGCCGCGCAGGCGCACCGCGACGCCGTCCTCACCCACACCGCCAACGGCGTGTACAGCGCGATGTTCACGGCGGCGGCGATCTCCCTCGCCGCCACCGGCGCGTACGACGTGCACGGCTGCCTCGCCGGCGGGCTCACCGTGATCCCCCCGGACTCCCGCCTCGCCACCGCCGTCCGGCTCGGCATCCGGCTCGCCCGCGAGGAGGACGGCTTCGAGACGGTGGTGGACCGGCTGCACACGGCGCTCGGCGCGTACCACTGGGTGCACGCCGTCCCCAACGCCGCCCTGCTCGCCGCCGCCCTCACCCACGCCGACGGCGACTTCTCCGGCTCCATCTGCCGCGCGGTGTCCGGCGGCTGGGACACCGACTCCAACGGGGCGACCGCCGGCTCGCTCGCGGGACTCCTGGCCGGGCACCCGGACGCCCTGCCCGCCCGCTGGACGGCCCCGCTCAAGAACCGCCTCGCCACCTCCGTCGCCGGCTTCGACGGCACCGGATTCGACTCCCTCGCGGAACTGACCGCGAGCCTCACCACCCACCCCATCCCCCAGGAGGTACCACACGCATGACGCGTATCGCGGTGCTCGGCAGCACCAACATGGACCTGGTCGCCTATGTGACGACCGCCCCGCGCCGCGGTGAGACGGTCACCGGCCGCGAATTCCGTACGATCCCCGGCGGCAAGGGCGCCAACCAGGCCGTCGCGGCGGCCCGCGCGGGCGGCGACGTGGCGCTCATCGGGGCCGTCGGCACGGATGAGTTCGGCACCCGGCTGCGGGCCGCGCTCGACGGCTCGGGCGTCGACACCGACCTCGTCCGCACCACCGAGGGACCCTCCGGCACGGCCCACATCGTGGTCGACGCCTCCGGCGGCAACGCGATCGTCGTCATCCCCGGCGCCAACGCCTCCGTCACCCACCTCGGCCCCGGTGACGAGGCGCTGATCGCCGGCGCCGAGGCGCTGCTGCTCCAACTGGAGCTGCCGATGGACACGGTGGTCGAGGGCGCCGCGGCGGCCCGGCGCCACGGGGTGCGGACGGTCCTCACGCCCTCCCCCGTCCAGCCGCTGCCGCCCGAACTCCTCGCCGCCACCGACCTGGTGGTGGCCAACGAGCACGAGGCCACCTCGCTGACCGGCGTCGACGACCCGAAGGCCGCCGCCCGCGCGCTGCTGGACCTGGTCCCCGAGGCGGTGGTCACGCTCGGCTCCCGGGGCTGCCTGTACGCGGCCCGCGGCCAGGACCCGGTCGCGGTCGCGGCCCCCGAGGTCACCGCGGTCGACACCACGGGCGCGGGTGACACCTTCGTGGGCGCGCTCGCCGTCGCCCTGGGCGAGGGCCGGGCGATGCCGCAGGCGCTGGCGTGGGCGTCCCAGGCCGCCGCGCTCTCGGTCCAGCGGCCCGGCGCGGTCGCCGCCATGCCGTACCGCACGGAGATCGACGCGGCGGCGTCCGCGGCCGGGGGCGCGGGCCGGTGACGACTCCCCCGGGCGGGGCGCGCCCACCGGCCCCGTCCCCCGCTCCCCTCCAGCGGCTGCGGGTCCTGGACCTGGCCACCCTCTTCGCCGGGCCGCTCGCGGCGACGATGCTGGGCGACTTCGGCGCCGAGGTCATCAAGGTCGAGCACCCCCGCCGCCCCGACCCCTCGCGCGGGCACGGCCCCGCCAAGGACGGTGTGGGGCTCTGGTGGAAGCTGCTCGGCCGCAACAAGCGCACGATGACCCTGGACCTGTCCACGCCGGGGGGCCGCGAGACGCTGCTCCGGCTCGCCGCCTCCACCGATGTGATCATCGAGAACTTCCGTCCGGGCACCCTGGAGCGCTGGGGCCTGGGCTGGCCCGAACTGTCCGCCGCCAACGAACGGCTGGTGCTGACCCGCGTCACCGGCTTCGGCCAGTACGGCCCGTACGCCCACCGCCCCGGCTTCGGCACGCTCGCCGAGGCGATGTCCGGCTTCGCCGCCGTCACGGGTGAGCCGGACGGCCCGCCGACGCTGCCCCCGTTCGGCCTCGCGGACTCGATCGCCGCGCTGGCCACCGCGTACGCCGTACTGACCGCCCTCACCGCGCGCGCCGCCACCGGGCGCGGGCAGGTGGTCGACATGGCGATCATCGAGCCGATCCTGACCGTGCTGGGCCCGCAGCCCATCTGGTACGACCAGCTCGGCTACGTCCAACCGCGCACCGGCAACCGCTCCCGCAACAACGCCCCGCGCAACACCTACCGTACGGCGGACGGCAGTTGGCTCGCCGTCTCCACCTCCGCCCAGTCGGTGGCTGAGCGCGTGATACGGCTGGTGGGGCGGCCGGAGCTGATCGAGGAGCCGTGGTTCGCGAGCGGATCGGGGCGGGCCGAGCACGCGGACGTCCTGGACGAGGCGGTGGGCCACTGGATCGGGCGGCGCACCCGGGAGGAGGCGATGACGGCGTTCGAGAAGGCGGAGGCGGCGATCGCGCCGGTCTACGACATCCGCGAGGTGATGGAGGACCCCCAGTACCGGGCGCTGGACACGCTCACCACGGTCGACGACCCGGAGCTGGGACCCGTCCGGATGCAGAACGTCCTCTTCCGGCTCTCCGAGACCCCCGGCGCGATCCGCTGGGCGGGCCGCCCGCACGGCGCCGACACGGACGAGGTCCTGACCGAGCTCGGCCTGTCCGCCCCGGAGATCGACGCACTGCGCCGGGCGGGCGCGCTGTGACCACGATCCCGCTGACCTGGCTCTACGCCCCCGGCGACCGGCCGCAGGTGGTCGAGAAGGCACTGTCGGCGGGGGCGGACGTGGTGATCGTGGACCTGGAGGACGCGGTCGGGCCCGACCGCAAGGCGTACGCGCGGGCCGCGACGGCGGAGCTGCTGGCGCGGCGGCTGTCCACGCCGGTCCACGTCAGGGTGGCCACGGAGGAGGACGTACGGGCGGTGGCCGGGCTTCCGGGTCTTTCGGGCCTGCGCCTGCCCAAGGTCACCCACGCCCTCCAGGTCGAGCGGGTCGCGGCCCTGGCCCCCGGCGTCGCGCTCTATCCGCTGGTGGAGAGCGCCCTGGGGGTGGAGCACGCGTACACGATCGCCGCCGCGCACCCGGCGGTGCGGGGCATCGCGCTCGGGGAGGCGGACCTCTGCGCGGATCTGGGCGTACGCGACGAGTCGGGCCTGGAGTGGCCGCGCAGCCGGGTGGTGGTGGCCGCGCGGGCGGCGGGCCTCGACCCGCCCGCGCAGTCCGTCTACCGGCACATCAGCGATCTGGACGGCCTGGCCGCGTCCTGCGCCCGGGGGCGGGCGCTGGGGTTTCTGGGGCGCGCGGCGATCCATCCGGCGCAGCTGCCGGTGATCGAGCGGGCCTATCTGCCGCCGCCCGCCGAGGTGGCGGCGGCACAGGAGATCGTCACGGCGTCGCCGACCGATACGGGGGCGCTGGCGCTGGCGGATGGGCGGTTCGTGGACGCGGCGGTGCTGGAGGCCGCCCGCCGCACCCTGGCCCTGGCCCACCGCCCTGTCCCCCCACCCCGCCCCTTCCCTTAACCCTCCGGGAGCCCTCCGGAGGGGCGGGGGGGAGGCGGTTTCCCCGGGGCTGCGCCCCGAACCCCTTCGCGGGGCCTGCGGCCCCCGCACCCCGCTTCTTTCGTCTGCGGACCGTGCTGGCTTGCTCGCGCAGTTCCCCGCGCCCCCAGGTAGTTAGGGGCGCGGGGAACTGCGCGCTCAGCCACAGACAACCCGCAGACGACCACCGGGCCCTGAAGGGGCGCGGGGAACTGCGCGCTCAGCCCAAGACAACCCGCAGCCAAACACCAGCCCTCAAGGGGCGCGAGGAACTGCGCGAGCAACCCACCACAACCCGCAATCGAACACCGACCCCTCAAGGGGCGCGGGGAACTGCGCGCTCAGCGCAACACGACCCGCAGGCGGGAAGGGGGATCAGCCCTTGCTCGGGGTTCCGTTCTCGGACGGTACCGACTTCTCCCCGTCGTCGGCGGCCTCGGCCACGTCCCCCTCAGCAGGGGCGCCGGACGGCACGTCGGACGGCACGCCCGACGGCGCGTCGGACGGCACATCCGCCACATCCGCCACATCCGCCACATCCGCCACATCCGCCGAAGGCTCCACCACCGCCTCCCTCCCCGGCCGCACCCGCGCAGAGATCACGATGTACGTCACGGCGAGCACGAACACCGTGATCGCGGTCCAGTCGTTGAGCCGCAGGCCCAGCACGTGGTGGGCCTCGTCGACCCGCATGTACTCGATCCAGCCGCGCCCCACGCAGTACGCCGCCACGTACAGCGCGAACGCCCGCCCGTGGCCCAGCTTGAAGCGGCGGTCCGCCCAGATGACGAGGAAGCCGACGCCGAGGCACCACAGCGACTCGTACAGGAAGGTCGGGTGGTACGTGCCCTCGACCCGGTTCGTGCCCTCGGAGATCTTCAGCGCCCACGGCACGTCGGTGGGCTTGCCGTACAGCTCCTGGTTGAACCAGTTGCCCCAGCGGCCCACCGCCTGGGCGAAGGCGATGCCGGGGGCCAGCGCGTCGGCCCAGGCCGGCAGCGGGATGCCCCGGCGGCGGCAGCCGATCCACGCGCCCACCGCGCCGAACGCGATCGCGCCCCAGATGCCGAGCCCGCCCTGCCAGATCTTGAAGGCGTCGACCCAGTCCTCACCGTCGCTGAAGTACAGCTGGTAGTCGGTGATGACGTGGTAGAGACGGCCGCCGACGAGGCCGAAGGGCACCGCCCAGACGGCGATGTCGGCCACCGTGCCGGGCCGGCCGCCCCGGGCGATCCAGCGCTTGTTGCCGTACCAGACGGCGACGAAGACACCGATGATGATGCAGAAGGCATAGCCGCGCAGCGGGATGGGTCCGAGGTGGATCACGCCGGTCGACGGGCTGGGAATAAAGGCGAGGTTCATGGCAGGGTCGACGCTACCCTGCCGGGCGGGCGGTCGGACCACCCACCCGGCAACTTCTGAGTAACAGGCGGTGTGCCGGGGTCCTGGAGGGGCTTCGGGGCTCCTAGGGCTCCAGCGGAGCCGGGACCGCCGGGGCACCCGGATGCGACGGGACCGGGGCCGGTGCCTTCTTCGGGGCGGTCGGCGCCGCCCCAGGCACGTGCGCGGTCCCGTGCGGGGCCTTCGGCTTGGGCGTCCCGGACCCGGCGGGCGCGCCCGGGGGCGGCGGGCTCGACGCGGCGGTCGCCTCCGACGGCGAGGCGGTGCCCGGCTCCTTGCCCTCGTTCGCCTCGGTGACCCACTTCTTCAGGTTCGCCGGGCTGATCTGCTCGCTGCCCTTCTGGGGGAAGACCGACTCCCCGTTCAGCTGGACCGTCGGCGTCCCGCTGAAACCGCCGTTCTGGAACGCGTCGTTGGACTTGGTGACCCAGCTGTTGTGCTTTCCCTCCCGCACGCAGGAGCGGAAGGCGGCCGTGTCCAGGCCGGGGACCTTCCGGGCCAGCTCGATCAGCTTGTCGTCCTTCCCGTACGCGTCGTTCGTCTCCTGCGGCTGGTTGGTGTAGAGCACGTCGTGGTACGCCTGGAACTTCCCCGCGTCCTGGGCGCAGCCCGCCGCGTTCGCCGCGCGCAGCGAGCCGCGGCCGCCGAGGTTGCGGTCGATCAGGGTGGCGAGGTGGTACTGCACGCGGAGCCGGCCGCCGGCCTGGAGCTCGTGGATCGTGGACCGGAAGCCGTTCTCGAACGCGGCGCACGCCGGGCAGCGGAAGTCCTCCCAGACCGTGAGCGTGGACGGCGCGTCGGCCGCGCCGACCGGGATGGCCGGCTTGTCCTTGCCCTCCGCCCCGGCGGGCGCGAGCAGCGGGCCCGCCGTGCTCTTCTTGTCGCCGCTCTTGGTGTTGGCGGCGATCACGCCGATCACCGCGGCCAGCCCGAGGACGCACACCACCGCCGCGGCGACGATCATCGTGCGTCTGCGGCGGTCCTGGGTCCGCTGCCGCTCGCGCTCCTGGGCCAGCCGCTCGCGGGCCGTTCTCTTGCCTTCTTGGTTCTTCTCGCTCACACCCGCAGCAACGAACCGGGGAGGCACCCACGTGCCTCCCCGGTCCAGATCCACCCGTACGAGCTAACGCGTTCCGGGTCCGTCCGAACCTGGCAGGGTTACGGAGCGTCGCCGCGTACGGCCCGCACCCTTACGGCGTACGGCGGACGCCCGCGGCGAGTTCACCCGCGAGGGCGCGCACGGCGGCGAGCCCGGCGGCGTGGTCCGGGGCGTCGAGCAGCCGCTGCACGAACGCCGAGCCGACGATCACGCCGTCGGAGAAGGCGGCGACCTCCCGGGCCTGGTCCGCGTTGGAGACGCCGAGGCCGACGCAGACCGGCAGTTCGGTGGTGGCCCGGGTGCGCCGCACCAGGTCCTCGGCCTGGGCGCCGACCGACGCGCGCGTGCCGGTGACGCCCATCAGGGACGCCGCGTACACGAAGCCGGAGCCGGCGGCCGTGATCTGCGCGAGCCGCTCGTCCTTGCTGCTGGGCGCGACCACGAAGACGGTGCCGAGACCGTGCTTGTCGGCGTGCTCGCGCCACAGCGCGGACTCCTGGACCGGGAGGTCGGGCAGGATGCAGCCGGCGCCGCCCGCCTCGGCGAGCTCGGCGGTGAAGCGCTCCACGCCGTACCGGTCGACGGGGTTCCAGTAGGTCATCACCAGCACCGGCTTGCCGGTGGCGGCGTGCGCCTCGCGGACCGTGCGCAGCACGTCGGCGATCTTCACCCCGCCCTTGAGGGCGATGTCGTCGGCGGTCTGGATGACCGGCCCGTCCAGGACCGGGTCGCTGTGCGGCAGGCCCACCTCGACGATGTCGGCGCCGCCGTCGAAGACGGCCTTGATCGCCTCGATGCCGCCGTCGACGGTCGGGAACCCGGCGGGCAGATAGGCGATGAGCGCGGCCCGGTCCTCGGCCTTCGCGCGGGCGAGGGTGTCGTCCAGCAGAGTCACGTTCCCGCTCACTTGGCGTCTCCCTCGATCTCGGCGAGGCCCGCGGCGTCGGCGGCCACCTCGGCGTCGGTGCCGTACAGGCCGAAGTAGCGGGCGGCCGTGTCCATGTCCTTGTCGCCGCGACCGGAGAGGTTGATCAGGAGCAGGCCGTCCTTGCCGAGCTCCCGGCCGATCTCCAGGGCGCCCGCGAGGGCGTGCGCCGACTCGATGGCCGGGATGATGCCCTCGGTGCGCGAGAGCAGCCGCAGCGCCTGCATGGCGGCCTCGTCGGTCACCGCGCGGTACTCGCCGCGGCCGATGTCCTTGAGGTAGGAGTGCTCGGGTCCGATGCCCGGGTAGTCCAGACCGGCCGAGATCGAGTACGGCTCGGTGATCTGGCCCTCGTCGTCCTGGAGGACGTAGCTGCGGGAGCCGTGCAGGATGCCGGGCTCGCCCGCGGTCAGGGTCGCCGCGTGCTCGCCGGTCTCGATGCCGTGCCCGGCGGGCTCGCAGCCGATCAGGCGGACGTCCGCGTCGGGGATGAAGGCGTGGAAGAGGCCGATGGCGTTGGAGCCGCCGCCGACGCAGGCGACCGCCGCGTCCGGGAGCCGTCCCGCGCGCTCCAGAATCTGGCGGCGGGCCTCGACGCCGATGACCCGGTGGAAGTCGCGGACCATGGCCGGGAACGGGTGCGGGCCCGCGACCGTGCCGAAGAGGTAGTGCGTGCGGTCCACGTTGGCGACCCAGTCGCGGAACGCCTCGTTGATGGCGTCCTTCAGGGTGCGGCTGCCGGAGGCGACGGGGACGACCTCGGCGCCGAGCATCCGCATCCGGGCGACGTTCAGCGCCTGGCGCTGAGTGTCGATCTCGCCCATGTAGATGGTGCAGTCGAGGCCGAAGAGGGCGCAGGCGGTCGCGGTGGCGACGCCGTGCTGGCCGGCGCCGGTCTCGGCGATCACGCGGGTCTTGCCCATGCGCTTGGTGAGCAGCGCCTGGCCGAGGACGTTGTTGATCTTGTGCGAGCCGGTGTGGTTCAGGTCCTCGCGCTTGAGGAAGACCCGGGCGCCGCCCGCGTGCTCGGCGAACCGGGGCACCTCGGTCAGCGCGCTCGGGCGCCCGGTGTAGTTGACCATGAGGTCGTTGAGCTCGGCGGCGAAGGCGGGGTCGGCCTTGGCCTTCTCGTACTCGACGGCGACCTCGTCGACCGCGGCGACGAGGGCCTCGGGGATGAACTTGCCGCCGAACGCGCCGAAGTAGCCCTCGGGGGTGGGGACTCGACCCTCCGGGTCCGGGATGAAGAACTCGTGCTCTTGGGACATGGGGATACCTCCCCGGGGCGGTGTGGCCCCGGTCCTGGGTTGCTTGTGGTCACGGGTCCGCCCAGGCGCCGTACGTGGTGAGCCGGGTGCGCGACCGCGGGCCGCATGCGGCTGGTCGCGCAGTTCCCGCGCCCCTTGGGGCGCTCTGGCTCAGGCGGCGCTCAGGGCACCGCCGCGCCATCGCATCCCGTTGACCTGGCCCGGCTCCGAGCCGATCACGTAGCGCACGCGCCGCCCGTGCACCCGGCGCGCCGGGGCGCGGCAGCCGCGGGGGCGGCAGCCGGGGGCGAGACGGGCGGCAATCGGCATCGCGGGGTCAGTTCCGTCCGTGCCGCAGGGCGGGGTGGGCGCCGGCGGCCACCAGGTCGGCGACGGCCGCCCGGGGGTCCTTGCCGGTGACCAGGGACTCGCCGACCAGGACGGCGTCCGCGCCCGCGTTGGCGTACGCGATCAGGTCGTGCGGGCCGCGCACACCCGACTCGGCGATCTTGACGATGTGCGAGGGGATCTCCGGGGCGACGCGCTCGAAGGTGGTGCGGTCCACCTTGAGGGTCTTCAGGTCGCGCGCGTTGACGCCGATGATCTTCGCGCCCGCGTCGACCGCCCGCTCGACCTCGTCCTCGTCGTGCACCTCGACCAGCGGGGTGAGCCCGATGGACTCGGCCCGCTCGATCAGCGAGACCAGGGCGTCCTGCTCCAGGGCGGAGACGATCAGGAGCGCCATGTCGGCCCCGTGCGCCCGGGCCTCCCACAGCTGGTACGCGGTGACGATGAAGTCCTTGCGCAGGACCGGGATGTCGACCTTGGCGCGCACGGCCTCCAGGTCGGCGAGCGAGCCGCCGAAGCGGCGCTCCTCGGTGAGCACGGAGATGACGGCGGCGCCGCCCGCCTCGTAGTCGGCCGCGAGGCCCGCCGGGTCCGCGATGGCCGCCAGCGCGCCCTTGGAGGGGCTGGAGCGCTTGACCTCGCAGATGACCTTGACGCCTTCGCCGCGCAGGGCCGCTACACCGTCCCGAGCCTGGGGCGCCTTGGCGGCGCGCTCCTTGAGCTCGTCGAGGCCGACCCGCGCCTGCCGCTCCGCCAGATCGGCGCGGACGCCCTCGATGATCTCGTCGAGCACACTCACGCGAGCGGCCCCCTTCCAGGACGGTGACGTTGACGATCGGCCAGGATCAGCCATGACGATGGTATCCGCACCGGAGCGAAGGGCCCGCATCCGGTTGACGCCCGTCCCACTCCTCGGACAGCCGGGACGTGGGGAGATATACGGAATGTCACGGCGCGAGCACAGACCCGAACGGTAGATTCCGGACAATCGAGAAGGCCAGCAGGACCGCGCCGACGCCCCACCAGTGGACGTCCTTGAGCGCGATACGGAAGGGCAGCCCGCGCGCGGCGCGGACGGCCCAGACCGCCCACAGGACCGCGAAGAGGACATAGCCGGCGACGGCCAGGGCGTTGGCGCCGAGGGCGGCGCCGAAGTCGCCCGTGACGAAGGCGTGGGCGCTGCGCAGACCCCCGCAACCGGGACAGTGGATCCCGGTGAGCCGCAGCAGCGGGCAGACGGGGTAGTGGCCGGGCTCGTTCGGGTCGACCGCGCCCACGTAGGCGAAGGCCGCGGCGACCCCGGCGAGGGTGCCCAGCGGCACGAGCAGCCGGCGCGCGGCGGCGGTGGCCCCGGAAGCCGGGGCGCCGGGGACCGGGGTTCCGGGGACCGGGCTGGTCGGGGTCGGGGTGGCGTCCACGCGGTGATTGTCCCCGGATCCGACGAGAGGCGCAGCCCCAGGGGGCCGCGCCTCTCGTTCGGATGCCTTGGACGGGGTGCCGCGTGGCTCAGCGGGCCTCGGCGAGACGGGCGCGCGCCTTGGCACCGGCCGCCTCGCGGGCCGCGGCCATCTCGGCGGACTCCTTCGGCGTGCCGAGGCCGGCCATCTTCATGACGCCGCCGACGACCGCGCCGAGCAGGGTGAGCGCCGTACCGGCCCAGAAGCCGACCGGGTTGGCGGCGACGATGAAGACCGAGGCCGCACAGAAGCCGATGAAGGAGATGATGACACCGGTCCAGGCGGCCGGGGTGTGTCCGTGGCCGCCGCTGCTGCCCGCCATGAGTTGCTCCTCGTTGGTGAATCTCTGGGTCGCGGAGTCGGCCGCCCAGTCCGGGGACCGCGACCGCTCACCGACCATTGTCGCGTACGCGCGCGCGTGCCCCGAGCCTGGGGTCGCCCCCGTGGGGGAGTTCACACTCCGGTCGGGTCCTCGCCCCGGTCCAGGGCCTTCCACAGCTCCTCGGGCCGGTCCGGGTCCTTGGCCGGGCGGGGCTTGCGGGGCCGGGGGCTGCCGTCGCGCTCGTAGCGTCCGCCCATCGCGGGCCAGGCGGCGCCGAAGCGCAGCGCGAGCAGCCCGGCGACCAGCAGCAGCAGACCGCCCACGAAGGTGACGTAGGGCCAGGCGGTGTGGGTGAGGCCGCCGATGGTCGCGGCGGCGTCGCCGCTGGTCCTGGCGGCCTTCTCGTCGAGCGCGGTGCTGTCGTCGGCGCCGAGGAACGCCGCGAGCGCGGCTCCGGCGCCGCTCAGCGCGAGCAGGGCGGAGACCAGCAGTCGCCCGGCCCGGCGCACGGCGAACACCGCGACGAGTGCGGCGAGTCCGACGATGGCCAGGGCGGCGGGCACACCCGTCACGTTCTGCCCGGTGGCGCGCAGCGGCACGGAGCCGCCCCCGACCGCGGCGTGGCCCTCGGCCCAGGTCTGCCCGGAGGCGAGCAGGACGACGGCGGCCCCGGCCGCGCCGAAGAGCAGGGCGGCGGCGAGGGCACGGCGGCCGCCGCCTCCGGCGCGGGCGGACGACGCGGATTCGGCACGCGACTGGGGTACGGGTACGGCACTCACGTACTCCACTATCGCCTGCGCGGGGGTGATCTTGTCAGCCGGGGGCGTGTTATGGCGCGAAATCGCGGCGCGGGGCCGGTCCGCCCCTGGCGCGCGGCCGGTCGGCCGCTCAGGAGTGCGCGCTTCGCCCGCCGAGCCGGTTCGCCGTGTGGACCGCCCGCAGCACCGCCGCCGCCTTGTTGCGGCACTCGTTGTCCTCCGACACCGGGTCGGAGTCGGCCACCACGCCCGCCCCGGCCTGGACGTAGGCCGTGCCGTCGCGGAGCAGGGCCGTCCGGATGGCGATCGCGGTGTCGGAGTCGCCGGCGAAGTCGAGGTAGCCGACACAGCCGCCGTAGAGCCCGCGGCGGCTCGGCTCCAGCTCCTCGATGATCTGCATCGCGCGCGGCTTGGGCGCCCCGGAGAGCGTCCCCGCGGGGAAGCACGCGGTGAGCACGTCGAAGGCGGTACGGCCCGGGGCGACCCGGCCCGTCACCGTCGACACGATGTGCATGACGTGCGAGTACCGCTCGACCGACATGAAGTCGACGACCTCGACGCTCCCCGGCTCGCAGACCCGGCCCAGGTCGTTGCGGCCCAGGTCCACCAGCATCAGGTGCTCCGCCCGCTCCTTGGGGTCGGCGAGCAGCTCCTCGGCGAGGTCGTTGTCCTCCTGCGGGGTGGCGCCGCGGTGCCGGGTCCCGGCGATCGGGTGGACCATGGCCCGCCCGTCCTCGACCTTGACCAGGGCCTCGGGGCTCGACCCGACGACGTCGAAGTCCTCGAAGCGGAAGAGGTACATGTACGGGGACGGGTTGGTGGCCCGCAGCACCCGGTAGACGTCGAGCGCGCTCGCGGTGCAGGGCGTCTCGAACCGCTGCGAGGGCACGACCTGGAAGGCCTCGCCCGCGCGGATGCGCTCCTTGATGTCCTCCACGGCGTCCTGGTACGCCGGGCCGCCCCACAGGGCGGTGTACTCGGGCAGCTCGGAGGGCGGCAGGACGGTGGGCGCGGACTCGACGGGCTTCGCCAGGTCCGCCTCCATGGCGTCGAGGCGGGCCACGGCGTCCGCGTAGGCCTCGTCGACGCCGGTGTCCAGGTCGTTGTGGTTGATCGCGTTGGCGATCAGCAGCACCGAGCCGGCCCAGTGGTCGAGGACCGCCAGGTCGGAGGTGAGCAGCATGGTCAGCTCGGGCAGCCGGAGGTCGTCGCGGCCGTGCTCGCCGATCTTCTCCAGCCGGCGCACGATGTCGTAGCCGAGGTAGCCGACCATGCCGCCGGCGAACGGCGGCATCCCGGCGACCAGGTCGCGCGGGGTGTGCAGCGCCTCGACGGTCGCCCGCAGGGCCTCCAACGGGTCGCCGGACGCGGGGACGCCGACGGGCGGGGTGCCGATCCAGTGGGCCTGGCCGTCGCGGGCGGTGAGCGTCGCGGCGGAGCGCACGCCGACGAAGGAGTAGCGCGACCAGGAGCGGCCGTTCTCGGCGGACTCCAGGAGGAAAGTGCCGGGGCGCTCGGCGGCGAGCTTGCGGTAGAGCCCGACGGGGGTGTCGCCGTCCGCGAGGAGGCGGCGGCTGACCGGGATGACGCGGCGGTCCACCGCGAGCTTGCGGAAGGTTTCGAGATCCATGGCGCGACCCTACTGAGCGGGGGCGGGCAGCAGGACGTCGGCGTCGAAGCATGTCCGGTCACCGGTGTGGCAGGCGGCGCCGACCTGATCGACCTTGACCAGCAGGGTGTCGCCGTCGCAGTCGAGCGCGACGGATTTGACGTGCTGGAAATGACCGGAAGTGTCCCCCTTCACCCAGTACTCGTTCCGGCTGCGCGACCAGTAGGTGCAGCGGCCGGTGGTCAGGGTGCGGTGCAGGGCCTCGTCGTCCATCCAGCCGAGCATGAGCACCTCGCCGGTGTCGTACTGCTGGGCGATGGCCGGGACCAGTCCATCGGCGGTCCGCTTGAGGCGGGCGGCGACGGCGGGGTCGAGAGTGCTGGTCATGGCCCCATTGTGCCGTGACGCGAAGGCGCCGGCGGCGGTGCGTCCACTGGGCGGACGCCGGTACGGGCCGTACGCTGGCTCCCATGTCGACCCATGCCAAGCGTGAACGGCTTCTGCTCGCCGACCTGTTGGAGGCGGCGGGCCCCGACGCCCCCACCCTCTGCGAGGGCTGGACGACGCGCGACCTCGCCGCCCATCTGGTGGTCCGCGAGCGCCGCCTCGACGCGGCCGGCGGGATACTCCTCGGCGCGCTGAAGTCCCGTCTGGACCGGGTGCAGGCGGAGTTCGCCGCCAAGCCCTACGAGGAGCTGGTGCGGCTCTTCCGTACGGGGCCGTCGAAGTACTCCCCGTACAACCTCAAGCAGGTCGACGAGGGGGCGAACGCGATCGAGTTCTACGTCCACGGCGAGGACGTCCGCCGCGCCCAGCCCGACTGGACGCCGCGCCCGGTCGACCCGGTCTTCGCGGACGCGCTCTGGTCCCGCCTGGAGAAGATGGCCCGCCTGATGGGCCGCCGCTCCCCCGTGGGCCTGGTCCTGCGCCGCCCCGACGGGCAGACGGCGGTGGCGCGGCGGGGGACGCCGGTGGTGACGGTGACGGGCGAGCCGGGCGAACTGTGCCTGTTCGCCTCGGGTCGCCAGGAGGCGGCGCGGGTGGAGGTCGAGGGGGAGAAGTCGGCGGCGGCGCGGGCCCTGGAGGCGAAGCTGGGGGTATAGCCGGGGCCCACGTCCCCCCGAGCCCCGTTTTGCCTCCGACCACGCGCCGGGGCGGTTCGCCTGCGGGCCGGTGGCGGACCGGTCGCGCAGTTCCCCGCGCCCCTTCAAGGCCCGGACTTCGGCTGCGGGCCGGTGGCCGGCTGATCGCGCAGTTCCCCGCGCCCCTTTCAGGGCCGGATTTCGGCTGCGGGCCGGTGGCGGGCCGGTCGCGCAGTTCCCCGCGCCCCTTTAAGGCCCGGACTTCGACTGCGGGCCGGTGGCCGGCTGATCGCGCAGTTCCCCGCGCCCCTTTCGGGGCCGGATTTCGGCTGCGGGCCGGTGGTCGGCTGGTCGCGCAGTTCCCCGCGCCCCTTCAGGGCTCGGTGGTCCGCTGCGGGTTGCCTCTGGCTGGTCGCGCAGTTCCTCGCGCCCCCTTAGGGCTCGGTGGTCGTCTGCGCGTTGTCTGTGGCTGAGCGCGCAGTTCCCCGCGCCCCCAGGTAGTTAGGGGCGCGGGGAACTGCGCGAGCAACCCAGCACGGTCCGCAGACGAAAGAAGCGGGGTGCAGGGGCCGCAGGTCCCGCTAGGGGGGTCCGGGGGCGCAGCCCTCGGGAAGCCCCGGGGTGCAGGGGCCACAGGTCCCGCAAAGGGGGCCGGGGGCGTAGCCCTCGGGGAAGCGCCCCCTGCCCCCCGGAGGGTTTGGGGAAGGGGTGGGGAGGGGCTAGCGCACCGGGTGGCCCGCTTCGCGCAGAGCGCTCTTCACATCCCCGATCCGCAACTCCCCGAAGTGGAACACCGACGCCGCCAGCACCGCATCCGCCCCCGCCCCCACCGCCGGCGCGAAGTCCCCCAGCCGCCCCGCCCCGCCGGACGCGATCACCGGCACGGTGACATGGCGCCGCACCGCCGAGATCATGGCCGTGTCGTACCCGTCCTTCGTCCCGTCCGCGTCCATCGAGTTCAGCAGAATCTCCCCCGCCCCCAGCTCCGCGGCCCGGTGCGCCCACTCCACCGCGTCGATGCCCGTCCCCCGGCGCCCGCCGTGGGTCGTCACCTCGAAGGTGCCGGAGGGGGTGCGGCGCGCGTCCACCGACAGGACGAGCACCTGGCGCCCGAAGCGCTCCGCGATCTCGCGGATCAGCTCGGGCCGCTCGATCGCCGCCGTGTTGACGCCCACCTTGTCCGCCCCGGCCCGCAGCAGCTTGTCGACGTCCTCCGCCGAGCGGACACCGCCGCCCACGGTCAGCGGGATGAAGACCTGTTCGGCGGTGCGCCGCACCACGTCGTACGTCGTCTCGCGGTTGCCGGAGGACGCCGTGATGTCCAGGAACGTCAGCTCGTCCGCGCCCTCGGCGTCGTACAGCTTCGCCATCTCCACCGGGTCACCGGCGTCCCGCAGGTTCTGGAAGTTGACGCCCTTCACCACCCGCCCGCCGTCGACGTCCAGGCAGGGGATGACGCGGACCGCGAGGGTCATTCGGGGGCTCCTTCTGGGGCTCCTTCGGGGGCGCCTCGATAGGCGTCCACTTCCACTTCCACCAGCATGCGCGGGTCGATGAGACCGCTCACGATCACCAGCGTGGCCGCCGGGCGGACCGCGCCGAAGAGCTCCTTGTGGGCCCTGGACGCCTCGTCGATGTCCCGCGCGTGGGTGAGGTACATCCGGGTGCGGACCACGGAATCGGCCCCGAGACCGAACTCCGCGAGCGCGGCGAGGGCGTTGGAGAAGGCCACCTTGGCCTGCTCGTACGGGTCGCCCTCGCCGTACAGCACCGTGCCCCGGAACGGCGTGGTGCCCGCGACGTGCACATGGTCGCCCGCGGCGACGGCGCGCGCGAAACCGATCGTGTCCTCCCAGGGACTGCCACTCTGCACACGCCGTACGTCGCTCATCGGGACACAGCCTCCAGGGCCTCTTCGAGGGTGAACGCCTTCGCGTACAGGGCCTTGCCCACGATGGCGCCCTCCACACCCTGCCCCACGAGCCCCGCGATCGCCCGCAGGTCGTCGAGGGAGGAGACGCCGCCGGAGGCCACCACCGGCTTGTCGGTGGCCGCGCAGACGTCGCGCAGCAGCTCCAGGTTGGGGCCGGTGAGCGTGCCGTCCTTGGCGATGTCGGTCACCACGTACCGCGCGCAGCCCTCGGAGTCCAGACGGGCCAGCGTCTCGTAGAGGTCGCCGCCGTCGCGGGTCCAGCCGCGGCCGCGCAGGGTCGTGCCCCGTACGTCCAGTCCGACCGCGATCCGGTCGCCGTACTCGGCGATGACCTTGGCGACCCACTCGGGGGTCTCCAGGGCGGCGGTGCCCAGGTTGACGCGGCGGCAGCCGGTGGCGAGCGCGGCCTCCAGGGAGGCGTCGTCGCGGATGCCGCCGGACAGCTCCACCTTGATGTCCATCGCGCCCGCGACCTCGGCGATCAGCGCCCGGTTGTCGCCGGTGCCGAAGGCCGCGTCGAGGTCGACCAGGTGCAGCCACTCGGCGCCGGAGGCCTGCCAGGCGAGGGCCGCCTGGAGCGGGGAGCCGTAGGAGGTCTCCGAGCCGGACTCGCCGTGCACGAGGCGGACGGCCTGGCCGTCGCGGACGTCGACGGCGGGGAGCAGTTCGAGCGTCGCGGAGGGCTTCACGGGGGGCTTCGCGGACATCACAGGGTTCCGATCCAGTTGGTCAGCAGCTGCGCGCCGGCGTCGCCGGACTTCTCGGGGTGGAACTGGGTGGCCCACAGCGCGCCGTTCTCCACCGCGGCCACGAACGGCTCGCCGTGGGTGGCCCAGGTGACCCTGGGCGCGCGGATCTTGGGGTTGGTGACCTCCAGGCTCCAGTCGTGCACCGCGTAGGAGTGCACGAAGTAGAACCGGGCGTCGGCGTCCAGGCCCGCGAACAGCTCGCTGTCCTCCGGCGCCTTGACCGTGTTCCAGCCCATGTGCGGGACGATCGGCGCCCTGAGCGGCTCGACCGTGCCGGGCCACTCGTCCAGGCCCTCGGTCTCCACGCCGTGCTCGATGCCCTGGGCGAAGAGGATCTGCATGCCGACGCAGATGCCCATCACGGGCCGTCCGCCCGACAGGCGCCGGCCCACCAGCCAGTCGCCGCGCGCCTCGCGCAGCCCCCGCATACAGGCCGAGAAGGCCCCGACGCCCGGGACGAGCAGCCCGTCGGCGTTCATGGCCTTGTCGTAGTCGCGGGTGATCTCGACGTCCGCGCCGACGTGGGCGAGGGCGCGCTCGGCGGAGCGCACGTTGCCGAAGCCGTAGTCGAAGACGACGACCTTCTTACGGGAAGTGGCCGTGCTCAATTCCACACCTCCAGGCGCAGGACGCCCGCGGCGAGGCAGAGCGCGGAGCTGATCGCGAGCAGCGTGATCAGGCTCTTCGACATGTCCTGCTTGACGAAGGAGTAGACGCCGCCCGCGAGGAAGAGCCCGAGGACGATCAGGATGGAGTTGAGGCCGTTCACAGCGCGCCCTTGGTCGAAGGAAGGATGCCCGCGGCACGCGGGTCGTGCTCGGATGCGTAACGCAGCGCCCGCGCCAGCGCCTTGAACTGGCACTCCACGATGTGGTGCGCGTTGCGCCCGTACGGGACGTGGACGTGCAGGGCGATCTGCGCCTGCGCCACGAAGGACTCCAGGATGTGCCGGGTCATCGTGGTGTCGTACTCGCCGATCATCGGCGCCATGTTCTCCGGCTCGGTGTGCACCAGGTACGGGCGGCCGGAGAGGTCCACGGTGACCTGGGCGAGGGACTCGTCGAGGGGGACCGTGCAGTTGCCGAAGCGGTAGATGCCGACCTTGTCGCCGAGCGCCTGCTTGAAGGCGGCGCCGAGCGCGAGGGCGGTGTCCTCGATGGTGTGGTGCGAGTCGATGTGCAGGTCGCCGTCGGTCTTGACCGTGAGGTCGAAGAGGCCGTGGCGGCCGAGCTGGTCGAGCATGTGGTCGTAGAAGCCGACCCCGGTCGACACGTCGACCTTTCCGGTCCCGTCGAGGTCGATCTCGACGAGGACGGACGTCTCCTTGGTGGTGCGTTCGACACGGCCGACGCGGCTCATGCGCTCTGCTCCTTCTTGAGTTGACGGACCGCGTCCAGGAACGCGTCGTTCTCGGCGGGGGTGCCGGCGGTGACGCGCAGCCACCCGGGCACCCCGTTGTCGCGGACCAGGACGCCGTGGTCGAGGATCCGCCGCCAGGCGGTGTGGGAGTCCTCGAAGCGGCCGAACTGGACGAAGTTGGCGTCCGATTCGGTCACCGCGTACCCCGCCGCGCGCAGCTCGGTGACCAGCCGGTCCCGCTCCCCCTTGAGCTGCTCGACATAGCCGAGCAGCGTGTCGGTGTGCTCCAGGGCCGCGAGCGCGGTCGCCTGGGTGACGGCGGAGAGGTGGTAGGGCAGGCGGACCAGTTGGACGGCGTCGACCACCGCCGGGTGGGCGGCGAGATAGCCGAGCCGCAGCCCGGCCGCGCCGAACGCCTTGGACATGGTCCGCGAGACGACCAGATGGGGCCGGTCCTCGATGAGCGGCAGCAGCGAGGCGCGGTGGCTGAACTCGACGTACGCCTCGTCGACGACCACCAGCGACGGCTTGGCGGCCTGCGCGGCCTCGTGGAGGGACAGCACCGTCTCGGCCTCGACGGCCGTGCCGGTGGGGTTGTTGGGCGAGGTGATGAAGACGACGTCCGGCCGGTGCTCGGCGATCGCCTCGCGCGCCGCCGCCACGTCGATGGTGAAGTCCTCGTTGCGCGGCCCGGAGATCCATCCGGTGCCGGTGCCGCGCGCGATGAGGCCGTGCATCGAGTACGAGGGCTCGAAGCCGATGGCGGTGCGGCCGGGGCCGCCGAAGGTCTGGAGCAGTTGCTGGATGACCTCGTTGGAGCCGTTGGCCGCCCAGACGTTCTCGGTGGCGACCGGGTGCCCGGCGGTCCGCGTGAGGTAGCGGGCGAGTTCGGTGCGCAGCTCGACCGCGTCCCGGTCGGGGTAGCGGTTGAGGCCGCGCGCCGCCTCGGCGACCCGCTCCGCGATCCGCGCGACGAGCGGCTCGGGCAGCGGGTAGGGGTTCTCGTTGGTGTTGAGCTGGACCGGCACGTCCAGCTGGGGCGCGCCGTAGGGGGACTTGCCGCGCAGCTCCTCGCGTACGGGCAGGTCGTCCAGGGTGAGACGGTCGGTCACTGGCCCGGCACCTTCCATCCGAACCTCGCCTTGAGCGCCGCGCCGTGCGCGGGCAGGTCCTCGGCCTCGGCGAGGGTGACCACGTGGTGGGCGACCTCGGCCAGGGCGTCCCGGGTGTAGTCGACGATGTGGATGCCCTTGAGGAAGGACTGCACCGACAGGCCCGAGGAGTGGCAGGCGCAGCCGCCGGTGGGCAGGACGTGGTTGGAGCCCGCGCAGTAGTCGCCGAGGGAGACCGGCGCCCAGGGGCCGACGAAGACCGCGCCCGCGTTGCGGACCCGGCCGGCCACGGCGGCGGCGTCGGCTGTCTGGATCTCCAGGTGCTCGGCGCCGTAGGCGTCGACCACCTTCAGACCCTCCTCCAGGCCGTCGACCAGGACGATCGCGGACTGCTTGCCGGCCAGGGCGGGCCTGATCCGGTCCTCGACGTGCTTGGTGGCCGCGATCTGCGTCTCCAGCTCGCGCTCGACCGCCTCGGCCAGGGCCACGGAGTCGGTGACCAGGACGGCCGCGGCCATCGGGTCGTGCTCGGCCTGGCTGATCAGGTCGGCGGCGACGTGCGCCGGGTCGGCGGTCTCGTCCGCGAGGACGGCGATCTCGGTCGGTCCGGCCTCGGTGTCGATGCCGATGCGGCCGGTGAAGTAGCGCTTGGCGGCGGCGACCCAGATGTTGCCGGGGCCGGTCACCATGTTCGCGGGCGCACACGCGTCGGGCCCGGTCGTCCCGTACGCGAACATCGCGACGGCCTGGGCGCCGCCCGCCGCGTACACCTCGTCCACGCCGAGGAGGGCGCAGGCGGCGAGGATCGTCGGGTGGGGCAGGCCGCCGAAGTCCTTCTGCGGCGGGGAGGCCAGCGCGATGGACGCCACGCCCGCCTCCTGGGCCGGGACCACGTTCATGACCACGGAGGACGGGTACACCGACCGGCCGCCGGGCGCGTACAGGCCGACGCGCTCGACCGGCACCCACTTCTCGGTGACCGTGCCGCCGGGGACGACCTGGGTGGTGTGCTCGGTGCGGCGCTGGGCGCGGTGCACGATCCTGGCGCGCCGGATGGACTCCTCAAGAGCCGCCCTGACCTGCGGGTCGAGCTGCTCCAGGGCCTCGGTGAGCGCCTCGGCGGGCACCCGGATCCGCTCCAGGGTCACGCCGTCGAACTTCTCCGCGTACTCGATCAGCGCCGCCGTGCCGCGATGATGCACGTCCTCGCAGATGGGCCGCACCTTCTCCAGGGCGGCTTCCACGTCGAACTCGGCACGGGGCAGCAGGTCGCGCAGGGCGCCACCCTCGGGGAGGGCGTTGCCGCGCAGATCGATTCGGGAGATCACGGAACCAATTCTCTCAGACCACATCCCGCCACCGGACGCCCGTATCACTGGCTGATACATATCCCGCCTGCCCCGGAGCCGGGCCGTGACCACTAGCGTTCACTCCGTTACACACGCGTGTACAGCCCGCACACGACCGAGCGGGGTGAGCAGGGGACAGGGGGACGGCTGTGAGCGAGGCGCCGGATGTCGCTGTGGCGCCGGACTGGTTCAGTCCGGTGGAGCTCGGGATGTGGGAGGCCTTCCGCAACGGCAGCACCTACGACCTGAGCAGCCGCAACCGGGTGCGGGACGACCCGTTCTCCGGGCGCGTCTGGGGGCCGGAGCGCTATGTGAAGGCCCGGGCGGTGGCGCTGCTGCTGCTCAGCGGCCCGCCGGCGCTGCCCGGCCGGGTCGCGGCGCTGAAGCTGAACGGGGTGCAGATCACCGGGACGCTCAATCTGTCGGGCGGCACGGTCACCCCCTACGTGGAGCTGACCAACTGCCGCTTCGAGGGCGAGGTGCTGATGCCGGAGTGCCGGGTCACCACCGTGCGGATGGTGAACTGCGCGATCCCGCGGATCGAGGCGGCCCGCCTCCAGACCGAGGGCGACCTGCATCTGCCCCGCTGCCGCATCGCCCGCGGCATCCGGCTGACCGACGCGCACATCGGGACCGACCTGCTGCTCAACGAGGCCGTGATCCGCGCCGACCGCAAGGGCCGCTCGATCGCGGCGGACGGCCTCTCGGTCGCCCAGGACCTCCAGGCCGAGCTGATCGAGAGTTACGGGGAGGTGAGCCTGCGGGCGGCGAACGTGGGCGTGACGCTGAGCCTGCGCGGCAGCCGGCTGGTGAACCCCGACGGGCGGCGCGCGCTGAACGCCCCCCAGCTGACCGTGGAGCGCACGCTCTACATGACGGCGGCGGCCGTCACACCCGGCGCCACCGAGACCACCACGCCGCCGTACGGGACGACCTACCGGGGCTCCCCGGCCCGGGGCACCCGGGTCCAGCCGTTCGTCTGCGAGGGCGGGCTGCGGCTGGACGACGGCCGGTTCGGGGACGCCGTGGACTTCCAGAGCGCGCGCTTCGTGATGCGGGACTACCAGGAGGTGTCGCTGCGCCGGGTGCAGACACCGGAGCTGCGCTTCCTGGGCGAGAGGCCGGAGCGGGGGCGGGTGGTGCTCTCGGGGGCCCGGGTGGTCAACCTGGTCGACATGTCGACGAGCTGGCCGGGGCCCGGCGGCCTCGCCATGGGCGGCTTCAGCTACGACAACCTGATCCCGCGTGGACAGTTCCCGCTGACCAGACGGCTGGAGTGGGTGGCGGCGGCGACTCCGGAGTACGCGCCGGAGCCGTACGAGCGGCTCGCCACCGTGCTGCGCGGCAGCGGGGAGGACGCGGACGCGCGCGAGGTGCTGCTCGCCAAGCAGCGCAGGCGCCGCGAGACCCTGCCGCTGGCGGGCAAGGCGTGGGGCGTGCTCCAGGACATCACCGTCGCCTACGGCTACCGGCCGGGCCGGGCGGCGCTGTGGATGGCGGTGCTGTGGGCGATGGGCGCGCTGGCGTTCTCGCACTACGACCCGCAGCCCATCAAGCCGGACGAGCACCCGGACTGGAACGCCTCGCTGTACGCCCTCGATCTGCTCGTCCCGGTGATCAATCTGGGGCAGGACGGCTACTGGAAGCTGCACGGCAGCTGGCAGTGGGTCTCGGCGGTGCTCATCGTGCTCGGCTGGATCCTGGCCACGACCGTGGCGGCGGGTGCCTCGCGCCTGCTGCGGCGTGGCTGAAATTTGCCGGTCCTTGACCCGTCCCCGTACAACCGTCACGGCCGCCACACACTCTTCACCGCACACCTCTGGCAAAGCTCCGACCTGCGGTTTTGAATGGTTCGCACCATGTCATTCGTACGCGCCCTGCTCCGCGCCGCCCGTGCGGGCAGGCACACCCCGCAGCCCGCCGCCGGTCTCCCGGCCGACGAGGATCTGCTCCTCGACGCGCCCGACGGGCGGCTCGGCCCCGCGCTGGTGTCCGCCGCCGCGGGCGAGTTCGCGGGCGCGGCCGAGCTCCTGGCCACCACCCGGGAAGCGGCCGAGTGGGAGAACCGCGACCGCTACACCATGCGTCTGGCGGCCTTCGCGGTGAGCCGCCCGGACTGGCTCGCCGCCTGGCTGGCCGCCGCGCCCAGGGACCCGGACGCGCTGCTGGTCAAGGCGGAGCTGGCGATCGTACGGGCGTGGGGCTCGCCGGCCCGCGCGGAGCTGCTGCGCGAGATCGCCCCGCTGATCGACGCGGCGGCCTCGGCCGAGCCCGCGGACCCGGTGCCCTGGCGCATCGCGCTGGACCACGCGCGCGGCACCCACGCGCCGCACACCGTCTTCGAGGCGCTGTGGGCGGAGGCGGTCGGCCGCTCCTCGCACCACTACGGCTGCCATGTCGCGGCCCTTCAGTACCTCTCGGCGCAGTGGTACGGCTCGCACCGGGAGTGCTTCGGCTTCGCCGAGGAGGCCGCGGCGGACGCGCTGCCCGGCTCGCTGGTACGGGCGCTGCCGGTGCGGGCCGCGTTCGCGTGCCTGGCCGCCGGGACCACCGGGGCGCCGACCGGCCGCCAGAGCCCGCCGGAGCTGTTCGCCGACCGGATCGACGCGGCGGCGGACCTCGCCATCGCGCTCTCCGCGGCGTACGAGCCGGGCGACCCGTGGCCCGCCGAGGTGCGCAATCTGCTGGCGTACGTCCTGGTCGTACGGGAGCGGTGGGAGGAGGCGCTGGAGCAGTTCGGCCGGATCGGGCCCTATGCCACGGCGTTCCCCTGGGCGCGGCTCGACGACGATCCGCTGGGCCGGTTCACCGAGCTGCGCGACGAGGTGCGCCGGCAGGTGGCCGCGCGAAAGCCGGGGCGCGAACGGCATCCCGCGGGCATCCGGGTCGCGCCCCTGGGCGCCCTGGGGCGGCCGCCCGCACCCGTGCCCGGCCGGGCCGCCGGGGCCCCGGGCGCGGGCGCCCTGGGCAAGCCCGGACGCAGCCGGTCCGGCGACCATTACGCTTGAGCGTTGTGACCACCGCTCGCCTCCCCCTCTTTCCGCTCAACTCGGTCCTGTTCCCCGGCCTCGTCCTGCCGCTGAACGTGTTCGAGGAGCGCTATCGCGCCATGATGCGCGATCTGCTGAAGTCCGGCCCGGACTCCGGCGCCGCCCCGGACGACGACGAACCTCGGCGGTTCGCCGTGGTCGCGATCCGCGACGGCCGGGAGGTCGCGCCGACCGGTCCCGGACTGCCCGACCAGACCTCCGTCCCGGAGAAGGGCCCGGCGGCCGGCTTCGGCCCCGACCCGATCCAGGCGTTCCACCAGGTGGGCTGTATCGCGGACGCGGCGACGATCCGGGAGCGCGCGGACGGCAGCTTCGAGGTCCTGGCCACGGGCACGACCCGGGTCAAGCTCCTCTCGGTCGACGCGAGCGGCCCCTATCTGACGGCCGAGGTGGAGGAGCTGCCCGAGGAGCCGGGCGAGGAGGCCGGGGCGCTGGCGGAGGGGGTGCTGCGGGCGTTCCGGGCGTACCAGAAGCGGCTGGCCGGGGCCCGGGAGCGCTCGGTGACCGGCTCGGCCGAGCTGCCCGACGAGCCCTCGGTGGTGTCCTACCTGGTGGCGGCGGCCGCGGTGCTCGACGTCCCGGCGAAGCAGCGGCTGCTCCAGGCGCCGGACACCGCGACGCGGCTGCGGGAGGAGCTGACGCTGCTGCGCGCGGAGACCGCGGTGATCCGCCACCTCCCCTCGCTCCCGGCGGTGGACCTGACCCGCTCGCCCACGAGCCCCAACTGACCCGGGGAACGCTTCGGTGGCGAAGAAGAAGGCGGCCGGGGGCGGCACCCCGGCGACGGTGGCGCTGACGGCCGCGGGCGTGGCGTTCACGGTGCACGCGTACGAGCACGACCCGTCCTCCGCGTCGTACGGGGAGGAGGCCGCGCGGGCGCTGGGCGTCTCCCCCGACCGCGTCTTCAAGACGCTGGTCGCGGACGTCGACGGCGAGCTGACCGTCGCCGTGGTCCCGGTGGCGGGCTCGCTCGACCTCAAGGCGCTGGCGGCGGCGGTCGGGGGCAAGCGGGCGGCGATGGCGGACCCGGCGGCGGCGGAGCGCACGACGGGCTACGTCCGGGGCGGCATCTCACCGCTCGGCCAGCGCCGCCGGCTGCGCACGGTCGTGGACGCGTCGGCGTCGGCGCACGCCACGATCTGCGTCTCGGCGGGCAGACGCGGCCTGGAGGTCGAGCTGTCCCCCGAGGACCTGGTGTCCCTGACGGGGGCGGTGCTGGCGCCGGTGGGGCGTCCCTGACGGGGATGTCCGGTAATCCCCCTGGACACTTCCCTTCGGGGCGAGCAGGTTGCCCCCATGTCGAAACGAACCCGCAAGCGGAAGTGGCGCGTACGCAAGGGCCGCTCAAACCATGGACGCCGCCCGGCATAGGTTTGCCCGTGGGGCGCCTGCGGGCCGGGGGCGCTCCCTTGCGGGCCGGGGGTCGCGTACGCCCCGGTGGCGGGCTGCCGACCCGGGCCACGTCTGCGGCCCGGTGGTGGGCTGGTCGCGCAGTTCCCCGCGCCCCTGATGGGTCGGGGGTCGTGTGCGGGCCGGTGGTGGCTTACTCGCGCAGTTCCCCGCGCCCCTCAAGGGCCTGATTGCGTCTGCGGCCCGGTGGGGGCTGGTCGCGCAGTTCCCCGCGCCCCTTGGTAGTCCGCCGCAGCCGGAGAACCCAGCTCAGCCACCCGCTTCCAGGGGCGCGGGGAACTGCGCGAGCAGCCCGCCACAACCGTCGGACGAACACCGCCCTCTTAAGGGGCGCGAGGAACTGCGCGACCAGCCCACCCAGACCGTCGGACGAACACCGCCCTCTTAAGGGGCGCGAGGAACTGCGCGAGCAGCCCACCACAACCGTCCGACGAACACCGGCCTCTTAAGGGGCGCGGGGAACTGCGCGAGCAGCCCGCCACCGGGTCGCAGACGTACCAGGGGTGCAGGGGGCGCAGCCCCCGCCAGGGGGACGGGGCGTAGCGCCGCGCGAGGGGGTGCAGGCTCCGGGAAGCCCCGCTTACCCCCGGAGGGTTTGGGGAAGGGGCGGGGAGGGGGCTCAAAGCTCCGGCGCCGGCCACACTTCCGGATCCCGCGGAGCGAACACCGCCGTAAGAGCCAAATGCGCCCCCATCACCGCCAACGGCCACGCCAACAACGCCCCCTTCGCGTTCAGCCGAAGCGGCGCGTCGAAGACGACCCCCTTCCCCGCCGCCCGCGCCGCCGCGACCACGTCGTCCGTGGGCCCCAGCCACTCCCCCAGCTCCATCGCCACCCAGGACCCCAGCAGCGCACCGGCCGCGAGCCCCACCACCAGCGGGATGCCGCCGCGCTTGCGCAGCAGGAAAGCGAGGGCCGCGCAGAGCACACCGAACCCGAGCGCGAGCAGGATGAACGTTCCGTCCGCCCCGATCGCCTCCTCGCCCTCGGTGTCCTTCAGGAACACCGCCTTGTCGTCGGAGACGAGCGGCACCCGGGGCGCCAGCCAGACCCACAGCAGCCCGAGCAGCACGCCCATGACCGTCACCGCGACCGCCGCGACCACGGCGTCCCGCAGCTCCGTCCTCATCGCGGTGCCCTCCTCGCTCGCCGGGGCCCCGGGGCCCTCGGCGCCCGGGCCGGAACGGGGGTGTACGGAGTCCTGCCAGGCGTCGTCGTCCGGCGGCGGCTGGTGAGGCGGAGTCAGAGGTGCGGTCACCCCGCCATCGTGCCAGGCGCTCCTGTGCGGCGCCTCACCGGGAGACCGCCGCCCGCCGGTACGCCCAGGTCGCCACGAGCAGCGACACCACGCCGACGCCCGCGCAGACCGCGAGGTCAAGCCCGATGACGGCCCAGTCGGGGTGGGCGCCGAAGCTGTGCGCGAAGGCCTCCACCCCGTACGTGGACGGCAGCAGGTCACGGGCGTACGCGATCGGTCCGGGCAGCCGGTCGGCGGGCAGGACGCCGAGCAGCAGCGCCGCCGACATGCCCAACTGGCCCAGCAGGGTGGCCAGTTCCTGGCGCGGCGCCAGGAGTCCGAGGGCCGCGCCGAGTCCGGCGAGCGCGGCGCCCGCCAGCGGGATCACCGCGACGAGCACCCACAGGTGCGCCACCGGGAGCCCGAACAGGACGCAGCCGGTGACCGCGGTGACCAGGGTTCCCGGCACGGTGAACGAGGCGTACGCGGCGGCCGTGCCCAGCACCACCGAGGCGGGCGGCACCGGCAGCGTCGCGTAGTGGTCGAGGCCGCCGCCCGCCCGCAGGTGCCCGAAGTACTGCGCGAGCAGGTTGAGCGCGACGAAGGCCACCACCAGGACGCTCGACCCGGCGACCACGGCCCGCGCCTCGCTCCCCCCGTCCACGACCCCCCGCATCAGGACCATGATCCCGATCGACTGGAAGGTCGCCACGAAGAGCAGCGGGATGCGGGCCACCTTCGCCCGGGAGAGCTGGGCCCGGTAGACGGCCGCGAGGGCGGGCAGCAGCCGCGCGCGGGGCGCGAGGGGCGCGGCGGCCAGGGCCGGCCGCGCCGGGGCGGCGACCGCCTCCGCGGGAGCCTCCACGGAAACCTCCAGGGGAATCGCGCTCACGCCTTCACCAGACCTTCCGTGCGGCCGCCGAGGGCGAGGTAGACGTCTTCCAGGCTCGGCGTGGCCAGGGTGAAGTCGTCGAGGGCGGCGAACGCCGGGCCGCCGGTGACCGCCGCGACGGCGGCGCGCGCGGCGTCGGGGGCGAGCCGCAGCACCCAGCGCCGCCCGGACTCCTGGGCGTCCGCCCGCAGCGCCGCGACCTCGGGCAGTTCGACGGGCGCCCGCTCGCGCCACACCAGCTCGACCCGGACCTCGGAGGCGACCCGTTCCTTCAGCCCGGCCGGGGTGTCGCAGGCGATGACCTTGCCGCGGTCGAGGACGGCGACCCGGTCGAGGACCGTCTCGGCCTCGATGACGTTGTGGGTGACGAGCAGCACGGTCGCGCCGCGCTCGGCCCGGCGGCGGTCCACGGCGGCCCAGACGGCCCGCCGGGCCACCGGGTCCATGCCGGTGGTCGGCTCGTCCAGGACCAGCACGGGCCGGTCGCCGACGAGCGCGGCGGCGAAGCAGGCGAGCCTCCGCTGTCCGCCGGAGAGCTTCTTCAGGGGCCGTCCGGCGAGCGCGGTCAGCCCGAGCTCCTCCAGTACGGCGTCGCGCTCGGCGCGCGCGGCCCGGGCGGTGAGGCCGCGCAGCCGACCGGTGGTCTCGGCGGCGAGCGCCACGGTCAGCTCGTCCAGGGCCGTGGACTCCTGCCCGAGGTAGCCGATCAGCCGGGCGGCCCGCTCGGGGTGGCGCACCAGGTCGTGCCCGAGGACGTCGACGCTGCCGGAGTCCGGCCGCATCAGACCGGTGAGCTGGCGCACGAGGGTCGACTTGCCCGCGCCGTTGGGCCCGAGCAGACCGAAGATCTCGCCGCGTCCCACGTCGAGGTCGATCCCGTCGGTGGCCCTGATCTCGGGCGTACCGGCCGAGCCGCGCCGTCCGCGCGCGGCGGGGTACGTCTTGGTGAGGCCCCGCACCGTGCAAACGGTGCCGGCCCGCGCCGCTGCTGTGCCGGTACTCACGGACAACGAGCCTACGGGGTCGGCCGGGCCGCGCTGTCCCCGGACCCCCGTTTGGTTCCGTTCACCGAACGACCGCGCGGGCGCGGAGCCGCCCCGGGGCCGCCTCAGTCTCCGACCGGGGTCCGCTCGGCCGCCGCCCTGACGTCGATCTCCCGCCAGAACCCGGCCCGGATCGCGTACCGGTCGTGCTCGTCGATCTGGTCGTCCTTGTGGGCGAGCAGCCCGAACCGGGCCGCGTACCGCAGCAGTTCGCCGTCGATGCGGTGCGGGATGCGCGGGTACATCGTGGACAGCTTCTGTACGTGGGTGGTCTCCGGCAGCCGCTCCATCCAGCGGCGCGCGAAGACCTGCCCCACCTCGTACGGATCGCCGCCGACGGTGGTGATGTCCTCCTCGCGGTCCGCCCAGCGCTGCTCGGCGCTGGTCAGCTGGGCGAGGGTGGGCAGCGAGGCGGTCTCCGGGGATTCGCCGAGCGTGGCTCCGGGGCGCTCGACCCACCCTTTGTCGGAGGACCAGCGCAGGGTCGCGTGCGCGGTGTGCGGCGCGGGGGCCTGGGTGCCGGGCGCGCGCAGGGCCGCCAGGTCCTTGGGGGTGGGCACGCCCTTGACCGCGGTGCCGGGCGCGGGGGCGACCGCGGTGCCGTTGCCGACGGCCGCGGGCGGCTGGGCGGTCCCGTTGCGTACGGCCGCGGCCTGGGCGGCCTCGGCGGCCCGCTCGGCGGAGGCGGCGAGCGCCGACTCGGGCAGCGGCGCGGAGAGGATGGCGGCGATCTCCGGGCGGGGGGCGGCGGCCGGGGCGTACATGGTGCTGAGTTCCTTCACCCGGACCGCCTGGGTGATCCACTTGCGGTCGAGCACCCGTCGCTCGTCGGCCTCGGCCACCAGGTCCTCGGACTGGTTGTAGTCGCCGTCGGCGGCCTGGACGGCCCACAGGTGCACGGCGACCCCGTGCTCCTTGGCCGACATCAGACCGGGCAGCAGATCGCCGTCCCCGGTCACCAGGACCACATCGGAACAGGCGCGGTTTCTGGCCAACTCGGTGAGTTCGGCGTGCATCGCCGCGTCGACGCCCTTCTGGGCCCACCGCCCGTCGCTGCGGGTCAGCGCGCCCAGGCGGACCGTCACCCGGGACATCACCCGCAGCCTGCGGTGTTCGGGCTGGGGCACCCGGTCGGGGGCGCCGTCGAACCAGTAGATCCGCAGCAGCGGCTGCTCGGTGTCGGCCTCCGCCCGCTCGCGCAGCGCCTGGATCAGGGCGGCGTGGTCGACGGTGATCCGTGAACGGGCAGGCTCTCCGGCCAGAAGGCTCGCGGCCGCGCCCAGCAAGTAACCCGCATCCACAAGGACGACGCAGCGGTCCACGCGTTCCACCCTCTTTCAGAACCTTGAAAATCAAAAGATCAGAGGCAAAGGAGATCAGGGAGATAAGAGTGCAGGAGATCGAGAGATCAGGGAACGTACTTCGGGTTTCCTTCGAGTCTGCCCGACCCGGCGGGGGTTGACGGCCGGAACTCGATCATCGGCGTGGCGAACCCGCGTCTACGCAGCCGTTACGGAGGATTACGCACGGTAATCGTCTGGAATGCGTTCTTTGTCGGGGTGTGTGAGTCTGACAGCGGCCCTGGACCCTAGTCCCCCAGGAGGCATCACCATGGCCAAGAACAAGTCCGGCCGTAAGCAGCAGCCCGCCTCGCAGGCCGAGCGCGGTCAGCAGGAGGCCCAGAAGTCGTCGATGGAGGCGCAGGCGCTGTCCCAGCCCCAGGCGCAGGGCAGCCCGGCGGATGTTGCCCGTAAGCACCAGCGTCGCTTCGGCCACAACTGATAATTCCCCGCACAGCAGACACCGTGAATGCGGAAGGGGCGCGCCCTATTGGACGCGCCCCTTCCGCAGGGAATTAACCGCTCGCCGGAGCTCAGCCCGCCAGACAGGACGGGCCGAGCAGCACCTTGAGATCTCCGAAGAGCGCCGGGTCGGGCTGGACCCGGTGGCGGTCGAGCCGCAGCACCGTGGTCTTGCGCGGCCCCTGGAGTTTGATGCGCACCTCGGTGTTGCCCTTGTGGTGGCCGAGAATCTCCCCCAGCCGACTGATCATCGGCGGCGTCACCTTCACCGTCGGGATGGTCAGCACCACCGGCGCGTTGGTCCCCGCCGACGACAGGTCCGGCACCATCAGCTCCATCGCGACCAGGCGCGGGATGTCCTCGCGCTTGTCGAGCCGGCCCTTGACGAAGACCACCGCGTCCTCGACGAGCTGGGTGGAGACCAGCTGGTAGGTCGCCGGGAAGAACATGCACTCGATGGAGCCGGCCAGGTCCTCGACGGTGGCGATCGCCCAGGCGTTGCCCTGCTTGGTCATCTTGCGCTGGAGGCCCGAGATGATGCCGCCGATGGTCACCACCGCGCCGTCCGCGTGCTCACCTCCGGTGAGCTGCTGGATGGAGGCGTCGCTCTTGTCGGAGAGCACGTGCTCCAGACCGAAGAGCGGGTGGTCCGACACATACAGGCCGAGCATCTCCCGCTCCTGGGCGAGCAGATAGGACTTCTCCCACTCCACGTCGGAGAACTCCACGTCCAGGCCGAAGCCCGGCTCGTCGGAGGCGTCGTCGCCCATCCCGCCGAAGAGGTCGAACTGACCCTCGGCCTCCTTGCGCTTGACCTGCACCACGTTGTCGATCATCGGCTCGAACTGCGCGGTGAGGCCCTTGCGGGTGTGCTTCATCTCGTCGAAGGCGCCGGCCTTGATCAGCGACTCGACGGTCCGCTTGTTGCAGACGACCGCCTCGACCTTGTCGAGGAAGTCGGGGAAGGAGGTGTACTTCCCCTTGGCCTTGCGGGACTTGATGATCGAGTCCACCACGTTCTGGCCGACGTTGCGCACGGCGGTCAGACCGAACAGGATCACGTCGTCGCCCTGCGCCGAGAAGTTGGACTCGGACTCGTTGACGTTGGGCGGCAGCACCTTGATGCCCATGCGGCGGCACTCGTTGAGGTAGACCGCGGACTTGTCCTTGTCGTCCTTGACCGAGGTCAGCAGGGCCGCCATGTACTCGGCGGGGTGGTTCGCCTTGAGATAGGCGGTCCAGTACGACACCAGGCCGTACGCGGCGGAGTGCGCCTTGTTGAAGGCGTATCCGGCGAAGGGGACCAGGACGTCCCAGAGCTTCTGGATGGCCTCGTCGCTGTAGCCGTTCTTCTTGGCACCGGCCTGGAAGATCGTGAAGTTCTTCGCCAGCTCGTCGGGCTTCTTCTTGCCCATGACGCGGCGCAGGATGTCGGCCTCGCCCAGCGAGTACCCGGCGATGATCTGGGCTGCCTTCTGCACCTGCTCCTGGTACACGATCAGGCCGTAGGTGACGCCGAGGACCTCCTTGAGGGGCTCCTCCAGCTCCGGGTGGATCGGGGTGATCTCCTGCTGCTTGTTCTTGCGCAGCGCGTAGTTCGTGTGCGAGTTCATGCCCATCGGGCCCGGGCGGTAGAGCGCGGACACGGCGGAGATGTCTTCGAAGTTGTCGGGCTTCATCAGCCGCAGCAGGGACCGCATGGGGCCGCCGTCGAACTGGAAGACGCCGAGGGTCTCGCCGCGCTGGAGCAGTTCGAAGGTGGTGGCGTCGTCGAGCGGCAGCCCGAGGAGATCGATGTCGATCCCCTTGTTGGACTTCACCATCTTGACGGCGTCGTCCATGATCGTCAGGTTGCGCAGACCGAGGAAGTCCATCTTCAGCAGGCCGAGCGACTCGCAGCTCGGGTAGTCCCACTGCGTGATGGTCACGCCGTCGGTGTGGCGCACCCAGAGGGGGGCGTGGTCGACGATCGGCTCGCTGGACATGATCACGCCGGCGGCGTGCACACCCATCTGCCGGACCAGGCCCTCGACGCCCTTGGCGGTGTCGATGACCTTCTTCACGTCCGGCTCGTTCTCGTACATCGAGCGGATCTCGCCCGCCTCGCTGTAGCGCGGGTGCTTGGGATCGGTGATGCCGTTGAGGTCGATGCCCTTGCCCAGGACGTCGGCGGGCATCGCCTTGGTGAGGCGGTCGCCCATCGCGTACGGGTAGCCGAGGACGCGCGCGGAGTCCTTGATCGCGTTCTTGGCCTTGATCTTTCCGTAGGTGCCGATCATGGCGACCTTGTCGGCGCCGTACTTCTCGGTCACGTACCGGATCACCTCGACGCGCCTGCGCTCGTCGAAGTCGATGTCGACATCGGGCATCGAGACGCGCTCGGGGTTGAGGAACCGCTCGAAGATCAGACCGTGCGGGATCGGGTCGAGGTCGGTGATGCCCATCGCGTACGCCACGATCGAGCCGGCCGCGGAGCCGCGGCCGGGGCCGACCGCGATGCCCTGCTTCTTCGCCCACATGATGAAGTCGGCGACCACGAGGAAGTAGCCGGGGAAGCCCATCGAGATGATGGTGTCCATCTCGTACTCCGCCTGCTTCATGCGGTCCTCCGGGATGCCTCCCGGGAAGCGGCGGTGCAGGCCCCGCATGGTCTCCTCGCGGAACCACGTGACCTCGGTGTAGCCCTCGGGGATGTCGAACTTCGGCATGAGGTTCTTCGCCTCGAACATGCCGGTGACGTCGACCTGCTCGGCGACCAGGGCGGTGTTGGCGCAGCCCTGCTGCCAGGCGTCCGAGGCGTCGATCGCGTACATCTCGTCGGTCGACTTCAGGTAGTAGCCGGTGCCGTCGAACTTGAAGCGGTCGGGGTCGGAGAGGTTCTTGCCGGTCTGGATGCACAGCAGCGCGTCGTGCGCGGTGGCCTCGTGCGCGTACGTGTAGTGCGAGTCGTTGGTGACCAGGGGCGGGATGCCCAGCTCCTTGCCGATCTTCAGCAGGTCGTCGCGGACCCGGCGCTCGATGTCGATGCCGTGGTCCATCAGCTCCAGGAAGTACCGGTCCTTGCCGAAGATGTCCTGGTAGTCCGAGGCGGCCTGGCGGGCCTCCTCGTACTGCCCCAGGCGCAGCCGGGTCTGGAGCTCGCCGGAGGGGCAGCCGGTGGAGGCGATCAGGCCCTCCGACCACTGGGAGATGGTCTCCTTGTCCATCCGGGGCCACTTCTGGAGCCAGCCCTCGGCGTACGCGTCGGAGGAGAGGCGGAAGAGGTTGTGCAGGCCCGTCGCGTTCGCCGCCCAGATCGTCTTGTGGGTGTAACCACCCGAACCGGACACGTCGTCGCGCTTCTGGTGCGGCTGGCCCCACTGGATCTTGCGCTTGTTGCGGCGGGACTCGGGCGCCACGTACGCCTCGATGCCGATGATCGGCGTGACCCCCGCCTTCTTCGCCGAGTGGAAGAAGTCGTACGCCCCGTGCAGGTTGCCGTGGTCGGACATCGCGATGTGCGTCATGCCCATCTCGTTGCACGCGTCGAACATGTCCTTGAGCCGCGCGGCACCGTCCAGCAGCGAGTACTGGGTGTGTACGTGAAGGTGCGTGAACGGCGGCTTCGACACGGTGGGGGCCTCCAGGGCGGGGAGAGGGGGACAGCCCAGAAGTCTACGTCGGCCGACTGACAGCCGTGGGGGAACCGCCGCGGCACCCGGCGCCCCGGTGAAGGGAGGCAGCCGGACGGCGGGCGGGCACTCCGGGGTACGGTCACGCGTTGGAAGGGGGGGGGAAGCACCCGTCCCATCCGTTGCGCATCTCTACCCGCACGTACGCACCAGGAGGCACCCGGCGATGTCGGTCCCGCAGCACACCGCCGATGAGCGCGGCGAGCAGATCCTCTCCGTCTTCGGCACCGCCTTCGGCGAGCTCCTGGCCGCCGACCCGGCCGCCTTCCGGGTCAAGTTCCGCAAGATGGCGGCCTCCGCGTTCGCCTTCTACCGGGGCACGGCCTGCCTGTTCTACGCGGACCTGGACGCGGAGACCGCCGAGCGCGGCGCCGGGGGCATACCCGGCGGGCCGTACCTGGACGAGCGCACCGGCCGGGTGTGGATCCACGGCGACCTGCACGCCGAGAACTTCGGTACGTACATGGACGCCAACGGCCGGCTGATCTTCAACGTGAACGACTTCGACGAGGCGTACGTGGGGCCCTTCACCTGGGACCTCCGGCGCTTCGCCGCCTCCCTGGCCCTGATCGGCCACGCCAAGGCGCTCAGCGACGACCAGATCACCGAGCTGGTGCGGATCTACGCCGGCGCCTACCGCGAGCGGATCCACGCGCTGGCCACCGGCGCCAAGGACGACGAGGCGCCCTCCTTCACGCTGGACACCGCCGAGGGGCCGCTGCTCGGCGCCCTGCGCTCGGCACGCGCGCGTACGCGCTTCTCGCTGCTCGACTCCATGACCGAGATCCGCGAGTACGAGCGCCGCTTCGCCGAGGGCGACGGCTCGATCGAGCTGGACGCGGCCACCCGCTACAAGGTCCTGGCCGCCTTCGACGGCTATCTGGAGACGCTGCCGGACTCCAGCCTGCTGCGCCCGGACTCCTACCGGGTCAAGGACGTGGTGGGGCGGCGCGGCATCGGGATCGGCTCGGCCGGTCTGCCCTCGTACAACATCCTTCTGGAGGGCCACAGCGACGCGCTGGAGAACGACGTCGTGATCTACATGAAGCAGGCCCAGACCCCGGCGGTCTCCCGCCATGTCACCGACCCGGCGGTGCGCGGCTACTTCCGGCACGAGGGCCACCGCACGGTGATCTCGCAGCGCGCCCTCCAGGCCGCCGCCGACCCGTGGCTGGGCTGGACCGAACTGGACGGGGCGGGCCAGCTGGTCGCCGAGGTGTCGCCGTACGCGGTGGACCTGGACTGGTCGGACATCGACGACCCGGAGGAGATAGCGGCGGTCGTCGCCGACCTCGGCCGCGCCACCGCGGCCATGCACGCGGCGGCGGACGACGAGAGCGGCCACTCGGAGCTGGTGCCGTTCTCCACCGAGCGGGCCATCGACGCGGTCATCGCGGCCGACGAGGAGGGCTTCGCGGGCCTGCTCGTGGAGTTCGCGCACGGCTACGGCGCGCGGGCGCGCGCGGACCACCAGATCTTCGTCGACCTGTTCCGTAACGGTCGGATTCCGGGTCTCGGGTCTCACTGAATTCTTAGGCTCCGCCGACAGCGGGCCGTGGCAGACTTCAGCACCGATGGACGTATCAGGGACCCGGCTCAGAGCGGCACGCGCGGCGCTTTTCACGGCGCTCGTCGTGGCGCTCTCCAGCGCGTCCCACGTCCTGCTCTCCCGCGTCCCGCTGCCGGCGGGACTGGTCGCCGGCGCGGCCGGCACCGTGTTCCTGATCGCGTACGCGCTGGCCGGCCGTGAGCGCGGCTTCTGGTCGATCGCCGGACTGCTCGTCCCGCTGGAGCTGGCCGCCGACACCGTCTTCTCGACCGGTCAGCACGTCTGCTACGGACCCTCCGGCGGCCCGGTCGCGGGCGCGCTGCGGTCGGTGGGCGTGGACGTGCTGTGCGGCGGGGGTGTGGGCGCCGAGCTGCCGGGCGTCGCCGGGTCCCGGGCGAGCGCGGCCGCGCTGCTCGGGGGGCCGGGACCGGCCGTGCCGTGGCTGCTGCTCGCCGCGCACCTGTCGGTCGGGCTGCTGGCCGCGGCCTGGCTGCGGCGCGGCGAGGCCGCCCTCGCGCGCCTGGTGCGCACGGTCGGGGTGCTGGCGTTCCGGCCGCTGCTGCTGGCGGTCGCCGCGGCGGGCGGCGCGGTCCGTCCCGTACGGGCGCGGGTGCGGCCCGTGCGGCGCGCGGACCCGCCCTCGCGCGCGCGGCCGCTCGTGCACTGCGTGGGGCGGCGGGGACCGCCCCGCGCCGCGCTGCTCCTGGCCGTCTGAGCGATGGCCCCGCCGTCCGAGCGACGGCCCGCCGAGCACGCCGGCCCGAGCACCCGGGCCCCCAGCACTTCTCACCTGCCCCACCTGTCACACGGAGAAAACGATCATGAGCAAGCGCAACAGCCAGGCCAACAAGGCAGCCGCCCGTGAGCGGCTGCGACTGGAGCGCGAGCGCCAGGCCAAGAAGGACAAGGTGCGCCGCCAGGTGGTCGTGGCCGCCTCGATCGTCGGCGTCCTCGCGATAGCCGGCGGCGTCGGCTACGCGGTCATGCAGGCCAACAAGCCCGGCGAGTGGGACGCGGCCAAGGACAAGACGCTGGTCAAGCCGGCCAACACCACGGGCGACGACGGCACCACCGTCGTCATCGGCAAGCCCACCGCCAAGAAGACCCTGGAGATGTACGAGGACCCGCGCTGCCCGGTCTGCTCGGTCTTCGAGCAGCAGGTCGGCGCCACGGTCAAGAAGGACGTCGACGCGGGCAAGTACAAGGTCCAGTTCATCGGCGCCACCTTCATCGACAACGGCAGCCCGGGCACCGGCTCCAAGAACGCGCTCAGCGCGCTGGGCGCCGCGCTCAACGTGAGCCCCGAGGCGTTCATGGAGTACAAGGCGCAGCTGTACTCGGCCAAGTGGCACCCGGCCGAGACCAGCGACAAGTTCGCCAAGGACGCCTACCTGCTCCAGGTCGCCGACAGCGTCCCGGCGCTCAAGGGCAACGCCAAGTTCCAGAAGGACGTGCAGGACGGCACGTTCGACAAGTGGGCGCTCACCATGTCGAAGAAGTTCGACGACAGCGGTGTGACCGCTACGCCGACCCTGAAGATGGACGGCAAGAAGATCACCGGTGCGGGCAGCGACAACGCCCCGCAGGACCCGGCCGCGTTCACCGCCGCCATCGACAAGGCCCTGAAGGGCTGAGGCCCCTCCCGGGTCCCGCCGCGGCCCCCTGACGCTGACGTACGCTCAGGTGGCCGCGGGCGGACGGGCGGACAAACATCTGTCGCGAGTCTGCCCGTTCGCTCTACCCATCAGTAAGGTGTCCGGCTGTGACCAGTCGATTCACCTCCTCAACTCCCACGCGCCGCACGGTCGTCAAGGCCGCCGCCGCCACCGCCGTCGTCGCCGCGCCCCTGGTGGCCGGCGCGACCGCCGCCGCCGCGGACTCCGCCGCGGCCCCCGCCTTCCTGCACGGCGTCGCCTCCGGCGATCCGCTGCCCGACGGCATCCTGCTGTGGACCCGGGTCACCCCCGCTCCCGACGCGATACCGGGCTCCGGCAAGGGCCCGGACACCGAAGTCACCTGGGAGATCGCCGAGGACAAGGGCTTCGCCCGGATCGTGGCCCGGGGCAGCACGACCGCCACCGCCGCCGCCGACCACACCGTCAAGGCCGATGTGCGCGGCCTGCGCCCGGCCACCGCGTACTGGTACCGGTTCGCGGCAGGCGGCGTCTCCTCCCCCAGCGGGCGCACTCTGACCGCCCCCGCCACGGACGCGGCCGCCGCCAACGTCCGCTTCGGCGTGGTCTCCTGCGCCAACTGGGAGTCGGGCTACTTCTCCCCCTACCGTCATCTCGCCGCGCGGGCCGACCTGGACGCGGTGCTGCACCTGGGCGACTACATCTACGAGTACGCCACGGGCGCCTATCCGGAGGCGAAGTACGTCGTACGGCAGCACGAGCCGGCCCACGAGATCCTGAACCTGTCCGACTACCGCACCCGGCACGGCAGGTACAAGACGGACGCCGACCTCCAGGCGATGCACCAGGCCCACCCGGTGATCGCGATCTGGGACGACCACGAGTTCGCCAACGACGCCTGGTCGGGCGGCGCCGAGAACCACACGCCCGGTGCCGAGGGCGACTGGGCGGCGCGCGTGTCGGCCGCCAAGCAGGCCTACTTCGAGTGGATGCCGGTCCGCCCGTCCACCGCGGGCACCACCTACCGGCGCATCCGCTACGGCAAGCTGGCCGATCTGCACCTGCTCGACCTGCGCTCCTTCCGCTCCCAGCAGGCGAGCGTGGGCAGCGGCAAGGTGGACGACCCCGAGCGCACCATCACCGGCCGCGCCCAGCTGGACTGGCTCAAGTCGGGGCTCTCGTCCTCCAACGCCGCCTGGCAGCTGGTGGGCACCTCGGTGATGATCTCCCCGGTCGCCTTCGGCGCGCTGCCGGCCGAGCTGACCGCGCCGCTGGCGGAGTTGCTGGGCCTGCCCAAGGAGGGCATCGCCATCAACGTCGACCAGTGGGACGGCTACACGGACGACCGCCGCGAGCTCCTGGGCCACCTGGTCGACAACGACATCAAGAACACCGTCTTCCTCACCGGCGACATCCACATGGCCTGGGCCAACGACGTCCCCGTCAAGGCGGGCACCTACCCGCTGTCGAAGTCGGCGGGCACCGAGTTCGTGGTGACCTCCGTCACCTCCGACAACCTCGACGAGATGCTCCACGTCGCCCCGCACACCGTGTCGCTGGTCGCGGCCGCCGCCATCAAGGCCGCCAACCGCCATGTGAAGTGGGTCGACATGGACTCGCACGGCTACGGCGTCCTCGACGTCGACGCCCACCGCTCGCAGATGGACTACTACGTGGTGTCCGACAAGCGCAGGCAGGACGCCACGGCGTCGTGGACCCGCTCGTACCGGACGCTCAACGGCAGTCAGAAGGCCGAGCGGGTCTACTCCCCGGTGGTCTGAGCCCGCGCGCTACAGCGACGCGAGGAAGGCGAGCGCGGTGGTCCAGCTCCGCTCGGCCGCCGCCTCGTCGTAGTCCGGCAGTTCGCGGTCGGTGTACAGGTGCCCGGCGCCCGGGTATCTGTACACCTCCGCGTCGGCGCCGATCCTGCCCATGCGCAGGTACCACGTGTTCAGCCAGTCATGCGTCTCGAACGGGTCCGGATCCGCGACGTGCAGCTGGACGGGCAGCTCGTCCACCGAGGCGTCGTCGGCGATGTCGGCGGTGCCGTGGAACAGGAGCAGGCCGCGGGCCTTCTCGTCGCCCAGCGCCAGGGTCTGGGCGAGCGAGCCGCCGAGCGAGAACCCGGCGTAGACCAGGCCCTCGTCGGAGTGCGGGGCGGCGGCCACGACCGCCCGCTTCAGCAGTTCGTCGTTGCCGATCCCGTCCCGGATCGTCATGCCCTCCTCCACCGTCCCGGCGGTGCGCCCGTCGTAGAGCTCGGGCACGTGCACCAGGTGTCCGGCGGCGCGCAGCCGGTCGGCCGCCTCGTGCACGGCGGGCCGCAGACCGTAAGCCGAATGGAAAAGCATGATGTTCATGAAGCCATGGTGCCAGTTACGGTCGGGGGCATGGAGAACGTACTGCGCCCGTTGATCGTCATCGGTGGCTCGGTCGTGCTCACGCTGGCCCTCGTGTGGCTGGCCGACCGACTGCTCCGCCAGACCGACGCCCGGCACAGCGAGACCCCGTTGTGGGGCCTGCTGCGCCGCTGCCGCCTTCCCTTGCAGGTCGTCGTCCTCACCGCCCTGCTGAGAGGGACCTACCTCCAGATCAAGTGGGCGCCCGTCCAGAACCACCAGGCCGGCCTCGGCCAGACCCTCAGCCTCGTCCTCATCGGGGCGAGCGCGTGGCTGGTGGTGCGGATCGCCACGGCCGTCGTCGAGGCGTCGTACGCGCGCTACGCCGCCTCGGCGCACGACGCGGCACGGGTACGCCGGGTCCGTACGCAGGTGACGCTCATTCAGCGCGTGGTGACGGCCATCGTGGGCGTCGTCGCGGTCGCGGCGATGCTGCTGACCTTCCCGGCGATGCGGACGGCCGGGACCTCGATCCTCGCCTCCGCCGGCATCATCGGCATCGTGGCCGGTGTGGCCGCCCAGTCCACCCTGGGCAACCTCTTCGCCGGCCTTCAGATCGCCTTCGGCGACATGGTGCGCATAGGGGACACGGTCGTGGTGGACGGCGAGTGGGGCACGGTCGAGGAGATCACCCTGACCTTCCTGGCCGTCCGCACCTGGGACGAGCGCCGACTGACCATGCCGGTCTCGTACTTCACCAGCAAGCCGTTCGAGAACTGGTCGCGCGGCGGGGTGCAGATGACCGGCACGGTCTTCCTCCACCTGGACCACGCGGCCCCGGTGGCGCTGATGCGCGAGAAGCTGACCGACATCCTCAAGGAGTGCCCGGCCTGGGACGGCCGTGAGGGCGACCTCGCCGTCACCGACACCACCCCGTCCACGATCGTGGTGCGCGCCACGGTCACCGCGAAGGACGCCGGCGACCTCTGGACGGTCCGCTGCGCGGTCCGCGAGGAGATGGTGGCCTGGCTCCACGACCGCCACCCCGAGTCGCTGCCGCGCATCAACACCGACCGGATATGACCGCCGGGCGGGGGGCCCGCGCCCCCCGCCCCCTCACTTCAGACTGCGCACGTCCAGCTGGCGCAGCACCCGGTCCACGATCTCGGGGTCGGCGCCGGGCTCGCTGCGCGCGGCCAGGACCTCGTGCCGGGCGGCCGACATCATCTCGCGCTGGATCCGCTGGATGGTCCGCAGCCGCTCGACCCGCTTCGCGTACGCCTCGCGCCGCTCCTCGTCGACCATGTCCGGGCTGAGCCGCGCCCCCACGTCGTACGCGCGCCGCACGAGCTGCTCCATGACCTCCTCGGGCAGCTCCTCCACGTCCTCGATCTCCCGCAGCCGGCGCTTGGCCGCCTTGGCCGCGCGGACCGCGAGCTCGCGCTCCAGCGCCCGCTCGGCGTCGGTGTCGGCCTGGACCCCGAGCCGGCGCACCAGGGACGGCAGGGTGAGCCCCTGGACCACCAGCGTCGCCACGATCACGCAGAAGGCGATGAAGACGATCTCGTCGCGGGCGGGGAAGGCCGAGCCGTTCTCGGTCGTGAACGGGATGGCGAGCGCGAGCGCGACGGAGGCCACCCCGCGCATCCCCGCCCACCACATGATGATCGTCTCCCGCCAGGTGGTGGGGATCTCCTCGTCGTAGTCCCGCAGCGTGTGCAGTCGTTTGGCGAGCCAGGTGGCGGGCAGCAGCCACAGCAGCCGTACGCCGACGACGACCCCGACGACCACCGCGCCCCAGCCCGCCATCTCCCCCAGGCGGCCGGTGGCGGTGCCGAACACGTTGTGCAGTTCGAGCCCGATGAGCCCGAACGCGATCCCCGTCACCAGGGTGTCGACGACCTGCCAGAACGTGGCCCCGGCGAGGCGCCCCTGGACGTCGTCGGCGTCCACCGCGTGCTCGGCGAGGAACAGCGCGAGGGTGAGGACCGCGAGCACCCCGGAGCCGCCGAACTCCTCGGCCAGCACATAGCCGACGAACGGCACGAGGAGGGTGAGGCCGATCTGGAGCGTGGCGTCGTCGAGCAGCCCCATCAGCTTGTTGGCCGTCCAGCCCAGGACCAGGCCGACCACGACCGCCACCACGGCGGAGAGCACCAGCTTGCCCACCGCGTCCGGCCAGGAGAAGTCGCCGCTGACGGCGGCGGCGATCGCCACGTGGTAGAGCACGATCGCGGTGACGTCGTTGAAGAGCCCCTCGCCCTCCAGGATCGACACCAGCCGCCGCGGCAGCCCGAGCGAGCCCGCGACGGCGGTGGCGGCGACCGGGTCGGGCGGCGCCACCAGGGCGCCCAGCGCGACGGCGGCGGCGAGCGGCAGCCCCGGCACGATGGCGTGCGCCACGGCCGCCACGGCGGCGGTCGTGACGAACACCAGGGCCACCGCGAGCAGCAGGATCGGCCGGACGTTGGCGGCGAACTGCCGCCAGGAGGTGCGCTGGACCGAGGCGTACAGCAGCGGCGGCAGGACGAGCGGAAGGATGAAGTCCGGCGGTACGTCGACGTTCGGGACGAAGGGCAGCAGGGCGAGGACACCGCCGAGGAGCGTCATCAGGACCGGCGCGGGAAGCCCCAGCCGGTTCCCGACCGGAACCGTGACCACGGCTCCGAGCAGGAGCACGAACATCAGGGCGAGCTGGTCCACGAAGGCCCTCCGGCGGCGAGGCGATCAAGAACCTCCAGCCTGCCACGCGGCTCCCGCCAGGGCGTCGACCCGCGGGCCGTGCGTGGCCGATCGCACAGCTCGCCGGGTCCTGGACGCCTACGGGAGCGTCATTCGCTCTCCGCCCGGATCACGTCCAGCGCGTGCTGGAGGTCGGCCGGGTAGTCGCTCGCGAACTCGACCCAGCCGCCGTCCGAGGGGTGCTCGAAGCCGAGCCGCACCGCGTGCAGCCACTGCCGGGTCAGGCCGAGCCGCTTGGCGATGGTGGGGTCCGCGCCGTACGTCAGGTCGCCGACGCACGGGTGGCGGTGGGCGGACATGTGCACCCGGATCTGGTGCGTACGCCCCGTCTCCAGCTTGATGTCGAGCAGCGACGCGGCCCGGAACGCCTCGATCAGGTCGTAGTGCGTCACCGACGGCTTGCCCTCGGCCGTGACCGCCCACTTGTAGTCGTGGTTGGGGTGGCGGCCGATGGGCGCGTCGATCGTGCCGCTCATCGGGTCCGGGTGGCCCTGCACCAGCGCGTGGTAGCGCTTGTCCACGACGCGGTCGTGGAACTGGCGCTTCAGATACGTGTACGCGCGCTCGGACTTGGCGACGACCATCAGCCCCGAGGTGCCGACGTCGAGCCGGTGGACGATGCCCTGGCGCTCGGCGGCGCCGGAGGTGGAGATCCGGTACCCGGCCGCCGCGAGGCCGCCGATGACCGTCGTCCCCGTCCAGCCCGGGCTCGGGTGGGCGGCCACGCCGACCGGCTTCACGATGACGACGATGTCGTCGTCGTCGTGCACGATCTCCATGCCCTCGACCGGCTCGGCCACGATCTGCACCGGCGCGGGCGCCTGGGGCATCTCGACCTCCAGCCACGCACCCCCGTGGACCCGCTCGGACTTGCCCACCACCGAGCCGTCGACCTGGACCTTCCCCGCCGCGGCGAGCTCGGCCGCCTTCGTCCGGGAGAACCCGAACATGCGGGAGATGGCGGCGTCGACGCGCTCGCCCTCCAGGCCGTCGGGAACGGGCAGGGTGCGGATCTCGGGAAACGTACTCACCCGTCGAGTATGCCTTGCCCCACCGACATCCCCGTCCGCACGAGGACCGGGATCAGTCCTTGTGGACCGTTCCGTCCGGGTCCAGGCCCCGGAACGAGAGGATCACGATCAGGAAGCCGCCGCAGACGATCGCGGAGTCGGCCAGGTTGAAGACGGCGAAGTGGGCGGGCGCGATGAAGTCGACGACCGCGCCCTCGAAGACGCCCGGGGAACGGAAGATCCGGTCGGTCAGGTTGCCGAGCGCGCCGCCGAGCAGCAGTCCGAGCGCGATCGCCCAGGGCAGGCTGTAGAGCTTGCGGGCCAGCCGGACGATCACCGCGATCACCGTCGCCGCGATCACCGTGAAGATCACGGTGAAGGCCTCGCCCATGCCGAACGCGGCGCCCGGGTTGCGGATCGCCTCCAGCTTCAGCAGGTCGCCCACGACGTCGATCGGCTCGTGGTGCTCCAGCCTGGCCACCACGAGCATCTTGCTGCCGAGGTCGAGCAGGTACGCGAAGAGCGCCACCGCGAACAGGACGGCGATCCTGCGCCCGCCCGCGGGCCGCTCGTCGGGAGCCGCGGCCCCCTCGGGCCCTTCTACGTCCGGCGTACCGATGATGCGCTCCGCCTCTGCCACGTGAGTCCCTCAACCCTAGGTACCTGACTGAGGACGAGCGTACGACACGCGCGTACGGACTCAGCCCCGGCGTTCCTGCTTCTGCTTGTCCTCCACGCAGAGGGTCGCGCGCGGGAAGGCCTGCATCCGCGCCTTGCCGATGGGATTGCCGCAGACCTCGCAGTAGCCGTACGTACCGGCGTCGAGCCGTTCCAGCGCCCGCTCGGTCTGCTCCAGCATCTCGCGCGCGTTGGCGGCGAGGGCCATCTCGTGCTCGCGGGTGATGTTCTTGGTCCCGGTGTCGGCGTCGTCGTCGCCCGCGCCGTCCCCGGAGTCCCGCATCAGCCCGCTCAGGGCGGCCTCGGAGGCCTCCAGCTCGGCCCGCAGCCGCAGGACCTCGCCGGTCAGCTCGGTACGCGCCTCGCCGACCTCCTCGGGCGTCCAGGGGTCCTCCCCGGGCCGCACCGGCAGCTCACCGGGCACCCCGGCGACCACCGCGCGGGCCTTCGGCACGGCCGACGCCGCCGTGGACTTCCTGGCCGCGGCCTCGCCGGCCGTGTTCTTGGCAACCACCTTCTCGGTTCCCCTCTGCTCCGCGGCCTCGGCCGCCCCCTGGGCCGCCGTGGCGGCCGTCTTCGCTGCCCCGACGGCAGCCTTGTCCGCTGACGCGGTCTTGGTGGCGCCGACCTTCTTGGCCGACGCCGTCTCCTTGGCGGCGGTCTTCTTGGCCGACGCCGTCTCCTTGGCGCCGGCCTCGCCGACGGACGCGGTCTTCCTGGCGCTGGTTTTGTCGGCCGACGCGGTCTTCTTGGCGGCAGCCTTCTGGGCCGACGCCGTCTTCTCGGCGCCAGCCCTGTCGGCCGACGCGGTCTTCTTGGCGGCGGCCTTCTGGGCCGACGCCGTCTTCTTGGTGGCAGCCTTCTTGGCCGGGGCCGCGTTGTCGACGGCGGCTTTCTCGGCCACAGGATTCTCGGCCACGGCTTTCTTCACCGCGGCCCTCTCGGCACGGGCCTCCTCGGCTGCGGCTTTCTTGGCGGGAGCCCTCTTGGCCGAAGCCTTCTTGGCGGTGGTCTTTTTGGCCGCGGCCTTCTTGGCCGGAGCCTCCTTGGGCGCCACCCTCTTGGCCGCCGCCTTCTTCGTACCGGTCTCATCGGCCACGGCCTTCTTGGCAGCCGTCTTCTTGGCAGCCGTCTTCTTGGCCGGGGCCTTCTTCGGGGCCGCCTCCTTCTTGGCCGCGGTCTTCCTCCCGGCCGCCGCCGTCTTCCCGGACGCAGCCTTCTTCCCGGACGCGGACGCGCTCTCCGTGGCCGCGGCCACCACGGCGTCCTCGGACGCCAACGCGGTCTTCCCTGCCACCATGGCCGCGGCCCCTTCACATATTGTGATCTTGCTCGCGCATCGTGCTGGGACGATAAATCGACCCCAGGCCCGCGGCAACGGGGCACGCCGCCGGTCCGCCCCCGCCCGACGTGCCCGGAGAGGAACCTGCATCCGTTGTGCCCAGCTCTCCGGCCCGTAATCCGCCAGACGGGCGGCACCGGAGCCCGCCCGGCCACGTATGCCCATTCGGGTCATCACCGGGTCGTCCACGCGCGCGTGGCGGCCCGGACGCGGCCCCGCCGAATATCCGGTCGGCCGCTGTCGGTGCGGGCCCTTACACTGGGCGCAGCGAGAGGCGTGAATGGGACGAGTAGCGTCGTACGCAGCCAAGAGCGATCCGGGGACGGTGGGAGCCCGGAGGCGAGCGCGATGTGAAGATCACCCCGGAGCCGCCGGAAGAAAGCACCCCCGGGTGCGAGTAGAACCGGCTTCGCGACCCCAATGAGGGGGCGGTGTCCCGTACACCGCCAAGGAGGGTGGTACCGCGGGAGCGCGGGGCCGTAGGACGGCCGCAGCTCTCGTCCCTCCGACGGAAACGTACGACGATCCGCCGGAGGATGAACGGATGTCGCAGTACCGCCAGGTGCCCGCCCAGGTCGACCTTCCCGCGCTGGAGCACGCCGTGCTCGACTTCTGGCGCGAGGCCAAGGTCTTCGCCAAGAGTCTTGAGCAGTCCGAGGGCCGCCCCGAGTGGGTGTTCTACGAGGGCCCGCCGACCGCCAACGGCATGCCCGGAGCCCACCACATCGAGGCCCGCGTCTTCAAGGACGTCTTCCCCCGCTTCCGGACCATGCAGGGCTACCACGTGGCCCGCAAGGCCGGCTGGGACTGCCACGGCCTGCCGGTCGAGCTCGCCGTCGAGAAGGAGCTCGGCTTCAACGGCAAGAAGGACATCGAGGCGTACGGCATCGCCGAGTTCAACGCCAAGTGCCGCGAGTCGGTGACCCGCCACACGGACGCCTTCGCCGAGCTCACGACCCGGATGGGCTACTGGGTCGACCTGGACGACGCCTACCGCACGATGGACCCCGAGTACGTGGAGTCCGTCTGGTGGTCCCTGAAGGAGATCTTCAACAAGGGCCTGCTCACCCAGGACCACCGCGTCGCCCCCTGGTGCCCCCGCTGCGGCACCGGCCTGTCCGACCACGAGCTGGCGCAGGGGTACGAGACGGTCGTCGACCCCTCGGTCTTCGTCCGCTTCCCGCTGACCGGCGGCCCCCTCGCGGGCGAGGCGGCGCTCCTGGTGTGGACGACCACGCCGTGGACGCTGGTCTCCAACACCGCCGTGGCGGCCCACCCCGAGGTCACCTATGTGGTGGCCACCAACGGTGACGAGAAGCTGGTCGTCGCCCAGCCGCTGCTGGAGAAGGCGCTCGGCGAGGGCTGGGAGGCCACCGGGCAGACCTTCACGGGCGCCGAGATGGAGCGCTGGACCTACCGGCGCCCCTTCGAGCTCATCGAGTTCCCCGAGCCCGCGCACTACGTGGTGAACGCCGAGTACGTGACCACCGAGGACGGTACGGGCCTGGTCCACCAGTCCCCCGCCTTCGGCGCCGACGACCTCCTGGTCTGCAAGGCGTACGGCCTGCCGGTGGTGAACCCGGTCCGCCCCGACGGCACCTTCGAGGAGGAGGTCCCGCTGGTCGGCGGCGTCTTCTTCAAGAAGGCCGACGAGAAGCTGACCGCGGACCTGGCCGAGCGCGGTCTGCTCTTCCGCCACGTCCCGTACGAGCACAGCTACCCGCACTGCTGGCGCTGCCACACCGCGCTGCTCTACTACGCGCAGCCGTCGTGGTACATCCGCACCACCGCCGTCAAGGACGCGATGCTGCGGGAGAACGAGAAGACCAACTGGTTCCCGGACTCCGTCAAGCAGGGCCGCTTCGGCGACTGGCTGAACAACAACATCGACTGGGCGCTCTCCCGCAACCGCTACTGGGGCACCCCGCTGCCGATCTGGCGCTGCGAGGACGACCACCTGACCTGCGTCGGCTCGCGCGCCGAGCTGAGCGAGCTGTCCGGCACCGACCAGAGCGCGCTCGACCCGCACCGCCCGTTCATCGACGACATCACCTTCACCTGCACGGCCGAGGGCTGCTCGCACACGGCGGTCCGCGTCCCCGAGGTGATCGACGCCTGGTACGACTCGGGCTCGATGCCGTTCGCGCAGTGGGGCTACCCGTACAAGAACAAGGAACTGTTCGAGAGCCGCTACCCGGCGCAGTTCATCAGCGAGGCCATCGACCAGACCCGCGGGTGGTTCTACACGCTGATGGCGGTCGGCACCCTGGTCTTCGACAAGTCGTCGTACGAGAACGTGGTCTGCCTGGGCCACATCCTCGCCGAGGACGGCCGCAAGATGTCCAAGCACCTGGGCAACATCCTCCAGCCCATCCCGCTCATGGACCAGCACGGTGCGGACGCGGTGCGCTGGTTCATGGCGGCCGGCGGCTCCCCGTGGGCGGCGCGCCGCGTGGGCCACGGCACCATCCAGGAGGTCGTCCGCAAGACGCTCCTCACGTACTGGAACACGGTGGCCTTCCAGGCGCTGTACGCGCGCACGTCCGAGTGGGCGCCCAGCGCGGCCGACCCGGCCCCGGCGGAGCGCACGGTCCTGGACCGCTGGCTGCTGAGCGAGCTGAACACGCTGGTCGAGCAGGTGACGCAGGCGCTGGAGGCGTACGACACGCAGCGCGCCGGCAAGCTGCTCTCCTCCTTCGTGGACGACCTGTCCAACTGGTACGTGCGCCGTTCGCGGCGCCGGTTCTGGCAGGGCGACAAGGCGGCGCTGCGCACGCTGCACGACGTGGTGGAGACGGTGACGCGGCTGCTGGCCCCGCTCACGCCGTTCATCACCGAGCGGGTGTGGCAGGACATGGTGGTGCCGGTGACGCCGGACGCCCCGGAGTCCGTGCACCTCTCCTCCTGGCCGAAGGCGGACCCGTCGGCGATCGACGCGACGCTGTCGCAGCAGATGCTGCTGGTGCGGCGTCTGGTGGAGCTGGGCCGCGCCACGCGCGCGGAGTCGGGCGTCAAGACGCGCCAGCCGCTCTCGCGCGCGCTGGTGGCCGTGGCGGGCTTCGAGTCCCTCTCGCCGGAGCTGCACGCGCAGATCACGGAGGAGCTGAACGTCTCGTCCCTCGCGTCGCTCTCCGAGGTCGGCGGCTCGCTGGTCGACACCACGGCCAAGGCGAACTTCCGTGCCCTGGGCAAGCGGTTCGGCAAGGGCGTCCAGGACGTGGCCAAGGCGGTCGCGGCGGCGGACGCTGCGGCGCTGTCGGCGTCCCTGCGGGACACCGGGGAGGCGTCGGTGGAGGTGGGCGGCGAGCAGGTGGTGCTGGCCCCCGACGAGGTGATCATCACCGAGACGCCGCGTGAGGGCTGGTCGGTGGCGTCCGACTCGGGCGCGACGGTCGCCCTCGACCTGGAGATCACCCCGGAGCTGCGGCTGGCGGGCCTGGCCCGGGACGCGATCCGGCTGATCCAGGAGGCGCGCAAGAACAGCGGGCTGGATGTGGCGGACCGGATCGCGGTGCGGTGGGAGTCCTCGGACGCGGAGGTCGTCTCGGCGCTGAGCGCGCACGCGGGGCTGATCGCGGAGGAGGTCCTGGCGACGGAGTACGCGGCCGGGGTCGCGGACGACACGTACGGCGCCCCGTTCACGGACGAGGCCCTGTCCCTGACGTTCCGCCTCCGCAAGGCGTAACGCTCCCGGCCGAGCCCCCAAGCGGCCCGTCTCCCCTGCCGGGGGGGCGGGCCGCTTTGCTTTTCCCCCACCCCACCCCTTCCCGAAAGCCTCCGGCGGTGGGGTGAGGCGGGGCGGGGCGGGGTGAGGTGAGCTGTCGGGTGCGGCTGAGTGGGGGTTGCTCGCGCAGTTCCCCGCGCCCCCAGGGGGTTCCCCGGCGCCGGGAAACATGGCTCGGCCCTGGTTGCCAGGGGCGCGGGGAACTGCGCGACCGGCCACCCACGGTCCGCAGAGGAAGAAGGGCCCCGGGGCGCAGCCCCCAAAGATGGATCGGGCGTCCCGTAAGGCGCGAAAAGGGCCGGGCCCCCGGATGAATCCGGGGGCCCGGCCCTCAGCCTGCCGAAGGCTACGCGTGGGTCACACGCGACCCGCCCGTCAGTTGTCGTCCTCGTCGATCAGGAAGCCCCGCATCGGGGACGGAGCCTGCTGCATCGGCGACGGCCCCTGCGGCCGCACCGGCGCCATCGGCTGCGTCATCGCGGGCGACATCTGCTGCTGCCCGCCGTACGAGGGCGCGCCACCCATGGACGGCTGGCCGCCCATCGTGTGGCCCATCGACCCGGCACCGGCCGACGCCATCGACCCGCTCATCTGCGGAGCCGGCGGCAGCGACGCGGTCGCCGGGGTGCGCGGCGGAGCCAGCGAGTCGTCCGCCTGGGTCTCCAGCTGGCGCAGCTGCGACTCCAGGTAGGACTTCAGGCGCGTACGGTACTCGCGCTCGAAGCCGCGCAGGTCCTCGACCTTGCGCTCCAGGGTCGCGCGGGCCGACTCCAGCGAGCCCATCGCGACGCGGTGCTTCTCCTGCGCGTCCCGCTCCAGCGCGTCCGCCTTGGCGCGGGCGTCCCGCTCCAGGCCCTCGGCGCGCGACCGGGCCTCGCCGACGATCTTGTTGGCCTCGGAGCGGGCCTCGGCGATCGCCTGGTCGGCGGTCTGCTGGGCCAGCGACAGGACACGCGCGGCGCTGTCGCCGCCGGGGCCCTGGCCGGGCTGCGACATCTGCGGACCGTGGCCACCCATGGGGCCGCCCATCGGCTGGCCCATGGGGCCCTGGCCGAGCTGGTTCTGGCCCATCGGACCCTGACCCATGGGACCCTGCCCCATCGGACCCTGGCCGAGCTGGTTCTGGCCCATCTGGTTCTGGCCCATCGGACCCTGACCCATGGGGCCCTGACCCATCTGGTTCTGGCCCATCGGACCCTGACCCATGGGACCCTGGCCGTGCTGGCCCTGCGGACCGTGTCCACCGGGGCCGGCGGGCAGCTGCGGGGCGCCGCTCGGCAGCTGGGGCGGGCCGCCCATCTGCTGCTGCTGCTGCACCTGCGGAGGTCCGGATATGGCGGCGGGCACGGGCGCACCCGGACCGCGCTGGTCCTGCGGCTCCGGCTTGCGCATACCCTGCTGCTGGTTCTGCGCGGCGGCACGCGTCGCGGCGGCCAGCTTGGCGCGCAGGTCCTCGTTCTCGCGAAGCAGGCGGGTCAGTTCGGCTTCGACCTCGTCCAGGAAGGCATCGACCTCGTCCTCGTCGTAGCCTTCTCGGAGCCGGACGGTCGTGAACTGCTTGTTCCGCACGTCCTCAGGGGTCAGCGGCATCTCTTCTTCACCTCTACGTAGTCGTCGGCAGTCGGCAGGACCGTGTCGCTCACATCTATCTCCCCACGCTGGTGACGATGGAGATCAGGATGTACACGATGATCATCAGAACGAAGAAGGACAGGTCGAGTGCCACGCCCCCGAGACGCAGCGGCGGAATGAACCGCCGCAGAAGCTTGAGCGGTGGATCGGTGACAGTGTAGGTGGCCTCAAGAACGACCACCATCGGCTTGCCAGGTTCCCATGAACGTGCGAACTGCAAGACGTAGTCCATGACGAGCCGGAAGATCAGCACGATGAGGAAGCACATCAGCGCGATGTAGACCACATCCAGTGCGACGCCCATCTCGCGCTTCCCTCTCCCCTTGCTCTCTGTGCCCCCGGCCCCGTGGCCGGATCGTTCCCGGTGTCGTGTCTCAGCTCTGGTTGAAGAAACCGCCCTCTGCGATACGGGCCTTGTCCTCCGCCGTGACATCGACGTTAGCAGGCGACAACAGGAACACCTTCTGCGTCACCCGTTCAATGCTGCCGTGCAAACCAAACACGAGACCGGCGGCAAAGTCGACAAGTCGCTTCGCATCGGTGTCGTCCATCTCGGTGAGGTTCATGATCACCGGCGTGCCCTCGCGGAAGTGTTCCCCGATGGTACGGGCCTCGTTGTAGGTCCGCGGGTGCAGCGTGGTGATGCGGTAGGGCTCCCGCTCGGACACGACCTTGGGCATGATCACCGGTGCGTTCTTCTCCAGGCTCGGACGTTCAGGTGTGATGGATGCCACGGGGGCGATTCGCGCCGGACGCCCCGATTCCGCGGGCATCACGGCTGCATGGGAGACCGGTTCGCGGGGGGCCGGCGGCTGTACGGCTCGTACCGGTTCGTCCCGTTCGACCTGATGCGGGGGCTGGTGCCGCCGACGGTCCCGCTCGGGCTCCGGCTCGGGTTCGAACTCGTCATCGGGGTCGAACCCCGGGCCGTCGTACCCATCGTCCTCCACGAGACCGAGGTAGACCGCCATCTTGCGCATCGCGCCGGCCATGCTCCGATTCCTCCGCTCTGTGGTGGATCGCCCTTGTCGCCAAATGTCGCAGTGTCACCAAGTGCCCACGATCCACTAGGTCTGCCCACCGAAGAGTGGGAATGACCATATTTTCTGCTGTGGTCCGACTTGCTTCGCGACGTTACCCGAGCCGGGGTCGGTCTCCGAGTACCGCCGTACCGACGCGTACATGTGTCGCTCCGGCCGCTACAGCCTCTTCGAGATCCGCACTCATCCCTGCTGACACCATGTTCGCAGCCGGATGAGCGCGGCGCAGGTCAGTCGACAAATCCATCAGCCGCTCGAACGCGGCGCGTTCGCGGCCCGCGTACTCGCCGGCCAGCGGCGCGACGGTCATCAGACCGTCCAGCCGCAGACCGGGAGCGTCCGCCACAAGCCCGGCCAACTGCTCGATTCCGTCCGGGGCGACACCGCCCCGGTCGCCCCGCGCCCCCGACTCCGCGTCGAGCGCGACCTGGATGAGGCACCCCACCTCCCGCTCCGCCTTCACGGCGGCGGCGGACAGGGCCGTGACCAGGCGGTCCCGGTCGACGGACTGCACCAGATCCGAGTAAGTCACCACGGAACGGACCTTGTTCGTCTGGAGCTGGCCCACGAAGTGCCAGCGCAGATCGGTCAGGTCCGCGCACTCGGCCGCCTTGGGCGCCGCGTCCTGGTCCCGGTTCTCGGCTACCTGGCGCACCCCCAGCTCGTGGAGGAGCCGGACGTCGCTCGCGGGGTAGGTCTTGGTGACCACGATGAGCGTCACGTCGTCGCGCTTGCGCCCGGCCGCCGCGCAGGCCGCGGAGATACGTTCCTCCACCCGCGCCAGGTTCGCGGCGAGCTCCGCCTTGCGACCGGTCAGGTCCATCGCGTCCGTCCGGTCGGTCCGGTCCGTCATGCCCCGCTCCCCTCTCCCTCGGCGTCCCGCTCCGCGTCGAGCCAGACGTATCCGGCGAGCCGGCCGGTGGTGCGGTCGCGGCGGTACGAGAAGTGGTCCTTCGATTCGAGCGTGCACACCCCGGACGCCTGCCGGTCCGTCACCCCGAGCGCCGCGAGCTGCGCGTGCACCCCCGCGGTGACGTCGACGGCGGGGGTTCCCCAGCCGGTCTCCGACCAGGCGGCGGGCTCGGCCGCGGCGACCTCGTCCCGCATCGCCGCCGGCACCTCGTAGCACCGGCCGCAGACGGCGGGCCCGGTCCGGGCGGTGATCCGGGACGGCTCGGCCCCGAGCGAGACCATCGCCCCGACCGCCGCGGGCACCACGCCCGCGACCATCCCGGGCCGTCCCGCGTGCGCCGCGGCCACGACCCCGGCGACCGGGTCGGCCAGGAGAACGGGTGTGCAGTCGGCGGTCAGGACCGCGAGGGCGAGCCCGCGACGGGCCGTCACCACCGCGTCCACCGCCGGGACCTCCGCGTCCGCGCCCCAGGGCCCGTCCACCACGGCCACGTCCCGCCCGTGCACCTGGTTCATCCAGACCACCCGGTCCGCGTCGATGCCCAGCGCCCGCGCACTGCGTCCGCGATTGGTCCGGACCACGTCGGGGGCGTCGCCCACCGCGCCGCCGAGGTTGAGCTCCTCGTACGGAGCGGCGCTCACTCCGCCCCACCGGTCGGTGAAGGCGAAGTGCGCGCCGCTCACGAGGGAGTGCTGCCCTATCACTTCAAGAAGTCCGGGACATCCAGCTCTTCGGCCTGGCTGTCCTGGTACGGGCGGGCCGTCGGCACCTGCGGCGGGGTGGCCTCGCCGGCCGGGGCCGTCTCGACCGGGGCCGGGGCCGGGGTGTCCTCGCGCGGGCTCACGGTGCCGAGCCCGCCCAGCGGGCGCTCGGCCGCGCGGACCGGCGCGGGCTCCTCGCGCTTGGCGGTGGTGGAGCCGAGCACGGTGTCGCGGCGGGCGGGCGGCTGGCCGCCGTCGAACCCGGCCGCGATGACCGTGACCCGGACCTCGTCGCCCAGCGCGTCGTCGATGACCGCGCCGAAGATGATGTTGGCCTCGGGGTGGGCGGCCTCGCTGACCAGCTGCGCGGCCTCGTTGATCTCGAAGAGACCGAGGTCCGAGCCGCCGGAGATGGAGAGCAGCACACCGCGGGCGCCGTCGATGGACGCCTCCAGGAGCGGCGAGGAGATCGCCATCTCGGCGGCGGCCACCGCGCGGTCGTCGCCGCGCGCCGAGCCGATGCCCATGAGCGCCGAACCGGCCTCGGACATGACCGACTTGACGTCGGCGAAGTCGAGGTTGATCAGACCCGGGGTGGTGATCAGGTCGGTGATGCCCTGGACGCCGGAGAGCAGCACCTGGTCGGCCGACTTGAACGCGTCCAGCACGCTGACCTGGCGGTCCGAGATGGACAGCAGCCGGTCGTTGGGGATGACGATGAGGGTGTCGACCTCTTCGCGGAGCTCGGCGATGCCGTCCTCCGCCTGGTTGGCGCGGCGGCGCCCCTCGAAGGTGAACGGCCGGGTGACCACACCGATGGTGAGGGCGCCGAGCGAGCGCGCGATGTTGGCGACGACGGGCGCGCCGCCGGTGCCGGTGCCGCCGCCCTCGCCCGCGGTGACGAAGACCATGTCGGCCCCCTTGAGGACCTCCTCGATCTCCTCGCGGTGGTCCTCTGCCGCCTTGCGCCCGACTGCCGGGTTGGCTCCGGCCCCGAGGCCGCGGGTCAGTTCACGGCCGACGTCGAGCTTGACGTCGGCGTCGCTCATCAACAGAGCCTGTGCGTCGGTGTTGATCGCGATGAACTCGACGCCCTTGAGACCGACCTCGATCATTCGGTTGATGGCATTGACACCACCGCCGCCGACACCGATGACCTTGATGACTGCGAGGTAGTTCTGCGGTGCTGCCACGTCGAAGGCCTCTCGCCTCGAGTTACGGGTCGTCACGTGCGGGTGTCGCACGGCGACGACGAATGCCGATGTGGGACGGTCCGAACGCCGACCCGAACCCTAACGTTGAAGTTTAGGGTTACCAATGTGTCTGTTCACTGGACTCTTCCGAACAGGACACTAAGTCGACAAGTGGCGCACGTTCAACGAACACGCCGAACCTCCCGTTTTTCTTTTCACCCTATGTGATCACCCGTAGCGATGACCAACCAGGGTGCTGGCCAGCGCATATGTGCGTCAACTCCCCGATACCGCCGGGGCGGTGGGGGCGCTCACATCGAAGTACCGCGCCCGGGGCGCGGCTTTCATGAGGGCGACCAGCGTACGGGCCTTGAGCTCCCCCTCCTCCTCACTGCCCCACAGGACGGTACGCCCGCGACTCAACTCCAGGGAGACCGCGTCGTAGGAGGTGACCCGTACGAGGCGGGTGTCCGCCGCGACGGCGGACGGGAGTTCGCCCGCCACCCGCACCGCCGCGCGCACCAGCACATCGGCCGGAAAGCGGCGCAGGGAGGTCGAGTTGTCCGGGTTCAGTTCGAGCAGCGGTACGTGCGCGGGCGCCTTGGCGACCGTGGCGAACCGCACACCCTTGGCGTCCACTTCGGTGAATTTCGCGCCTTTTTTCATCAGCAGAACGGGCTTGCGCTCGGTGACGTCGAGGGTGATGCCGTGCGGCCAGGAGCGGCCGACGTCCACCGAGTCCAGCCGCGGCAGTCTGCGCAGCAGCCGGGCCCCGATCCCGTCCGTGTCGACCGAGACCAGCGGCGATCCGACCGGAACCGCGGCCGCCGCCTCGACCTCGGCCGGGGTGAGCACCTCGGTGCCGGTGATTTCCACCTGTTCGACCCGCAGCCAGGTGGACCCGTACAGCACCCACAGGAGGGCCGCTCCGGCGACGAGCGCGGTGGCCAGAATCAGCACCAGCCGCCGCCGGGCGGGCAGCCGCAGCCGGCGCAGGGGACGGCGGGGGCCGGACGGGCCGGACGTGTCCGCCTGCCCCGTCCCGCGTCGAGCGGTCGCCTGTCCGGCCACGGTCCCCTGCCTTCTGCCGCTCCGTCAGCGCGCGGCGATCGCCTCGTACACCATGCCGACGAGCAGGTCGTCGGCGTCCCGGCGGCCGAACTCGGAGGCGGCGCGGGACATCTCGTACAGCCGGTGCGGGTCGGCGAGCACGGGCAGGACCTGGTCCTGCACCCACGCGGGGGTGAGCTCGGCGTCGTCGACCAGCAGACCGCCGCCCGCCTTCACCACCGGCTGGGCGTTGAGCCGCTGTTCGCCGTTGCCGATCGGCAGCGGGACGTAGGCGGCGGGCAGCCCGACGGCGGAGAGTTCGGCGACGGTCATCGCGCCCGCGCGGCAGAGCATCATGTCGGCCGCGGCGTACGCGAGGTCCATCCGGTCCACGTACGGTACCGGGATGTACGGCGGCATTCCGGGCATGTTGTCGACGCGCGGCAGTTCGTTCTTCGGTCCGACCGCGTGCAGGATCTGGATGCCGGAGCGCTGGAGGACCGGAGCGACCTGCTGGATCACCTCGTTGAGGCGGCGGGCGCCCTGCGAGCCGCCGGAGACGAGCAGCGTCGGCAGGTTGGGGTCCAGGCCGAACGCGGCGCGCGCCTCGGGGCGGACCCGGGCGCGGTCGAGGGTGGCGATGGAGTGCCGCAGCGGGATGCCGATGTAGCGGGCGCCGCGCAGCTTGCTGTCGGGGGTGGCGACGGCGACCCCGGCCGCGTACCGCGAGCCGATCTTGTTGGCCAGACCCGGGCGCGCGTTGGCCTCGTGGACGACGATCGGCACCCCGAGGCGCTTGGCCGCGAGATAGCCGGGCAGCGCCACGTAGCCGCCGAAGCCGACGACGCAGTCGGCCTTGGTGCGCTCCAGGATCTGCTCGGCGGCCTTGATCGTGCCGCGCAGCCGCCCCGGGACCGTGATCAGTTCGGGGGTGGGCCTGCGGGGCAGCGGGACGGCCGGGATGAGCGCGAGTTCATAGCCCCGCTCGGGGACCAGCCGCGTCTCCAGGCCCTTCTCCGTGCCGAGGGCCGTGATCCCCACGGTCGGGTCCTGCCTGCGCAGGGCGTCCGCGAGGGCGAGCGCGGGCTCGATGTGGCCGGCGGTCCCCCCACCGGCGAGTACGACATGCACCGAAATTCACCGCTCTCCGGACGGACGCTTCTTGACGCGCCGTCTCATCGACTTCCAACTCACCCGAGGCTGCCGCATGGCCAGCGCCGCCCGCGCCGCGGGGTCGTCCCGCGCGAACGCGATCAGCAGCCCCACGGCGAACATGGTCGGCAGCAGGGCGGACCCACCGTAGGAGAACAGCGGGAGCGGGACCCCGGCGATCGGCAGCAGACCGAGCACCGCACCGATGTTGATCACGGCCTGGGCCACGATCCAGGTGGTCACACCTCCCGCGGCGTACCTCACGAAGGGGTCCTCCGTGCGTCCGGCCACGCGGATACCCGCATAGCCTAGAGCCGCGAACAGGGCGAGCACCGACAGTGTGCCCGCCAGGCCCAGTTCCTCACCGGTGATGGCGAAGATGAAGTCGGTGTGGGGTTCGGGGAGTTGGCCCCATTTTTCCACACTCGCGCCCAGCCCGGAACCGAACCATCCGCCCGAGGCGAGCGCGTAGATCCCGTGCACGGCCTGCCAGCACTGGTCCTGCGGGCCGGGGTCGGTGGCCCCGATGCAGGCGAGCCGGCCCATCCGGTTGGGGCTGGTCTTGATGAGGAGCACGGCGATGGTCGTGGCCACCGCGAGGACGCCGCCGAAGAGCCGGGTGGGCGCCCCGGCGAGCCAGAGCAGCCCGAAGAGGATCGCGCAGAGGATGATCGCGGTGCCCATGTCGCCGCCGAGCATGATCAGCCCCAGCAGCAGGAACGCCACCGGGACCAGCGGCACCAGCATGTGCTTCCACTGGGTGAGCAACCGTTTGTCCTGCTTGCGGGCGAGCAGGTCGGCGCCCCACAGGATCATCGCCAGTTTGCCGAACTCGCTGGGCTGGAGCTGGAACGGGCCGCCCAGGTAGATCCAGTTCTGGTTGCCGTTGACCGACATCCCTATCCCGGGGATCTGCACCAGGACCATCAGGAAGACGGTCACCACCAGCATCGGGTACGACAGGGCCCGGTGCAGCTTGGCGGGCATCCGGGAGGCCGCGAACATCAGCGCCCCGCCGATCAGGGCGGCGAGGAACTGCTTGCGGAAGAAGTACGAGGCCGGCAGCGACAGCTCCAGGGCCTTGATCATCGAGGCCGAGTAGACCATCACCAGACCGAGCACGGTGATCAGCAGCGAGCTGCCGAGGATCAGGTAGTACGCGGTGAGGGGGCGGTCCCAGCCCCGCCGGGCGCGCTCCAGGAGCCGCCGCGGACCGCCGCCGCGGAGCCGTGGCGGGACGCCGCTGCCGCCGCCGCGGCCGACCGCGGGGCGGCGCGGGGAGGCCGCGGCACGGCTGCGCAGGACGGACCCGGGCGGGGTCGCTTCGGCCGGCATGTGTGCTGTCCCCTCCAGTCGTGCCCGGCGCCGCCGGCCCGCGGGACGGGTCCCGGCCGGCTAGGCGCGCTCGGCGGCGAGTTCGCGGACCGCTTCCGCGAAGGCCTCGCCGCGCTTGTTGTAGTTGGTGAACATGTCCATCGAGGCGCAGGCCGGGGCCAGCAGGACCGTGTCCCCGGGCTTGGCGAGCCCGGCCGCCTCGCGGACCGCCGCGGACATCGCCCCAGTGTCGGTCCGGTCGAGGTCGACCACCGGTACCTCGGGGGCGTGTCGCGCCAGCGCTTCGGCGATGAGGTGGCGCTCGGCGCCGATCAGGACGACCCCGCGCAGCCGCTCGGCCGACCGTCGTACCAGCTCGTCGAAGGACGCGCCCTTGGCGAGGCCCCCGGCGATCCAGACGATCGAGTCGTAGGAGGCGAGGGAGGCCTCGGCGGCATGGGTGTTGGTGGCCTTGGAGTCGTCCACGTAGGCGACCGAGTCCACGTCCGCCACGTGCGCGATCCGGTGGGCGTCGGGCGTGAAGGCCCGCAGCCCGTCCCGTACGGCCCGGGGCTCGACGCCGAAGGCGCGGGCCAGGGCCGCCGCCGCGAGGGCGTTGGCGATGTTGTGGGGGGCCGCCGGGGTCACGTCCGCGACCTCGGCCAGCTCCTGGGCGTTCTTCTGCCGGTTGGCGACGAAGGCGCGGTCGACGAGGATGCCCTCCACGACGCCGAGCTGGGAGGGGCCGGGGGTGCCGAGGGTGAAGCCGATCGCCCGGCAGCCCTCCTCGACGTCGGCCTCGCGCACCAGGGCCTCGGTGGCGGGGTCGGCCGCGTTGTAGACGCAGGCGACCGTGTTGCCCTCGTAGATCCGGCCCTTGTCGGCGGCGTACGCCTCCATGGAGCCGTGCCAGTCGAGGTGGTCGGGCGCCAGGTTGAGCACGGCGGCCGAGTGGGCGCGCAGCGAGGGCGCCCAGTGCAGCTGGTAGCTGGAGAGCTCCACGGCGAGCACGTCGTACGTCTCCTCGCCGAGCACCACGTCGACGATCGGCGTGCCGATGTTGCCGACGGCGGCGGTGCGCAGGCCCGCCGCGCGCAGGATCGAGGCCAGCATCTGCGTGGTGGTGGTCTTGCCGTTGGTGCCGGTGACCGCCAGCCAGGGCGCGGGCTCGCGGCCGTCCAGGTCCCGCAGCCGCCAGGCGATCTCCACGTCCCCGACCACGTCCACGCCCGCCTCGGCGGCGGCCGCGAACAGCGGGGAGTCCGGCTTCCAGCCGGGCGAGGTGACGACGAGTCCGGTCCCCTCGGGGAGGGTGTCCGCGTCTCCCAGCCGTACGGAGACGCCGTGCCGCGCCAGTTCGGCCGCGCGCTCGTGGTGGGCGGCGGAGTCACCGCCGTCCACGACCGTCACCACGGCGCCGAGACCGGCCAGGGCGCGGGCGGCGCTGACGCCGCTCACCCCGAGGCCGGCGACGGTGATCCGCATGCCCTGCCAGCTCTGGCTCACTTGTCGGCTGCCCATCCCGCGTAGAAGAGACCCAGGCCCACGATGACGCACATGCCCTGGATGATCCAGAACCGCACCACCACAAGGACTTCGGACCACCCCTTGAGTTCGAAGTGGTGCTGGAGCGGGGCCATCCGGAAGACGCGCTTCCCGGTCATCTTGAACGAGCCGACCTGGATGACCACCGACATGGTGATCATCACGAAGAGGCCGCCGAGCAGGGCGATCAGGAACTCGGTGCGCGAGCAGATCGCGAGGCCGGCGAGCGCGCCGCCGAGCGCGAGCGAACCGGTGTCACCCATGAAGATCTTGGCGGGCGAGGTGTTCCACCACAGGAAGCCGAAGCAGGAGCCCATCAGGGCCGAGGCGACCACCGCGAGGTCCAGCGGGTCGCGCACCTCGAAACAGGCGTTGGGGTTGGTCAGGGTCTGCGCGTTGGCGCAGGACTCCTGGAACTGCCACAGCCCGATGAAGGTGTAGGCGCCGAAGACCATCACCGACGCGCCGGTGGCCAGGCCGTCCAGACCGTCCGTCAGGTTCACGCCGTTGGACATGGCGAGAATCATGAACAGCGCCCAGATCACGAACAGGACGGGCCCGATGGACCAGCCGAAGTCCGTGATGAAGGAGAGCTTGGTGGAGGCCGGGGTCTGGTGCCGCTTGTCCTCGAACTGGAGGGACAGCACCGCGAAGGCGATACCGACGATCAGCTGGCCGGCCATCTTCGCCTTGGCCCGCAGACCGAGCGAACGCTGCTTGACGATCTTGATGTAGTCGTCCAGGAAGCCGACCAGGCCCATGCCGGCGGTCAGGAAGAGCACCAGCAGACCCGAGAAGGTCGGGTCCTCGCTGGTGATCACCTTCGTCGCGGCGTACGCGATGAGCGTCGCCAGGATGAAGGCGATGCCGCCCATGGTGGGCGTGCCCTTCTTGCCGGCGTGGCCGCGCGGGCCGTCGTCGCGGATGAACTGGCCGTAGCCCTTGCGGGCGAGCAGCTTGATGAGCAACGGGGTGCCGACCAGGGTCAGGAAGAGACCGATGGCTCCCGCGAAGAGGATCTGCCTCATCGGGCGGCGACCTCGCCCTCGACGCCACCGTCGAGCAGCGCGAGTGCCACCCGTTCCAGGCCGACCGACCGCGATGCCTTCACCAGCACGACGTCACCCGGGCGCAGTTCACTGCGCAGCAGGTCGACGGCCGCCTGTGCGTCGGACACGTGCACCGACTCCTCACCCCACGAACCCTCGTTATATGCGCCCAGTTGCAGCCAGGACGCTTCCCGGTCCCCGACTGCCACGAGCTTGCTGACGTTGAGCCGGACGGCGAGCCGTCCGACCGCGTCGTGCTCGGCGAGCGATTCGTCGCCGAGCTCGGCCATCGGACCGAGCACCGCCCACGTACGTCCCCCGCTGGCCCGGGCGGCCTCGCCCATGGCGGCGAGCGCGCGCAGGGCGGCTCGCATGGACTCGGGGTTCGCGTTGTAGGCGTCGTTGACGACTGTCACACCGTCCGGACGCTCGGTGACCTCCATACGCCAGCGGGAGAGGGTGCCCGCCTCGGAGAGCGCGCGGGCGATCTCGTCTGCGGACATGCCCAGCTCATGGGCGACGGCGGCCGCGGCGAGCGCGTTCGACACGTGGTGCTCACCGTACAGGCGCAAGGTCACGTCGCTGCACCCGGAGGGTGTGTGAAGCCTGAAGGAGGGCTGTCCGGCCGCTGTGAGCCGGACATTCTCGGCACGTACGTCCGCTTCCTCGGCCTCGCCGAAGAGCAGGACGCGCGCCTTGGTGCGCGAGGCCATGGCCCGTACCAGCGGGTCGTCGGCGTTGAGCACGGCGCGGCCGCCCTCGTCCGCCGCCGGCAGCCCCTCCACCAGCTCGCCCTTGGCCTGGGCGATCTGCTCCCGGCCGCCGAACTCGCCGATGTGCGCGGAGCCGACGTTGAGGACGAGTCCGATCCGCGGCGGGGTCAGACCGGTGAGATAGCGGATGTGGCCGATCCCGCGCGCGCCCATCTCCAGGACCAGGTGGCGGGTCTCGGAGGTGGCGGTGAGCGCGGTCAGCGGCAGGCCGATCTCGTTGTTGAGCGAGCCCGGCGTGTAGACCGTGGGCGCGTGCCGCTGGAGCACCTGCGCGATCAGGTCCTTGGTGGAGGTCTTGCCGGAGGAGCCGGTGAGCGCCACCACGTCGGTGCCCAGCCGGCCCACGACCTCGCGGGCCAGCGCGCCGAGCGCGCCCTGGACGTCGTCGACGACGATCGCGGGCACACCGACGGGCCGGGTGGCCAGCACGGCCACCGCGCCCGCCTCGTACGCCCCGCGCGCGTAGTCGTGGCCGTCGACGCGCTCGCCCGCGAAGGCGGCGAAGAGGGAACCGGGCGCCACGGCGCGGGAGTCGATGACCACGGATCCGGTGACCTGGACGGACGGATCCGGTATGTCGTGCGACTGCCCGCCGACGATTTCGGCGATCTCGGCGAGGGAGAGGGCGATCACTGCTTCATCCCTGACTGTGCTTGGCGGTGTTCGATCGCGGCCCGCAGGACCACACGGTCGTCGAAGGGGCGGATCACCCCGTGGGTGTCCTGGCCCTGCTCATGGCCCTTGCCCGCGACCAGGACGGTGTCGCCGGGCTCGGCGCGGGCCACGGCCGCGGCGATGGCGGTGGCCCGGTCGGCGTCGACCAGGACGTCACCGCGCTCGTGCGCGGGCACCTCGGCGGCGCCCGCGAGCATCGCGGCGAGGATCCCGAGCGGGTCCTCGGAGCGGGGGTTGTCCGAGGTCAGTACGGCGGTGTCGGCGAGCCGGGCGGCGGCCGCGCCCATCGGCCCGCGCTTGGTGCGGTCGCGGTCCCCGCCGCAGCCGAGCACGATGTGCACCTTGCCGCGGGTGACCTTGCGCAGCGAGCGCAGAACCGATTCGACGGCGTCCGTCTTGTGCGCGTAGTCCACCACCGCGAGGAACGGCTGTCCCGCGTCCACCCGCTCCAGCCGGCCGGGCACGCCCGGCACGGCGGCCACGCCGTCGGCGGCGGTCTGCGGGTCGACGCCGGCGACGGCCAGCGTGACGATCGCGGCGAGGGTGTTGGCCACGTTGAACGGGCCGGGCAGCGGGGCGGTGGCGGAGATCCGCTCGCCCTTGGGCCCGACGACCGTGAAGGTCGAGCTGTCCTGGGTCACGTCCACGTCCTCGGCGCGCCAGTCGGCGTCCGGGTGGCCCTCGGCCGAGAAGGTGGTGACCGGGATCTCCGACTCGGTCACCAGCCTGCGGCCGTACTCGTCGTCGAAGTTCACCACCCCGACCCGGGCGCGCCGCCGCGTGAACAGCTGCGCCTTCGCCCGGAAGTAGTCCTCCATGTCGGAGTGGAACTCCATGTGCTCCGGGCTGAGGTTGTTGAAGACGGCGACGTCGAAGACGCAGCCGTCGACCCGGCCCAGCACCAGGGCGTGGCTGGAGACCTCCATGGCGACCGACTCCACCCCGCGCTCGCGCATCACCGCGAACAGGGCCTGGAGGTCGGTGGCCTCGGGGGTGGTCCGCTCGGACTTGAGGCGCTCGTCGCCGATGCGCGTCTCGACCGTGCCGATCAGACCGGTGCGGTGCCCGGCCCCGCGCAGCCCGCCCTCGACGAGGTACGCGGTGGTGGTCTTCCCCGAGGTGCCGGTGATGCCCAGTTGGAGCAGGTCGCGGCCGGGGTGGCCGTAGATCTCGGCGGCCAGGGCGCCCATGGCGCCGCGCGGGTCCTCGGTGACCAGGACCGGCAGGCCGGTCGCGGCGGCGCGTTCGGCGCCCGCCGGGTCGGTGAGGACGGCGGCAGCGCCCAGGCCCGCGGCCTGGGCCGCGAAGTCGGCGCCGTGGAAGCGGGCGCCGGGCAGGGCCGCGTAGAGGTCGCCGGGGCGCACCGCGCGGGAGTCGTGGGTGATGCCCGTGACCTCCCCGGCACCCGGGCTCTCGGCTCCCAGCCGTTCGGCCAGCTCGCTCAGGGGCGTCGGGCTGCCCCGGTCCGGACGGGGCGCTCCCGGCTGGTGCGCGGGCGCGTCCTGCGGGGCGGTTCGGTACTGATCAGCGTGTGGCACGGCGGTGAGCGTACCGGGCGCACCCGCCGGGTCGCCAAAAGAGGGGGGCGGGGCGTGGTGGTCGCGGTTCTGGTTCCCGGGGCCGGGGGTGATGGTTGTCACGATGGTTCCGGATTCAGTCGGTGCCGCCGAAGGAGACGGGCAGTTTGGGCGGCTGGGCGCCGGTCGGCGGGATCTGAAGCGTCTTGAGCGCGAACTCCATCACCTGCTTGTAGATCGGACCGCAGATCTGACCGCCGAAGTAGCTGCCCCTGGTGGGGTTCTGGATGGCGCAGTAGACGGTGATCGCGGGCTTGTCGGCGGGGGCGAAACCGGCGAAGGACGCCGTGTAGCCGTGATAGCGGCCGGTCTTGGGGTCGACCCGGTTGGCGGTACCGGTCTTGCCCGCGACCCGGTAACCGGGGATGCGGGCCTTGGTTCCGGTTCCCTCCTCGTCGCCGACGACCGACTCCAGCATCTGCGCCACGGTCCTGGCGGTCTTCTCGCTGACCACCCGGGACTGCCTGGGCGCCGGGGCCGGGGTGAAGCGGCCGTCGGGGCCCCTGGTGCCGCGGACCAGCGTCGGTTCGACGCGCACCCCGCCGTTGGCGATCGTCGAGTACACCGAGGCGGCCTGCATGGCGCTGAGCGAGAGGCCCTGGCCGAAGCGGATCGTGTACTGCTGGGAGGTGGACCACTTCTGGGGCGGCGCGAGGATGCCGGGGGTCTCGCCGGGGTAGCCGAGGCCGGTGGGCGAGCCGAGGCCGAACTTGCGCAGATACGAGTAGAGGACCCGGTCGGCCTCGGCGTCGGTCTTGCCGAGCTGCTCCACGGCGAGGATCGTGCCGATGTTGCTGGACTTGGCGAGGACGCCGTTGAGCGTCAGGTTCCAGGTCGGGTGGTCGATGTCGTCCTTGAAGAGCCGGTCGCCGCGGTGCAGCCGGTTGGGGACGGTGACGTGGGTCAGCGGGGTCGCCGCGTTCTCCTCCAGGACCGCGGCCATGGACATGACCTTGGCGGTGGAGCCCGGCTCGTACACGTCCTGGACGGCCGCGTTGCCCAGCGCCGAGGTGTTGGCGTGGGAGAGGTCGTTGGGGTCGAAGCCGGGGGCGTTGGCCATGGCGAGGACCTCGCCGGTGTCGGTGCGCTGGACCACCACATAGCCCCGGTCGGCCTGGGACTTGCGGACCTGGTCGGTGATGGCCTTCTGGGCCATCCACTGGATGTCCCGGTCCAGGGTCAGCTCGACTCCGGAGCCGGGGACGGCCGGGGTCTCGCGGGTGCCCGCGGTGGGCACCCGGCGCCCGCCGGACTGGGCGTAGGTGATCTTGCCGTCCTCGCCGGCCAGGACCTTGTCGAGCTGGGACTCCAGGCCCCCGCCGCCGTGGCCCTCGGCGTTGACGTACCCCAGTATCCCGGCGGCGAGGTCGCCGTTGGGGTAGACGCGCTTGCTGCTGGACTCGTTGAAGACGCCGCCGAGCACATTGGCGCCGGTGCCGCCCTTGGCCAGGTCGGCGCGGGCCTTCTCGGCGAAGACCTTCTTCAGGTCCTTGATCTGGTTCCACACCTGCGGGGTCTGGCGGCGGGCGAGGACCACATAGCGGCTGCGGGGCGTCCGCAGCTTCTTGGCGATCTCCTCCTGATCCTTGCCGATCAGCGGGGAGAGCAGGGCCGCGGCCTGCTGGGGGGCGTCGGGGGCCTTGCTGGTGGCCGGGGTGAACATCGACGGGTCGGCGGTGATGTCGTACGCGTCGACGCTGGTGGCCAGGGCGATGCCGTCGCGGTCGGTGATCTCGCCGCGCTCGGCGGGCAGCGCGTAGCTGGCGTACCGGTTCTTCTCCGCCTTCGCCGAGTACGCGCTGGCGTCGACCGCCTGCACCTGGAGCAGCCGCACCACGAACGCGATCATGACCAGGGTGAGCCCCAGGCTGACCAGGCGCAGCCGGGGGCGCGGGCTGCCGAGCCTTATCCGGGCGGGGGGCTTGGGGCGGCGCTGCGCCGGGCGGGCCTGGGGGCGCGGCCGCGCGGGTCCTGGCACCCGGCGGCGCGGCGGTTCCTGGGGGCTCACTGCGTCACCTGCCGGGGGTCGGGGAGGTCTTCGCGGGGGCGGGCGCCGGGGGTGCGGAGGCGCGCGGAGGGGTACCGGAGGGGGTCTGCGCGGGCGCCGGGGCCGGCGCGGGGGTGCCGGACGGCTGCGCGCCGGGGGCGGGAGAGGCGGCCGGGGTCTCGGGCGACGGGGCGGGGGCGGTCACGGCCGCGCCCTGGACCAGCTCGGGGCTGGGCGCCGGAGCGGGCTGGACGGCGCCGCCGGGCACGCCCTTGACCGTGCCGTCCGGGTTGAGGAACAGGGGGCTGCCGCCGGGGACCATGCCGAGCTCGGTGGCCCGCCGGGAGAGCGCGTCGGGGGCGGAGAGGCCGTCCACGTCGTGCTGGAGGGCCTGCTGCTCGTCGGTGAGCTCGGTGGTCTGGCGGCGCAGCTCGCTCAGCTTGAACGAGCCCTCGTTCAGCGCCGAGTTCAGCAGCAGCAGGCTGATCAGACCGCCGCCGAGGAGGACGACGACCAGCAGGACGAAGGGGGTGCGGGCGGGGCTGCCCGTGCCCGCGGGGGGCAGCAGCCTGCCGAGCCGGGCGGCCCGCCCCCGCAGCTGCCTGGCCGGTGCGCTCACCGCACGTCCTCCCGGATCCGCTGGGCCCCGCGGAACCTGGCGGGGGCCGCCCGGCGGTTCTCGGCGACCTCCTCCTCCGTGGGCAGTTCGGCGCCGCGGGTCAGGAGCTTCAGCCGCGGCTGGTACTGCTCGGGCACCACCGGCAGGCCCGGCGGGGCCGTGGTGGCGGCGCCGGCCGCGAAGACCTGCTTGACCAGGCGGTCCTCCAGCGAGTGGTACGACAGGACCGCGATCCGCCCGCCCACGTCCAGGGCCGCGACGGCGGCCGGGATCGCCCGCTCCAGGACCGAGAGCTCGCCGTTGACCTCGATGCGCAGCGCCTGGAAGGTGCGCTTGGCGGGGTTGCCGCCGGTGCGCTTGGCGGCCTGCGGCAGCGCGTCGCGGATCAGCTCGACGAGCCGCGCGCTGTTGCTGAACGGCTCCTTCTCGCGCTCGCGGACGATCGCCGAGACGATCCGCTTGGCCTGCTTCTCCTCGCCGTACTGGCGCAGGATGCGCACCAGTTCGCCCGGCGCGTACGTGTTGAGGACCTCGGCGGCGCTCATCCCGGTGGTCTGGTCCATGCGCATGTCGAGCGGGGCGTCCTGCGCGTAGGCGAAGCCGCGGTCGGCCTCGTCGAGCTGCATCGAGGAGACGCCGAGGTCGAAGAGGATGCCCTGGACGCGCGGGACGCCGAGCCTGCCGAGGACCTCGGGGAGCTCGTCGTAGACGGCGTGGACCAGGGTCGCGCGCTCCCCGTAGGGCGCCAGGCGCTCGCCGGAGAGGCGCAGGGCCTCCTTGTCCCGGTCGAGGGCGATCAGGCGCGCCTCGGGGAACCGGGTGAGCAGGGCCTCGCTGTGCCCGCCGAGGCCCAGGGTGCAGTCGACGACGACCGCCCCGGGCTGCGTCAGGGCCGGGGCCAGCAGGTCCAGGCACCGCTGGAGCATCACCGGGACGTGCCGGGTCCGCTCCTCCCGTCGCCCGCCGTCGCCCTCGCTGGGAAGCGCTTCGCGCCCTGTCACTTTGGCCCTCTCAGGTCCGGCGGGCACCTTGCGCATACGGCCGGGTCCCCACCCGCTCGGAAGGTCTGCCGGCGCCGGGGAAGTGGCGTCAGCCGACCGGCGAGCGGGAGGAGGCCGAGCCGTACGCGCGCCGCGCACGCGGGGGGAAACTGTGCAACTGCTCTGTAGTGCGGATACGGAATCTGTCCCCGCAAGCGGGCCGGAGTGTGTCACCCCTCCCACTTCGCGTCACTTTAGTCCACCGGTCCTGTCGGTCAATCAACGGCCCAGCGCGTCGCGGGGTGCGCTTTTCACCCGCACGGGTGACCGATTACCACGCTTGTGGGTTACCTCACAACGGACCGAGTTGACGGGATTTTTCCGTCCTCACCGCGCGACCGGACGATCTACGGCGACTAACGTCATAGACATGTCGACTCCTGCGCACCTCCCCGCAGAGCCCCCCGTCCGCCCCCGCCCGGCGGTCGGTGACGGGGGAACCGTCACCGACCGGCTGGTCGACGCGAACCGCAAGTACGCACAAGCGTTCGACGATCCGGGTATGGACGCCCGTCCGGTCCTGCGCGTCGCCGTGGTGGCCTGCATGGACGCCCGCCTCGACCTCCACGCGGCCCTCGGCCTGGAACTCGGCGACTGCCACACCATCCGCAACGCCGGGGGCGTGGTCACCGACGACGTCATCCGGTCGCTGACCATAAGCCAGCGGGCGCTCGGCACCCGCAGCGTCATGCTCGTCCACCACACCGGCTGCGGCCTGGAGTCGCTCACCGAGGACTTCCGCCACGAGCTGGAGGACGAGGTCGGCCAGCGCCCCGCCTGGGCGGTGGAGTCCTTCCGCGACGTCGACCAGGACGTACGCCAGTCCATGCAGCGCGTCCGCACCTCGCCGTTCCTGCCGCACGTCGACGACGTGCGCGGATTCGTCTTCGACGTCACCACCGGCCTGCTGCGCGAGATCGACCCGGCCGCCTAGCGAGGGCCCGGCCGACGGCCGGAACGACTGCCCCGCCTGCTGTCCGCCGGCTGTCCGGCCGGGGCGGTTCGGACTCGATTCCGCGTCGCTTCGGAGTCTCTTCGGCGACTCTTCGGGGTCCCTTCGGGGACAAAAACACGGCAACCCCCGACATATCCCCTCCAGTTATCCACAGGCGAGTGACACGACGCGGCGACGGCAACAAGAATGCGGGGGTGGCATCCGTCCGAACGTCTCGGACGCGGTGTCCCTATTTCGAAGTGGGCCGTTCCGTTTCCAGTGCGCCGGCCCGCAGGCAACTGGGGTAACCCCCCGCTTTCCGAGCGGGGGGAAGGGCCGAGGAGGGCCGGGTGACGACCTATGACGAGCGAGCGAGCCTCACAGATCTGACCGCCACTGCGGAGCGCGTCCGCAGGTCGGTGGAGGGTGTGATCGAGGGCAAGCCCGAGGTCGTACGGCTCTCGCTGACCGTACTGCTCGCCGAGGGGCACCTCCTGATCGAGGACGTCCCGGGCGTGGGCAAGACCATGCTGGCCAAGGCGCTGGCCAAGTCCATCGACTGCTCGGTGCGGCGCATCCAGTTCACGCCGGACCTGCTGCCCTCGGACATCACCGGTGTGTCCATCTACGACCAGCAGCGGCGGGACTTCGAGTTCAAGCCCGGCGCGATCTTCGCGCAGATCGTCATCGGCGACGAGATCAACCGCGCCTCCCCCAAGACCCAGTCGGCGCTCCTGGAGTCCATGGAGGAGCGCCAGGTCACCATCGACGGGCAGACCTACGAACTGCCCAGCCCCTTCATGGTGGTGGCCACCCAGAACCCGGTCGAGATGGAGGGCACCTACCCGCTGCCCGAGGCCCAGCGCGACCGCTTCATGGCCCGCGTCTCGATCGGCTACCCGTCGGCCGAGGCCGAGCTCCAGATGCTCGACGTGCACGGCGCGGTCTCCCCCCTCGACGACCTCCAGCCCGTGGCGCACGCGCACGACATCGTCAAGCTCGTCGACGCGGTCCGCAAGGTCCACGTGGCCGACGCCGTGCGGAGGTACGCGGTGCAGCTCGTCGGGGCCACCCGCAACCACCCCGACCTCAGACTCGGCGCCTCGCCGCGCGCCACGCTCCACCTGCTGCGCGCCGCCAAGGCCACCGCCGCCCTGAGCGGCCGGGAGTACGCGCTGCCCGACGACGTCCAGGCGCTCGCCGTCGCCGTCCTCGCGCACCGGCTGCTGCCCACCGCCCAGGCCCAGTTGAACCGCCGCACCGCCGAGCAGGTCGTCCTGGAGATCCTCCAGCACACCCCCGTGCCGCAGGCCGGCGGCCCGCTCTACGGCCAGCAGCAGCCCGGCACCCGGCGGCTGTGATGGCGGCCGGGGCTCCCCCGGCGGGGGCGGGGGCGGAGGACACCGAGAAGGGCGGGGCCCGGGCGGCCCTGTCCGGACTGACCACCCGCGGCCGCTCGTTCCTGGCCGCCGGGATCGCCGCCGCGATCTGCGCGTACGTCCTGGGCCAGGAGGATCTGCTGCGGGTCGGGCTGCTGCTCGCCGTGCTGCCCCTGGTCTGCACGACCGTCCTGTACCGCACGCGCTACCGCGTAGCGGGCAGCCGGCGGCTGGCCCCCGCGCGCGTGCCCGCGGGCGCCGAGGCCCGGGTGCACCTGCGCGTCGACAACGTCTCCCGGCTGCCCACGGGCCTGCTCATGCTCCAGGACCGGGTGCCGTACGTGCTGGGACCGCGCCCCCGCTTCGTCCTGGACCGGGTGGAGGCGGGCGGCAAGCGCGAGGTGTCCTACCGGGTCCGCTCGGATCTGCGCGGACGCTATCCGCTCGGCCCGCTCCAGCTGCGCCTCACCGACCCGTTCGGGATGTGCGAACTCACGCGCGCGTTCAGCGCCTTCGACACCCTCACGGTGATACCGCGCACCGAACCCCTGCCGCCGGTGCGTCTGTCCGGCGAGGCCGCCGGGTACGGCGACGGCCGGCACCGCTCGCTGGCACTGGCCGGCGAGGACGACGTGATCCCCCGGCTGTACCGGCACGGCGACGACCTGCGCCGGGTCCACTGGCGCTCCACCGCGCGCTACGGCGAGCTGATGGTGCGCCGCGAGGAGCAGCCGCAGCGGGCCAGGTGCACGGTGCTCCTGGACACCCGTGACCTGGCGTACGCGGGCGCAGGCCCCGACTCCGCCTTCGAATGGGCGGTCTCGGGTGCGGCCTCGGCGCTGGTGCACATGCTGGAGCGCGGCTACTCGGTGCGGCTGCTGACCGACACCGGAAGCTCGGTGCCGGGCGAGGGCGAGAGCGGGTTCGCCGGAGCCGGCCAGGACTCCTCGGACGCGGCGGGGCTGATGATGGACACCCTCGCGGTCGTGGACCACTCCGACGGCGCCGGCCTCTCACCCGCGTACGACGTGCTGCGCGGGGGCAACGAAGGGCTGCTCGTCGGGTTCTTCGGGGACCTCGACGAGGAACAGGGCGCGGTCGCGGCGAAGATGAGGCGGCGCAGCGGCGCCGCGGTCGCGTTCGTCCTGGACAGCGATCTGTGGACGCACGGCTCGCCGCCGCCCGGGGGTTTCGGCCCGGCCGAGCGGACGCTGCGGCTGCTGCGCGAGGCCGGGTGGACGGCGCTGGCCGTGCCGCCGGGCGCCTCCCTCGCGCACCTGTGGCGCCAGGCGGGTCAGGAACGGACGGGCACGGGGGCCGCTTCGGGCGGCACCCCGTGGCCGTCGGGAACATCGGGGATACCGGGAATGTCAGGGGCGTGGTCATGAGCGGGCGCGGACGGCTGGCGCTGTGCGCCTTCGCCGCCACAGTGATGACGTCGTGCTCCATGCTGCCGCTCGTCGACCGGGCGACCTGGATCGTGCAGGCGGCGTTCCTGCTCGCCCTCCAGGCCGGGGTGGGCGCGCTCGCCCGCCGGGTGCCGCTGGCGCGGCCGTTGACGGTGCTGGTGCAGGCGGTGGTGACGCTCGTGCTGCTGACCGCGGTGTTCGCGCGGGAGCAGGCGCTGGTCGGGCTGCTGCCGGGGCCGGACGCCCTGGAGCATCTCTCCGCGCTGCTCCAGCAGGGAGCCGACGACGTCAGCCGGTACACGATCCCGGCGCCCGCCACCGACGGCATCCGGCTGATGGTGGTGGGCGGCACGCTGGCGATCGGGCTGGTGGTGGACGCGCTCGCCGTGACGTTCCGCAGCGCCGCCCCGGCCGGGCTGCCGCTGCTCGCGCTGTACTCGGTGGCCGCGGGCCTGTCGAACGGCGGGGCGAGCTGGCTGTGGTTCCTGCTGGCGGCCGCCGGGTATCTGCTGCTCCTGCTCGCCGAGGGCCGCGACCGGCTCTCCCAGTGGGGGCGGATGTTCGGCGGGGCGGCCCGGTCCGACCGGCCGCAGACGCCGTTCGAGGCGGACAGCGGCCCGCTGGCACCGGTGCGTACCGGCCGCCGGATCGGGGCGCTCGCCCTGGGCATCTCCCTGGTGATCCCGGCCGCGCTGCCCGCGATGGGCTCCGGCCTGCTCGGCGGGAGCGGGGGCGGCAGCGGCGAGGGCGGCGGAGGCGGCACGATCTCCGCGGTCAACCCGCTGGTCTCGCTCCAGAACAGCCTCAACCAGCCCGAGGACCGCGAGGTCCTGCGCTACCGCACCAACGCGCAGGACACCCAGGACCTGTATCTGCGGATCGTGGCCCTGGACCAGTTCGACGGGGCGTCCTGGAAGTCCTCCGAGCGCAAGATCAAGGACGTGCCGGACGTGCTGCCGCAGCCCGAGGGGCTGAGCCCGTCGATCGGCACCGCCGAGATCCGCACGAGCGTGTCGGCGGCCGGCTGGTACACCCAGAACTGGCTGCCGATGCCCTATCCGGCGACCAAGGTCGACATCGGCGGGCACTGGCGCTTCGAGCCGGTCGGCCGGACCCTGGTGGGCGACCGGGGCCAGACCACCCAGGGCGCCCAGTACCAGGTCAGCAGCCTCCAGGTGCGCCCGACGGCGGACCAGCTGGCCGCCGCGCAGCCCGCGCCCGCGGCGCTGGCGCGGGAGTACACGAAGGTCCCCCAGACCCTGCCGCGCATCGTCGGCACGACGGCCCGCAGGATCACCAGAGCCGCCACCACGGACTACCAGCGGGCCGTGCTGCTCCAGGACTGGTTCGCGGTGAAGGGCGGGTTCACGTACGACACCCAGGTCGAGTCCGGCAGTGGTACGGAGGCGATCGCCCGCTTCCTCAAGGACAAGCAGGGCTTCTGCGTCCACTTCTCCTTCACGATGGCCGCGATGGCCCGGACCCTGGGCATACCGGCCCGGGTGGCGGTGGGCTTCACACCCGGCGAGCCGCGTTCGGACGGGACGATGTCGGTGGGGCTGCGGGACGCGCACGCGTGGCCCGAGCTGTACTTCGAGGGTGTGGGCTGGACCCGGTTCGAGCCGACCCCCTCGCGCGGTTCGGCCCCCGACTACACCCGCCCCGACACCCCGTCGGGTGCCCCCAGCAACCCGGTGAAGCCCTCCGAGGGCCCCTCGGCGCGGCCCTCCGCGGCGCCGACGCCGTCCTCCTCCTGCCCGGCGCAGCTGCGCAAGCAGAACGAGTGCGGCGAGGTGGCCCCGGCGGCTCCCCTGGACGGCGACGACGGCGGAACCCCCGCGGCCACGGTGGCCGCCGTCGCCCTGGGCGTGCTCGCGGCGCTGGCGCTGCCGCTGCTGCCGTGGCTGTGGCGGGTACGGGTCCGCTCCCGGCGACTGGCCAGGGCCGCGCGCCCGGAGGCCGATCCGGTCACCGCCACGCTGACGGTGTGGCGGGAGGTCATCGACACGGCCTGGGACCACGGCATCGTCCCCGACGACTCCCTGACCCCGCGCAAGGCAGCGGCGCGCATGGTGCGGCTGGGCGGCCTCGAGGGCCCGGCGGCGGAGTCGGCGCACCGCGCGGCGAGCGCGGTGGAACAGGTCCTGTACGCCCCGACCCCCCGGCCCCCCACGGGCCTCCCGGAGGCAGCCCAGGACATCCGCACGGGCCTGCGGACCTCCCTCCCGCTCCTGCCCCGCCTCCGAGCGAACCTGGCCCCACGCTCGGCGGCCCGCCTGGCCTGGACGGCAACGGCGAAGTGGCAGTCCCTGACGTCCGGGACGGCGACCCGTCTGGGCACGCTGCGGAGGACGGTACTGAGGACGGTGTGGCGGAGACCGACGAGGGGATCGGCGTGAGGGGGTGAGGCGGGGGCCGAGGGAAGCACGCCGGGCCGGGACCAACCGCTCCCGCAGGCCGGCGCCGCTTCCCCGGCGCCGACCGTCGCTCCTACGTGCCCGACAGCGGTACCCCGGCCCAACGGCCCTCGTCTCCCGCCCGGCCCGCACCGGGCCGACCTTTCAAGACCGGGCGGACACAGATCCAGCCCGTCCGGCGCTTGAGGACGAGCAAGGCCGCAGGCCGAGGCGACGACCTGCACGGCGGGACGGCGGAGGCACCCCGGGAGGGCGCGATCAATCAGCCCGTCCGGCGCTTGAGGACGAGCAAGGCCGCAGGCCGAGGCGACGGCCCGCAGGGCGGGACGGCGGAGGCACCCCCCGAGGGCGCGATCAATCAGCCCGTCCGGCGCTTGAGGACGAGTGAGGCCGCAGGCCGAGGCGACGACCTGCACGGCGGGACGGCGGCGGCACCCCGGGAGGGCGCGATCAATCAGCCCGTCCGGCGCTTGAGGACGAGTGAGGCCGCAGGCCGAGGCGACGGCCCGCAGGGCGGGACGGCGGCGGCACCCCCCGAGGGCGCGATCAATCAGCCCGTCCGGCGCTTGAGGACGAGCAAGGCCGCAGGCCGAGCGAATAACCGCCGAGGGACGACCACCGCATCGGTGATCGCCCCTCAGCCACGTTCAAGCACAGCCCCGCCTAGCGACCGCCCTCGTCGCGGCGCCGCTGCCAGCGCTGCTCGATGCGGTCCATCACGGACCGCTTCGGGGCACGGGTGCGCGCCGCGGGCCGCGCCGCCACACCGCCGCCCACCGGCTGTTCGCCACGCCGTGGCGCCTTGCGCCAACCGGTGACCGCGAGCACGGCGCAGCCGAGCATGATGAGGAACCCGACCACACTGATCCAGATCCCCTGCCCGATACCAATCATGAGGAGCGCGATACCCACCAAAAAGCCAGCGACCGCCTGGTAGACCCGTCGTCGGGTGTACGTACGCAGCCCGCTTCCCTCAAGCGCTGTCGCGAACTTGGGATCTTCGGCGTACAGCGCTCGCTCCATCTGCTCGAGCATGCGCTGCTCGTGCTCCGAGAGCGGCACGGAGTCCTCCTACTCGTCGGTCGCGGGGGGCGACCGGATGCGGCCCCTTCAGGATAGGCAGGGAATCGCCCCCGTGAAACCCGCCCTCTACGCCAATTCGCCAATCCGAGCCGCCACGGCGGCCCGCCCGGTGGGGAGTGGATTCCCCATCGAACGACCCGCCATGCCGGACCATGTACCCCGATCATACGGGGCGAAGCCGCCGATCGGGGGGCCTGTGGCGTACTCCATGCCGCTACTCCGTCCGGGACAGCTTCGCTGATCAGCGCGGGGACGCCCGGGCGTGGGACCGGCCGCACACCGGCGGCCCGCGCCGCGTCCGTCCGGGCGGCGGTCCGGGCAGCCGAACGGACGCCACCGGACGGGCGGACGCCGGATGAACGCCCGGGCACACCGGGGGCATGCGCGGGGCACGCGCGCGGCGGACGCCGGGTCAGGCGCGCTTCTCGCCCAGGACGTGCAACTGCGTCGCCACGGAGTGGAACGCGGGCAGCTCGGCCGCCGCCGCCTCCAGCTTGAGCAGGGCGTCGAACGCCCCCGGCTCGGTGTCCACCAGCACCCCGGGCACCAGGTCCGCGAAGACCCGTACGCCGTGCACCGCGCCGACCTCGACCCCGGTCGCCGCGACCAGCTCGGTGAGCTGCTCGGCGGTGAACCGCCGCGGCACCGGGTCGCCGTCGCCCCAGCGCCCGGCCGGGTCGTCCAGGGCGCGGCGGGCCTCGGTGAAGTGCCCGGCGAGCGCGCGGGCGAGCACCGCGCCCCCGAGGCCGGCGGCGAGCAGGCTCAGCGCTCCCTCGGCGCGCAGCGCGTCCACCGCGTTGCGTACGCCCTCGGCCGGGTCCTCCACGTACTCCAGGACGCCGTGGCACAGCACCGCGTCGTAGCCGCCGCGCTCGACCACGTCGAAGAGGCCGAGCACATCGCCCTGCACACCGCGGACCCGGTCGGCCACCTCGGCCTCGGCGGCCCGGCGCTCCAGCGCGAACAGCGCGTTGGGGCTGGGGTCGACCACGGTGACGCGGTGGCCGAGGCGGGCGACGGGCACCGCGAAGTTGCCCGAGCCGCCGCCGGTGTCCAGGACGTCCAGCGCCTCGCGCCCGGTCGCCTTGACCCGGCGGTCGAGGGCGTCTTCGAGGACGTCCCAGACCACGGCGGTACGGAGAGAGGCGCGGGGGCGCATGGGGTCCGGCACGGCAGTTGACTCCTCGGCGCGGCGCCGCCGCGGGACGGCGGGGCAAAGAACGGTGAAGGCCCGACCACCCTATTGCCTCGGCGGCCCGCCCCCGCTCATCCCCGCACCTCACCGCGCCCCGCCGCCTGCGTCACCGCACCTCCGGGCCCGCGCCACCGCCCCCTCACCCCGCGTCCGGCTCCCGGGTCCTCGGCTGGGGCAGCGCGGGCTGGAGGACGAGCAGGCGCTCGACCAGCCGCAGGAACATCGCCGCGTCACGGATGAGGTCGTCGGCGTCGCGGACGGTGGCCGCGCCCTGGATGCCCGCCTCGGCGCGCGCCCGGCGGGTGGCGCCGGAGGCGAACAGCGCGCTCCACTCGGTCAGTTCGGGCGCTATCTCCGGCAGCACCTCCCAGGCGCTTCGGATCCGCTGCCGCCGACGCGGCCCGGTCTCGGGCCGGCCGCGGGCGGCGAGGACGGCGGCGGCGGTGCGCAGCGCGGCCAGGTGCGCCGTCGCGTACCGCTCGTTGGGGGTGTCGAGCACGGCGGCCTCGTCCAGACCGCTGCGGGCCTGGGCGAGCAGGTCGAGGGCGGCGGGTGGCGCGCCACCCCTGCGCAGCACGGGGTGGATGTCGCTCGCGGGACCGTTCAGTGAGGGGGCAGGGCCGAGGGGGCGGGGCCGATGGGCGGCTGCCGCGCGATGGCTGGCCATGACGAACCTCCTGTCGTCGTGACGGCGCTGTGGCCGTATGTGTCCATCGTGAGGGCCCCCACTGACAATCGGCCGTCGGCGAGCCCTCCGCTGGACCTCCCCAGACCCCTACCCCGCCCTTCCCCGCCCGTGACCTGCCTCTTTGCCTCGTACGCGGGTTCGGGGTTACTTTTGTACTGACCAGTCAGTTCAAAGAATGCGTCAGCCAACGAATGGGGGGAACGTGGACAGCCCGCACGGGGCAGGCGTCACCGCCGAGGACTTCGGGCTCAAGGGGCCGCGCGGCTGGGCCTTCCGGAACGTGCGGCTGGAGGCCGCACCCGGTTCGCTCGTCGCCATCGAGGGCCCATCCGGCTCCGGGCGTACCTGTCTGCTTCTGGCTCTCACCGGCCGGATGAAACCCACCGAGGGCCACGCCGAGGTCGGCGGCGAGCGGCTGCCGCGCAGGATGGCCGCCGTCCGCCGGTTCAGCGCCCTGGGCCCGGTCCCGGGGGTGAACGACCTCGACCCCGCCCTGACCGTCGCCGAGCACCTGCGCGAACGGGCGCTGCTCCAGCACCGCTTCGACGGTTCCCTGCGCGCTCTGCTGCGCACACCCGCCGAACGCCGCACCCGGGCCAGGGCCACGGTCGACGAGGCGCTGAAGGCCGCGCGCCTCGACCTCGCCACCCTGCCGAAGGGCGAGCGCACCTACGTACGCGATCTGGAGCGGCTGGAAGCGCTGCGCCTGTCCGTGGCGCTGGGGCTGATGGGACGGCCGAGGCTGCTCGGCGTCGACGACACCGACCTGAAGCTCTCCGACGTCGAGCGCGCCGAGGCATGGGCGCTGCTGCGGTCCACGGCCGACGCCGGGACGACGGTGCTCGCCGTCTGCAGCCAGGCCCCCGAGGAGGCTGACCTGGCGGTGGGGACCACGCGGGAGCAGCAGGACCAGCGGGACGGCAAGGACGGGCAGGACGGGGACGAGAAGGACGAGGAGGGGGCGGGGGATGCGTTCGCCACGACTGGCCGCGCTTGAGCTGAGGCGGTTCGGCAGGGGGAAGCTGCCGCGGGCCGCGCTGGTCGCGCTCCTGCTGCTGCCGCTGCTGTACGGGGCGCTCTACCTGTGGTCGTTCTGGGATCCGTACGGACGGCTCGACCGGGTGCCGGTGGCGCTGGTCAACGAGGACAAGGGCGCGACCGCCGGCGGCCAGAAGATCACCGCGGGCGACGGCATAGCCGAGGGGCTGCACGACAGCAAGACGTTCGACTGGCACGAGGTCAGCGGCGAGGAGGCGCGCAAGGGCGTCGAGGACGGCACGTACTACCTGTCGCTCACCATGCCCGCGGACTTCAGCGAGCGGATCGCGTCGAGCTCCGGCGACTCCCCCGAGACGGGCGCCCTCCAGGTGCGCACCAACGACGCCAACAACTACATCGTGGGGTCCATCTCCCGCACGGTCTTCTCCGAGGTGCGCTCGGCGGCCTCCGCCAAGGCCTCGCGCTCCTTCCTGGACAAGATCTTCATCTCCTTCTCCGACCTGCACGACCAGACCGAGAAGGCCGCCAAGGGCGCCGCCGACCTCAAGGGGGGCCTGGGCAAGGCGAAGAAGGGCTCCAAGGACCTCGCGGACGGCCTGGGCGACGCCAAGGCGGGCAGCGGCAAGCTGGCGGGCGGCATCAAGAAGCTCGACAGCGGCTCCGCGGAGCTGGAGACCGGCGCCCGCAAGGTCGCGGCCGGCACCCAGACCCTGGCCAACAAGGTCAACACGGCGGCGGACGAGGCGCGTCCCTTCCTGAAGGAGAACGCCAAGGCCATCGAGGACACGGCCCGGCTGGTCGACGACACGGTGGGGCCGGTGCGCGACAACCTGGCCGCCGTGATCAAGGCGGCGCCCGCCGCCGCGACCGGCGCCCGCAAGGCCTCCGACGACCTCGACACGGTGTACGCCAAGCTCTGCCGGTCGTCCGCGACGCCCGGCCCCGGCTGCCCCGAGCTCAAGCGCGCCAAGAAGGCGGCGGCGACCGCGGCCACCCTCGCCGAGGACCTCAACAGGGTCGTACAGGACCAGAACAGCGACTTCAAGACGCTCGACAAGAACCTCGTGGAGCTCCAGAAGCAGGCGCGCCGGGTCGCCAAGAACGCGCCGACGCTCGCCAAGGACCTCGACAAGGCCGTGGGGGACATCAACGCCCTCAACAAGGGCGCCAAGCAGGTCGCCAAGGGCGCCGGCACCCTGCACTCCGGTCTGACCGCGGCCAGGACCGGCGCCACCGACCTGGACAGCGGCGTCGGCAAGCTCAAGAAGGGCGCGGGCACCCTCGACGGCGGCCTGCTCAAGCTCTCCGACGGCTCCGCGCAGCTCGCGGGCGGACTCCACGACGGCGTCGGCAAGATCCCCGACTACGACAAGCAGGACCGCGACAAGCGCACCGAGGTGATGGCCGACCCGGTCAGGCTCGCCTCGCAGGCGCTGCACAAGGCGCCCAACTACGGCACCGGCTTCGCCCCGTACTTCATCCCGCTCTCCCTGTGGGTGGGCGCGATGGTCGCCTACATGCTGATCCAGCCGCTCAACCGGCGGGCGCTCGCGACCGGCGCCCCGGCGTGGCGGATCGCGCTGGCGGGCTGGCTGCCGGTGGCTGCGGTCGGGGTGCTCCAGGTGGGCGCGCTGATGACGGTGCTGCACTACGGACTCGGCCTGGAGATGCAACGCGCCGCGGGCACCATCGGGTTCCTGACGCTCGTCTCGTGCTGTTTCGCGGCGATCGTGCAGTGGCTCAACGCCCGCTTCGGGGCGGCCGGACGCATCCTGGTGCTGGCGCTGCTGATGCTCCAGCTGACCTCGGCGGGCGGCACCTACCCGGTGCAGACCAGCCCGGCGTTCTTCAACGCGATCCACCCGTACCTGCCGATGAGTTACGTGGTCGAGGGGCTGCGCAGGCTCATCACCGGAGGCGGGCTCGGACCGGTGTGGCAGGGGTGCGCGGTGCTGGTGGCGTTCACCGTGGGCGCGCTGGCGCTGACCGCGCTGTCGGCGAGGCGGAAGCAGGTCTGGACGCTGGACCGGCTCCACCCCGAGCTGAGCCTCTAGGGGCGCCGGACCTGTGAGAATCGACCGCATGGAGTCCAGCACCAGACGGCAGGCGACCCGGCAGAAGCTCTACGAGGCGGCGGTGACGCTCATCGCCGAGCAGGGGTTCTCGGCGACCACCGTCGACGAGATCGCGGAGCGGGCCGGTGTCGCCAAGGGCACCGTCTACTACAACTTCAAGAGCAAGACCGAGCTGTTCGAGGAGCTGCTGCGGCACGGGGTGGGGCTGCTCACCGCCTCCCTCCAGGAGGCCGCCGACGTCACCCACGCGCGCGGTGGCAGCAGGGTCGAGGCGCTGGACGCCATGATCCGGGCCGGGCTGGAGTTCATCCACCGCTATCCGGCCTTCACGCAGCTGTACGTGGCGGAGCTGTGGCGCACCAACCGTGCCTGGCAGTCCACCTTGATGGTGGTGCGCCGGGAGGCGGTCGCCGTCGTCGAGACGGTGCTGCGCGAGGCCGTGGCGGAGGGCGAGCTGAGCGAGGAGATCGACATCCCGCTCACGGCGGCCGCGCTGGTCGGGATGGTGCTGGTGGCGGCGCTCGACTGGCAGGCCTTCCAGAGCGAGCGCTCCCTCGACGAGGTGCACGCGGCGCTGTCGCGGCTGCTGCACGGGAGGGTCAGCGGACGCTGAGCGCCGCCACGCGCGCGTGGACACACCGGTGCGGCGAGGCCCCGATCCCCCCTGGGCCTCGCCGCACCGGCGTATTTCCTTCGGAACACGTCCCCCGTACGTCGCTCTGGGCACTTCAGTACCCCCGTACCCCCCGTGCCCCGTTCGGTCGGGGGAGCCGCGCTCGTTCCGCCGCCCCGTGTCGGCGGTACGGGCGCGTCTGCCCCTTCCGTGTCCTCCACTCTTCCGTCCGCGCAGGTGGGACCCCATCCGCGCAACTACTCATCTCCTCTCCTGAGTACGGATACTCAGGCGTGTGTGCTCAACCCCAGCCCGGGAAAGCCGGAACTGGTTACGATCACGTCCGTGTCCGTACTCCCCCTGGTGTTCACCAGCGGCTGGGCCAGCGGAATCAACGCGTACGCGGTGGTCCTGCTGCTCGGCGTCTTCGGCGCGACCGGGGTCACCGACGAGGTGCCCGACGCGCTCCAGCGCCCCGACGTCCTGATCGTCGCGGGGGTGCTCTTCCTCTGCGAGGCCGTCGCGGACAAGATCCCGTACGTCGACTCGGTCTGGGACTCCGTGCACACGGTGATCCGGCCGGTGGCGGGGGCCGTGGTGGGCGCGCTGCTGGCCGGGCAGAGCGGGTCGCTGCCGGATCTGGCGGCGGGCGCGATCGGCGGGTCGACGGCGCTGACGAGCCATCTGGTGAAGGCCGGGACGCGGATGGCGGTGAACACCTCGCCGGAGCCCTTCAGCAACATCGCGCTGAGCACCGCCGAGGACCTAGGCGTCGCCGCGATCATCAGTTTCGCGCTCTTCCACCCGGTCGCCGCGGCCGTGATCGCGGGCACCCTGCTCCTGCTGGGCGTGGCGATACTGGCCTTCCTCTGGAGCCGGATCCGCCGCTTCCGGCGGCGTCGCGCCCAGCTCCGCGAGGAGCGGCGGCTGGCCGCGGCCCGGGAGGCGGGGCCGCCCCGGTGAGGCCGCCCGGCCCGGGCGGCGGCGTTGTCAGTGGCGGCCGATAAAGTCCCTGGCATGGCACGGATTGCGGTGATCGGCGCCGGGATGGGCGCCATGGCGGCTGCCGCCCGGCTGGCCGTGGCAGGCCACCGGGTGACGGTGTACGAGCGCGCTTCGACGTACGGCGGGGCGCTGGGCAGGGTCGAGCGGGACGGGTTCGTGTTCGACACCGGCCCCGGTCTGCTGCGCCTGCCCGCGGTCTACCGCGACCTGTTCCTCAAGACCGGCAAGGAGCCGCTGGAGGACCGCGTCGCGCTCACGCCCACCGACCCCGCCGCCCGCCACCTCTTCGCCGACGGCACGGACGTCTCGCTGCCCAACGCCTCGCGCGCGGGCGTCGTCTCGGCGCTGGACGGAGCGCTCGGCGCGGGGGCGGGCGAGAAGTGGGGCGACTTCCTGGGGCGCGCGCGGGACGCCTGGGACCGCTCGCGCCGCCCGCTCCTGGAGGAGCCGCTCTGGGCCGACTGGCAGGTCCTGGCCCGCGACCCGTATCCGGCGCTCCGACAGCGCCGCCTCCTGCGCTCCCCCCGCCAGGCGTCCACCCTGGCGGAGGTCGGCGCCTGGGAGCTGGGCGACGCCCGTCTGGCGGCGCTCCTGACGAGCTACGCCCTGGCGGAGGGCCTGGACCCGCGCACGGCCCCGGCGAGCGCCGCCCTGCTGCCCTACCTGGAACAGACCTTCGGCAGTTGGTATGTGCGCGGCGGTATGCGGGAGCTGGCGCGGGCGGTGTACGAGCGGTGCCTGAAGCGGCGGGTCGCCTTCGTCTTCGACGCCGAGGTCACCGGGATCGCCGAGAAGGACGGCCGCGCGGCGGGCGTGGAGCTGGCGTCGGGCGAGGTGGCGGAGGCGGACCACGTGGTCCTCGCCGCCCAGCCGCGCCCGGGTGCGGGCCCGCTGCGCGGGCGCGAGCCGTGGGGGGACGGCGAGGTGCGTCCGGCGGCCGGCCCGGCCCCCGGGCGGTTCACGGTGCTGCTCGCCCTGCGCGGCGGGCGCCCGGCCGACGCGGTGCACCGCACGGTCGTCCACTCCCCCGACCCGGCCGCCGAGGCGGAGGCGGTCTTCACCGCCGGCCGCCCGGCGATACCGCCGACGGTCACGGTGCTGCGCCCCGACGACCCGTCCACCCGCCCGGACGACGCCCACGAAGCCGTCACGCTGACCGCGACCGTGCCCGCGCAGGGCCAGGTCGACTGGACCGACGAACAGACCCGCGAGCGGTACGCGGACACGCTGGTCCAGGCCGCCGGGGCGGCGGTGCCGGGGCTGGGCGAGCGCGTCCTGTGGCGGGTGGTGCGCACGCCCGCGGACACCGAAACCGAGACCGGCGCCGAGGGCGGTTCGGTCCCCGCGCCCTCGCTGGCCGGGGCCGGTGCCACCCGGCTGCACCCGGGCAACCGCACCGCTCTGCCGGGCCTGTATCTGGCGGGCGGCTGGGCCCACCCCGGTGGCGGGCTGGCGCATGCCGGGATGTCCGGGGCGCTGGTCAGCGGTCTGATCGTGGAGGGCGACGACTTCCGCGGCTCCCAGTGAGCGCCACGGCCGGACGGGCCGCCGGGCCGCGGCGGCGATCACTCAATAGCGGTACGGCTGCTGTTCGTTGAGGTAACCGGATCCGGTGCCGCCGCCCGTCCCGTTGCCGTACTCCCCGCTGTACGGGTACGGCGCGGGCTGCTCCTCGGCGTACGGCTGGGGCTCGTTGTCGCGCTGCTGCGGCACCCAGACCCCGCCGGGCGGGGTGTCCATGCCGTAGCTCTGGGCGTAGGGGTCGGCGTAGGCCTGCTGGGGCGCGGCATAGCTGTCGTAGCTGCCGTAGCCCTGAGTGGTGCCGCTGCCGATGTACGGGTCGGAGTACGCGGCGTAGCTCTGCTGACCGGTGTCCGTGCCGTAGTCGTACTGGCCCGCGTAGGGGTCGGCGAACTGCTGCTGTCCGGTGTCGAACCCGGCGTACTGCTGCTGGCCGCCGGCGGGGGCGCTCTCGCTGTAGACGCCGTACTGGCCGGTGTCGTCGGGCAGCGGCTGCGGCTCGTAGACGGCCTCCCGGGCGGCGCCCGCGAGGTCGGCCTCCTCGGCCGCCGGTGCGCCCTGCGGGGCACTGCTCTCGCCGTCCTCGTACCGGACGTCGGAGACCTGGAGCACCGGGTCGTTCAGCGGGGCCGTGCCACCCGCGCGGCGACGGCGGCTGGCGCCCGGCCTGCCGCCGACCGCCCACCCCGTGGAGAAGCCCCGGCGGAATGAGAGCGTCACGCAGGTCTGGCCGACCGCGAAGGCCAGCGCGCCCAGGATGATCACGAAGACCGACGGCAGGAGCACGCCCAGGACCACGCCCATGAAGCCCGCGAAGGCCAGCAGCCGCCAGCGCAGCCGCGCCTTGTACTGAAGGAGCACTTCGCCGAGCAGCCAGAGCGCGACGACGCCGAACGCGATGTAGAGGACCGCCCAGCCCATGTACGCCCCTCTCCAGGCGGCCGCCGCCCCCCTTGCCGGGGCGGTCGGCCGGTACGCTAGATGCGACTGATCAGGGCTGCTGGTGCAGACCCAGATTCTCGTAGATCTCGAGTGTCGCCGTGGAGTTGTTGAGGGTAATGAAGTGCAACCCGGGTACGCCATCGGCGAGCAGCCGCGCGCAGAACTCCGTGGCGAACTCGATGCCAATGGAGCGTACAGCGGCCGGATCGTCCTTGACGGCGAGGATCCGCTCTTTCAGCTCGGGCGGGAACTCGGCGTTGCTGAGCTGGGGCAGCCGTTCCAGCTGCTTCACGCTGGTCACCGGCATGACCTCGGGGATGATCGGGGTCGTGCAGCCCGCCGCCGCGGCCTTGTCGCGCAGCCGCAGATAGCTCTCGGGCCGGAAGAACATCTGCGTGATGGCGTAGTCCGCGCCGGCCCGGCACTTGTCGACGAAGTGCCGTACGTCGGTGTCCCATGCGGTGGAGCGCGGGTGCATCTCCGGGAAGGCCGCGACGCCGACGCAGAAGTCGCCCGACTCCTTGATGAGGCGGACCAGGTCCGCCGCGTAGGTGACGCCCTCGGGGTGCTTGACCCATTCGCCCATCGGGTCGCCGGGCGGGTCGCCCCGGACCGCGAGGATGTTGCGGATCCCGGCGTCCGCGTATTGGCCGATCATGTTGCGCAGCTCCGCGACCGAGTGCCCGACGGCCGTGAGGTGGGCGACCGGGGTCAGCGTGGAGTCGGCGGCGATCTGCTCGGTGGCCTTGACGGTGCCGGAGCGGGTGGAGCCGCCCGCTCCGTAGGTCACGGAGACGAAGCTCGGGGCCACCGCCTCCACCCGGCGCAGCGCGTTCCAGAGGTTGCGCTCGCCCTTCTCGGTCTTGGGCGCCCAGAACTCGAACGAGTACGTCGTCTCACCGGTCGCGAGCATCTCGCGCACGGTGCGTGCGTGGTCCGTCCTGGTGGAAGCAGTGCCAAGGGCCATAACGGCAGGTTAGCCAGGGCCTGGCGGTCCCCCAACAAGACCGGGGTAAATTGTCCGTATGGTCGGACTCTTGTCCATCCCTCGGACAATCGGCCGCTAGCGGCCCACCAGCCGTTCACGTATGCGCCCGGCGAGCTTCGCCGTGGCCTCGGCGGGGTCGTCGGCCTCGGTGATCGCGCGGACCACCACGATCCGCTCGGCGCCCGCGTCGAGCACCTCGTCGAGGTTGGCGGCGTCGATGCCGCCGATGGCGAACCAGGGGCGCTCGGTGGCGAGCGAGGCCGTGTAGCGCACCAGGTCCAGGCCCGGGGCGTGGCGGCCGGGCTTGGTGGGGGTGGGCCAGCAGGGGCCCGTGCAGAAGTAGTCCACGCCCGGCTCGACGGCCGCCGCGAAGGCCTCCGCGTCGGCGTGCGTGGAGCGACCGATCAGGACCTCGTCGCCCAGGATCGCCCGGGCGGCCGGGACCGGCAGGTCGCCCTGGCCCAGGTGCAGCACGTCCGCGCCGATGGCGTGCGCCACGTCGGCCCGGTCGTTGACCGAGAGCAGCTTGCCGTGCCGGCGGCAGGCGTCGGCGAAGACGGCGAGGTGCTCCAGCTCCTCGGCGGCCTCCATGCCCTTGTCCCGCAGCTGGACGATGTCCACGCCCGAGGAGAGCACCGCGTCCAGGAAGGCGGGCAGGTCGCCCTGGCGCCTGCGCGCGTCCGTGCAGAGGTACAGGCGGGCGTCGGCGAGCCGCTCACGGGCCGTGGGCATGAAGGTCCCCCGTGGGATGCGGTGGGGGGGGGGGGGGGGGGGGCACCCCCCCCCCCCCCCCCTCCCCCTCCCCCCCCCCAGCGAACCCCCCCGCCCCCCCCCTCCCCCCCCCTCCCCCCCCCCCCCCCCCCGC
>NZ_JBWKEI010000005.1:439242-445924 GCF_056435525.1 Streptomyces sp. NPDC043908 | reverse complement strand
TTTGGCACGCTGTTGAGTTCTCAAGGTACGGACGCTTCCTTCGTTCCCGTTTCCGGGCCCTCCGGGCGCTTCCTTCGTTTCCGACTCTATCAGACCGTTTTCCGATCCGATTTCCTCGGTGCTTTCCAGGTATTCGCTTTCGCGCTTTCCCTTTCCGGCGACTCCGACTCTATCAGTGCTTTTCTGTCTCTCCGGCCACTCCGTTTTGCGACGCACGGATGTACCGACGTGGCAGAGCGAGGTGCGGATCAAGATCAGCAAGTGAAGGAGCCTGCCCGTCCCGACCCATTCACGTGAAGTTCACACGGTGCGGTCAGGCGGGACTTAGGACAGTACAGGCCCCGGCGCGGTCGGGGCAAATCGGCCCCGGAGTCCTCGGGGGTCTATGGTCTAGTCCACTACCGCACCGGTCTAGTCCAGTAGTCTCCGTCGGGGAAGCCCGACCCTGGAGTCATACCAGGCGAACCCGGACTTCTTATGACTTACCCTTCTGAAAAGTATGCCGTCACCCAGCAGGTAGTGGCGGTGACGCGAAGAAGCCCCACCCCCTGGGAGGCCATCCATGACCACCGTGACGTCCCCGCTCGCCGGGCGTGCCATCGGACTCGCGGCAGTGCCCGATCCGGTGTTCTCCGGCGCAATGGTGGGCCCCGGTACCGCCATCGACCCCGTGCGAGAGCCCTCGGAGGCGGTTTCCCCCGTCGACGGTGTCATCGTCTCCCTGCACCCGCACGCCTTCGTCGTCGTGGACGACCAGGGCCACGGTGTGCTGACGCACCTCGGTATCGACACCGTCCAGCTCAACGGCGAGGGATTCGAGCTGCTGGTCAACAAGGGCGACACCGTGGAGCGCGGGCAGGCCGTCGTGCGCTGGAACCCGGCCGCCGTGGAGGAGGCCGGAAAGTCCCCGGTGTGCCCCGTCGTGGCGCTGGAGGCCACGGCCGAGTCCCTCTCCGCGCTGGTCGAAAGCGGTGAAGTGAAGGCCGGCGACGCCCTGTTCAGCTGGAAGTAGTTCGGCCCCTCGTCGTGACGCCGCCGTCGTGGAGACGGCGGGTCGGACATCCACCGCGGTGGCGGAGACCGCCGCACCAATCGGAGACGGTGAAATGGAGACAACGCTGCGAGGCGTCGGCGTGAGCCACGGTGTGGCGATCGGCCAGGTCCGGCACATGGGTACCGCGGTCCTGGAGCCGCCGGCCAAGCAGATCCCCGCGGAGGAGGCGGAGCGCGAGCAGGGGCGTGCCCGCAAGGCCGTGGAGGCCGTGGCGGCCGACCTGAACGCGCGCGGCAACCTGGCGGGCGGTGAGGCGCAGGCCGTGCTGGAGGCCCAGGCCCTGATCGCCCAGGACCCCGAGCTGATCGCCGACGTCGACCGTCGCATCGCCGTCGGCAGCACCGCCGAGCGTGCCGTGTACGACGCGTTCTCGCACTACCGCGAGCTCCTCGCGGGCGCGGGTGAGTACATGGCCGGTCGGGTGGCCGACCTCGACGACGTGCGCAACCGCATCGTGGCGCGCCTGCTGGGCGTCCCGATGCCGGGCGTCCCGGACAGCGACGAGCCGTACGTACTGATCGCGCGTGACCTCGCTCCCGCCGACACCGCGCTGCTCGACCCGGCGCTCGTGCTCGGCTTCGTGACCGAGGAGGGCGGGCCGACCAGCCACAGCGCGATTCTGGCGCGGGCGCTGGGTGTCCCCGCGATCGTGGCGCTGCCGGGCGCCGGTGAGCTGGCCGAGGGCACGCTGATCGCGGTCGACGGCAGCACCGGTGAGATCTTCGTCGACCCGAGCGAGGACAAGCGCGCCGAGCTGGAGCGCGCCGCCGCCGAGCGCCGGGCCGCGCTGGCCGCGTCCTCCGGTCCGGGGGCCACCTCGGACGGGCACAAGGTGCCGCTGCTCGCCAATGTCGGCGGTCCCGCCGACGTTCCGGCGGCCGTGGAGGCGGGCGCCGAGGGTGTCGGGCTGTTCCGTACCGAGTTCCTCTTCCTCGACGACTCCGCGAAGGCGCCGTCGGAGGAGAAGCAGGTCGAGGCGTACCGCAAGGTCCTGGAGGCGTTCCCCGAGGGCCGGGTGGTCGTGCGTGTGCTGGACGCGGGCGCCGACAAGCCGCTCGACTTCCTGACGCCCGCCGACGAGCCGAACCCGGCGCTCGGCGTGCGGGGTCTGCGCTCGCTCCTGGACCACCCCGACGTACTGCGGACGCAGCTGACGGCACTGGCCAGGGCCGCCGAGGGGCTTCCGGTGTACCTGGAGGTCATGGCGCCGATGGTCGCGGACCGTACGGACGCCAAGGCGTTCGCGGACGCGTGCCGGGAGGCCGGGCTGCGGGCGAAGTTCGGCGCGATGGTGGAGATCCCCTCCGCCGCGCTCCGCGCGCGCTCGATCCTCCAGGAGGTCGAGTTCCTGTCGCTGGGCACCAACGACCTGGCCCAGTACACGTTCGCGGCCGACCGGCAGGTCGGTGCGGTCTCGCGGCTCCAGGACCCGTGGCAGCCGGCGCTGCTCGACCTGGTCGCGCTGTCCGCCGAGGCGGCCCGTGCCGAGGGCAAGAGCTGTGGTGTGTGTGGTGAGGCGGCCTCCGATCCGCTGCTCGCGTGCGTGCTCACCGGTCTGGGTGTGACCAGCCTGTCGATGGGTGCCGCGTCCATTCCGTATGTGCGCGCGACGCTGGCGAAGTACACGCTCGCCCAGTGCGAGCGCGCGGCGGCAGCGGCCCGTGCCGCGGACTCGGCCGAGGACGCCCGGGTGGCCGCGCAGGCGGTGCTGTCCGGGGAGTGACCCGGGTCCGGCTGCCGCCGCCTCGGCGCGCGGCGGCCGGATGTATGTGAGTGGAGGGGGCTTCCCGTCGGTGAGCGACGGGAAGCCCCCTTCCGTATTCCTCCTCGGTCTCCCGTCCCCCTTCCTCTGTGGTCAGTGGTCCTCACTGGTCGGCGGTCCTCAGTGGTCGGTGGTGGGCTGGTCGAACGGGAATCCCGCCCGGTAGTCCACTCCTGGTTCGGGTGCCACCGGGTCTCCGGTGTCGGCGTCCGTGCAGTACGCGCTGAAGACCTCTCCGGCGGTGAGGGGGTGCAGGGCGCCCTCGTGCAGGCGCCAGCCGTGAACGCGGTCGGGTGCGTCCGCCGCCGTCGTCCGCAGCACCAGGCCTCCCGGACTGTGCTGGGCGATCCCCGCGGCGAGGACGGTGACGAACTCGGCGACGTCCGTCTCGTCGAGCGCGGCCGGCTCGCCGTCGCGGCCTTCGGCGTGGAGCACGGCGATGAGCTGTTCCCGCTCTGCCTGGACGCTGCACACCAGGTGGTGCAGGCCGGGTCCTGCCGCTTCGATGAGGCGCGTGAGGATCGTCGAGGCGCGTTCGAAGGCGGAGCGGCCGATGTCCTGGCCGCATTGGGCGCACTCCCCCAGGTCGGCCAGGAGCAGGGTCGCGTAGTCCCAGGTCGCCTGGCGGACCGCCCTGTTGATGAGCTCGGGCACCAGGCTGTCGATGGGCTGGCCCTGGTAGGGGACGCGGGTGCCCGCTGCCGCGATCTCGGCGGTGAAGCGGCTGCGGCTGTCGGGGGTGTCGGGGTCGATGCCGGTGGCCGTGCAGAACTCGCTGAACTCCTCGGGGTCGAAGAGGGCGACCGTGGTGTGCAGGCCCTGGGCCGCGAAGGAGCGGAGCAGGGCCTCGACCTGGTGGAGGTAGGCCGTGTGGTCGTCGAAGGCGAAGGTCCGGTACCGCGTCATCGCCTCGAAGTCGTACGCGTCGGCCAGCAGGCCCACCGTGCTGGGCATCTCCCTGCGCAGGGTGCGCCGCAGGGCCCGGGCTTTGTGTCCGGGCCGGCTGCCGCGGGGTGAGCGGGTTGAGCGGGTGCCGGTCGTGGAGCCGGCGGATTTCCTGGAGTTGCGGATGTGCGCCATGTTTCCCCCTGAGCGCTGTCGATCAGTGCTCACTCACCGTAACCGGGGGCACTGACAACGCCGGTCGCGGCAACCGGTCCCGGACGAGTCGGTGCTGAACACAGCAGGTCAGGGCGATGGCGGCGCCGAAGGCGGTCCAGCCTATGGGGCCGGTCGCGATGGCCGCGGTGACGGCGAGCGGTCCCGCGCTGCGCTGTGCGGACTGGGCGAGTCCGTGCACGCCGAGGTAGGCGCCCTGGGCCTGTCCGGGGGCCAGTGCGAGGGAGAGTTCCCACGAGACGGTGGCGTGGATCATCTCGGCGAGGGTGAACGCGGCGGCCGAGACGGTCAGGCAGACGCTCGCCACGACGGCGCCGTGGACCGCCGAGGCGGCCATGGCGACGCCCGCGGCGGCGAAGACCGCGGCGAGCGGGAGCAGCAGGCGGTGTGCCGCTCGGGTGGTGGCGCCGAAGCGCGCCAGGGGGACCTGGAGGCCCACCACCATCACGTTGTTGAGCACCATGAGGAGCGGTACGAGGCCGTGGGGCGCGTCCGTGGCGGAGACGGCCCAGAGGGGGATGCCGACTTTGAAGACGGCGTCGTCCATGAAGAGGACGGCCTCGGTCGCCACGTAGGCGAGGTAGGCGCGGTCCTTCCAGGGGTTGCCCGGTCGCGCGGCGGGGGCGGGTTCCTTGGAGGTGGTGACCGTGCGCGAGGGCGAGGGTGGTTCGGCGCAGCGGGCGGTGACCAGGGCGGCGCCGACGAAGGAGAGGGCGTCCCCGGCGAGGAGCCACTGGTAGGCGGCCGTGGTGGCGAGCGCGAGGGCGGCTGCCGCGGCGAGGCCTCCGACGGCCCATCCCGCGTTGGCCAGGGTGCGGCTGACGGCCTGGTAGCGGACGCGGTCGGGACCGGCGACGCGGGCCGCGTACAGCTTGGTCAGCACGTTGGCGGAGCGGTCGCCGAAGCTGCCGACGGCCGAGTAGACCAGCAGGAGCGCGTAGCTGTCGGTGGTGAGCAGGGCGGCCGAGGCGAGCGCGCGCAGGATCTGGAAGACGATGAGCACGCGGGTGAGGGGCAGCCGGTCGGCGAGGCGGCCTCCGAGGGGCGCGCCGGCGATGCCGACGGCGCCGGCGAGGGCGACCAGGGTGCCGACCTGGGCGACCGAGAGCCCCGCCACGTAGGTGAAGTACAGGACGGAGACGGCGGCCCACAGGCCGCTTCCGGTCCGGTCGACGAAGGCGACCCAGAGCATCAGTCGGCCGTCGCGGCCTCCCGGGACTCGTTCCCACGGTGCGGCTCGTCGGCTGCGCAGTGTCACTGCCCCCCTTGACGTGAATTATGTATTGGTACATAGTTCAGTACGTGGCAGCACAATATGCGATCGGCGGTACCTCGGCCAAGGGGATTGCCGCTTCCGTCGAACGGGCCGTCGCCGAGGGCGCCCTGGCGCCCGGCGACACGCTTCCTCCGGTCCGCCGGCTCGCGGAGGACCTGGGCGTCAGCCCCGGCACGGTGGCGACGGCGTACAAGGACCTGCGCGGGCGCGGTGTCGTGGTCACGCACGGGCGGGGCGGGACCGTGGTCGCGGCCGCGCCGTCGGTCGCCTCGCGTCGCCCGCCGAAGGTGCCCGAGGGGCTGCGGGACCTCGCGGGCGGCCACCCCGACCCCGCCTTCCTGCCCGAACTGCCCGCACCGGTGCGGATGACGGCGGGCGCGCGGTCCCACCGCTCGACGCCCCGGCTGCCGCTGCTCGAAGAGCGCGTCCAGGAGTGGCTGGGTGCCGACGGCGTGCCGGCCGAGTCGGTGACCTTCGCCCACGGGGCCCTGGACTGCGTCGCCCGTCTGCTCACCACCGAGCTGCGGCCCGGCGACGCGGTGGCCATGGAGGACCCCGGCTACCACCATCTGCTCGACCTGGTGCAGGTGATGGGGCTGCGTACGGTCCCGGTCGCGGTGGACGACGAGGGGATGCGGCCCGAACCGCTGCGGGAGGCTCTGCGGGCCGGGGCACGGGCCGTGGTGTGCAGCCCGCGCGCGCAGAACCCGTACGGCGGCTGCTTCTCGCGGCGGCGCCGGGACGAACTGGTGGAGGTGCTGCGCGGGGCGCCCGAGGTGCTGGTGATCGAGAACGACCACGCTGCGGAGATCGCCGGGGCGCCCCTGCACACCCTGACCGAAGGCGGGCGTCTGGCGCGCTGGGCGCATGTGCGGACGGTGACGAAGTACCTGGGTACGGACCTGCGGTGGGCGGCCGCCGCCTGCGACCCGGCGACGCTGGCGCGGCACGACGGCCGGCTGCTGCTGACCTCCGGCTGGGTCAGCCATCTGCTCCAGGGCACGGTGCTCGGGCTGCTCACCGACCGGATGGCGGGGGAACTCGTCCATCGCGCGCGTGACGCGTACGGGGAGCGGCGGCGCGCCCTGACGGACGAGCTGGAGCGGCGCGGGATCCCCGCGCACGGGGCGAGCGGGATGAACCTGTGGGTGCCGGTGCGGGACGAGTCGGCGGTGGTGAACGGGCTGCGCTCGCGCGGGTGGTGGGTGGCCGCGGGGGCGCGGTTCCGGATCACCTCGGGGCCGGGCGTCCGGATCACCTCGGCGGGCCTGGAACCGGCGGAGGCGGTCCGGCTGGCTTCGGACTTCGCCGAGGTGCTGGGCGAGTCCGAGGCCACGTACGGAGGATGACGGGCGGAAGCCGGTGGGGTGAGGGGCGGGGGGGGGGGGGGGGGGGGGGGGGGGGGGGGGGGGGGGGGGGCGGTCCCGGTTGTGCTTGTTGTGGGGTCCCTCTTTCGGCTCCGGCAACCATC
>NZ_JBWKEI010000005.1:374093-439232 GCF_056435525.1 Streptomyces sp. NPDC043908 | reverse complement strand
TGGAGAGGTGAAAAAGAAAAAAACACAGAGAAGCAGCGCTCCGCACCTCCCCCCCCCCCCCCCCCCCCCCCCCCCCCCCCCCCCCCCCCCCCCCCCCCCCCCCCCCGCCCCTTCAGGCGCGCTTGCGGGCGACCGCCTCGTAGAAGCGCAGCAACTCCAGGTTGTCGACCGAGCCCGGGTTGACCGCCTTCTCCAGCGGGGTGCCCTGGAGCAGGCGCTTGACCGGCACTTCGATGCGCTTGCCCGTCAGTGTGTGCGGCACGCCGGGGGCTTCGATGATCTCGTCCGGCACATGGCGCGGCGAGAGCTGCTCGCGGATGGCCTGCTTGACCTTCGTACGGAGGGCGTCGTCCAGGACGGCGCCCTCCGCGAGGTGGACGAAGAGCGGCATCCAGTAGCCGCCGTCCGGCTCCTCCAGGCCGATGACCAGGGATTCGCGGATCTCCGGGAGGCGTTCGACGACTTCGTAGATGTCGGCGGAGCCCATCCGGACGCCCTGGCGGTTCAGGGTGGAGTCGGAGCGGCCGTGGATGACCACCGAGCCGTGGTCGGTGAGGGTGATCCAGTCGCCGTGGCGCCAGACGCCGGGGAACATCTCGAAGTAGCTGTCGCGGTAGCGGCTGCCGTCGGGGTCGTTCCAGAAGCGGATCGGCATGGAGGGCATCGGGTTGACCACGACCAGCTCCCCCACCTCGCCCACGACCGGCTTGCCCTGCGGGTCCCAGGCCTGGAGGTCGGTGCCCAGACAGGGGGCCTGGAGCTCGCCGATGTGCACGGGGAGCGTCGGGACGGCCCCCGCGAAGCAGGAGCACACGTCGGTGCCGCCGCTGACCGAGGCGATCCACAGGTCCTCGCGGACCTCGTCGTGGAGCCAGCGGAAGCCGTCGGGCGGCAGCGGTGAGCCGGTGGTGGCGACGCACTTCACCCGCGAGAGGTCGTGGTCGCGGGAGGGCGTCACGCCCGCCTTGCGGCAGGCCATCACATAGGCGGCGGAGGTGCCGAAGAGGGTGGCGCCGGTCCGCTCGGCCACGCCCCACTGGGCGCCGGTCTCCGGGTAGCCGGGGCTGCCGTCGTACAGGACGACCGTGGTGCCGGTCAGCAGGCCGGAGACGAGGAAGTTCCACATCATCCAGCCGGTGGAGGTGTACCAGAAGAACCGGTCCTCCGGGCCCAGGTCGCAGTGGAGGCCGAGCTGCTTGAAGTGTTCGAGGAGGATGCCGCCCTGGGACTGGACGATGGCCTTGGGCAGGCCGGTGGTGCCGGAGGAGTAGAGCACCCAGAGCGGATGGTCGAAGGGAACTTCCTCGAAGACCGGCTCGTTGTCACTCTCAGTGAGCGATGACCAATCCAGAGTTCCTTGGGGGGCAGGAGTGCCGAGCAGCGGGATGTGGACGACGGCGCGCAGGGTGGGCAGTTCGCGGCGGAGCTCCGCGACGACCTCGGTCCGGTCGTGCTCCTTGCCGCCGTAGCGGTAGCCGTCGACGGTGAACAGGACGACGGGTTCCACCTGCTGGAACCGGTCGAGGACGCTGCGCGCGCCGAAGTCGGGGGCGCAGGAGGTCCACACGGCGCCGACGGCTGCGGTGGCCAGGAGCGCGGTGACGGCCTGCGGGATGTTCGGCAGATAGCCGCTGACGCGGTCCCCGGGACGTACGCCGAGGGCGCGCAGCTCGGCGGCGAGCGAGCCGACCTGCCGGCGCAGCTCGGCCCAGCTGGTGGCGACCGGCTCGTGCGTCTCGTCGACGTGCAGCAGCGCGGCGTCCCCGGCGCGGGCCGGGTCCTCGGCGGTGCGCAGCGCGTGCTCGGCGTAGTTGAGCGTGGCACCGGGGAACCACTGGGCGCCCGGCATCGACCGGTCGGCGAGCACCGTCTCGTACGGGGTGGAGAAGCGCACGTCGAACCAGTCGGCGACGGCCTTCCAGAAGGTGTCGAGTGCGGTGACGGACCAGCGGTGCAGCGCCTCGTAACCGCCCTCGGCGGGAGCGCCGTACCGCTCGGCGGCCCAGGTCTGGAACGCGGTGATCCGCGCCCCGGCGATGCGGTCGGGTCCCGGCTGCCACAGGGGCGCGGGCTGCGGCGCGGCGTTCGCTGGTGAGGTCATGGGTCGGCTCCCGGGCTGGTACGCGTGGTGTGCGTGTGCCGCGCGCACACGCGTAGGGGTGTGCGCATGCGGCGGGCTCACAGGGACGATGCCATGTGATCGTCTTGCGCACCAGGGTGTGCCGCCCATAGTCAGGCACCGGTCGATGTGGTGCCACCACGGGTGAACGGAAGTTGAACGGAGCACACGGCTCATGATCCGGATGGCAGGGTGAGCCGCATGGACGGCGATGACCTGGTGCGCTCGGTGAAGGCGTTCGGCTCGGTGCGGGGGTTGCGGGCGGTGCGCTCCGCGTTGCGCCGGCGCCGCGCGGACGGGTGGGGGCTGCCCGCGCGCGGCCCCGAGCGCGCCCGGGTGCCCGGTCGGGTCCAGGGCGCGGAGCCCCGGCCGGGCGGCGGAGTGGTGCGGTTCGCCCGCTCCGACCTGGAGGTGCGGGTGGCGGTGGGCGGCGCGGTGTTCTGGGGCTGGGACGGGGCAGGACCCGAGCCGTCCTACGCGCTCGCGGGCCCCGCGCCCGAGCCGGACGCGCGCGCCGTCCTGGAGCCCGACACGGACGGCGGCTGGCGGGTGGTCTCCGAGCGGGTGATGGTGGCCGTGTCTCGGCACGGGGCCGTGGAGGTGCGCACCCCCGGCGGGATGCTGCTGCGCCGCGAGCTGCCGCCGCGCTGGTGGGAGCCGGCCGAGGGCGGCCCGGGGCGGTGGGTGCAGCGCTCCGAAGTGGCCGCCGACGCGCGCGTGTTCGGGCTCGGCGGGCGCGCGCACGGCCCCCGGCTGCGCGACGGGACGTACCGGCTGTGGAACACCGACCCGCGCGGCGGCTTCGCCCCGGGCGACGACCCGCTGTACATCACGATGCCGGTGCAGCTGGTGGTGGCGGACGCCGGGACCCACCTGGCGTTCTACGACAACACCTGGGACGGCCGGGTCCTGCTGCGCGAGGGCGAGGAGGGCGCGGGCTCCGGCCATGACCGGGCCGGGTACAGCGAGCTGCGCATGGAGGGCGGCCCGCTGCGCTGCTGGGTGGTGGCGGGCACCCCCGCGCGCGTCCTGCGCGGGTGGACGGCGCTGACGGGCGCGCCCGCGCTGCCGCCCTCCTGGGCGCTGGGCCCGCAGCACGCGCGCTGGGGCTTCGGCAGCGAGGCGGAGGTGCGGCGGGTCGTCGCCGGGTACCGGGAGCACCGGCTGCCCCTGTCCGCGCTCCATCTGGACATCGACCACTACGACGCCCACCAGGTGTTCACGGTCGACCGCGAGCGGTTTCCGGATCTGCCGGGCCTGGCCGGGGACCTGGCCGAGGACGGGGTGCGGCTGGTGTCGATCGTCGATCCGGCCGTGAAGGCGCGGCGCGGCAACGCGGTGTACGAGAGCGGCCTCGCGGCCGACGCGTTCGTGCGGGACGCGCGCGGCGGCGAGGTGCGGGGCGTGGTCTGGCCGGGTGAGTGCGTCTATCCCGACTTCACCGACCCCCGCGCGCGCGAGTGGTGGAGCGGGCTCTACCAGGAGCGGCTCGACCAGGGCTTCGCCGGGGTGTGGCACGACATGAACGAGCCGACGTCGTTCGCGCCCTTCGGCGATCCGACCCTGCCCCGCTCGGCGCGGCACGCGCTGGACGGCCGGGGCGGCGACCACCGCGAGGCCCACAACGTGTACGGCCTGGCCATGGCCCGTGCCGGGTACGAGGGGCTGCGCCGGCTGCGCCCCGACGAGCGGCCGTTCCTGTTCAGCCGCTCCGGCTGGGCCGGGATGCAGCGCTACGGAGGCACCTGGTCGGGCGACGTCAGCACCGGCTGGCCGGGGCTGCGCGCCTCGCTCGCCCTGGTGCTCGGGCTCGGGCTGTGCGGGGTGCCGTACTCGGGCCCGGACGTCGGCGGCTTCGACGGCAGCCCCTCGCCCGAGCTGTATCTGCGCTGGCTCCAGCTGGCGGCCCGGCTGCCGTTCTTCCGTACGCACTCGGCGCTGTGGGCCGGGCGCCGCGAGCCGTGGGAGTTCGGTCCGCAGGTGCTCGGACACGCGCGCGCGGCGCTCCTCGAACGGGAGCGGCTGCGCCCGTACTTCATGACCCTGGCCCAGCTCGCCCGGCTGACCGGGGCGCCCTACGCACGGCCCCTGTGGTGGGGCGCCCCGGGCGACCGCGCGCTGCGGGACTGCGAGGACGCCTTCCTGCTCGGGGACGCGCTGCTGGTGGCACCCGTCTTCGAGCAGGGCACGGACCGGCGGGCCGTGCGGCTGCCGCGCGGGCGCTGGTACGACACGGCGACCGAGAAGCCCCACGAGGGCCCCTGCCAGGTGCTCCTGGACGCGCCCCTGGCCCGTATCCCGGTGCTGGCCAGGGCCGGTTCCGTCATTCCCGTGCGCGGCACGGACGGAGAGGTGGAGCTGGAGGTGTGGGCCCCGGCGGCCGGGCGCACCGGGGGCGGCCTGGTCGTACGGGACGCGGGAGACGGGTGGGAGGCGGCCGTGGTGGAGCGCTTCACCACGCGGACGGCGGGCGGCCGGGTGGTGGTCGAGCGGACCACGCGCGAGGGGGCGACCCGGGAGCTGGGATACGCGGTGCGGGTGCGGGGTGGGGAGGGGTGAGCCGGACCGGGTCAGCGCCTCGCGAACCACTCCCGTACCACCCGGGTGTGCAGCGGGAACGCCAGCTCGCGCGGGCGGTGCAGCACCTGCCAGCCGGCGGTCTCGTCCGTCGGCGCGGGCGGCGGGAGCAGGGCCGCCGGCCGGGTGGGGAGCAGGCCGAACAGGAGCACGTGGTGCGGGGTGCTGAGCGCGTCGGCGAGCCGGACTTCGGCGGCGGAGGCCTCGATCCCGGTCTCCTCGTACAGCTCGCGGACGACGGCCTCCTGCCACAGTTCGCCGTCGTCGACGAAACCGCCGGGCAGCGCGAAGCGGCCGACGTGGGGTTCGATGGCGCGGGTGATGACGACCAGCCCCGTGCCGCGCGCGTCCGTCACCGGGAGGAGGGCGACGGCGACGGGCAGCGGGTTGCGGTAGGTGATGGTCCCGCAGTCCGCGCAGGGGCGCGGCCAGCCGGCCGAGGCCGAGGGGTAGGGCGATCCGCACGCGGCGCAGTGCGAGTCCTTCACGGGCTGCTTCGAGGTCTTCGGGGTCCCGGTCACGCGCGGACTGTAACCGACGGTCTTCGGCCAACGTGTGACATTGCCCCAACTCTGCCTATCCGTCGCCGTGTTGTGTGCTGAAGGGTGTGCCCATGACGATTCGATCAACCGTGCGCGGCCTGGTCGCCGCTGCCGCCGCCCTGCTCGCCGTGACCGCCACCTCGTCCACCGCGCGGGCGACGCCCGAGCCGAAGGCGCCCGCCGAGTTCGTGGCGCTGGCCACCGTGGACCCGACGATCATCCAGGAGATGCGCTACATCACGCCGCACAACTTCGTGGGGCGGCCGATCGACGGCTACCGCCAGCCGGTGTGCATCCTGACCCGGCACGCGGCCCAGGCGCTCCACCAAGCGCAGCTGAAGCTCCTGCGCCAGGGCTACTCGCTGAAGGTGTACGACTGCTTCCGGCCGCAGCGGGCCGTCGACACCTTCGTGAACTGGGCGAAGGACCTCGACGATCAGAGAATGAAGACCGAGTTCTATCCGCTTGTCGACAAGTCGAGGCTGTTCGAGGACAACTACATCGCGGCCAAGTCGGGGCACAGCCGGGGAAGTTCGGTGGACCTCACCCTCGTCCGGCTGCCCGCGCGTCCGACGCGGCCCTACCACCCGGGGCAGCCGCTCGTGCCGTGCTTCGCGCCGAAGGACCAGCGGTTCCCCGACAACTCCGTGGACATGGGCACCGGGTTCGACTGCTTCGACACCCTGTCCCACACCGACGACCCCCGCATCCAGGGCGTCCAGCGCGCCAACCGCCAACTCCTGAAGGGCACCCTCCAGGCCGCCGGGTTCGTGGGCATCCCCGAGGAGTGGTGGCACTACACGTTCAAGCCGGAGCCGTTCCCGGACACGTACTTCGACTTCCCCGTGGCGTGGCGCTCGGTGGCCGGGCACCGCTGAGCGACGCCCCCTGCCGGAGCGCGGCCACCCGTGGCACACTTCTGACGTTCCGTCAGAAACGGACCCGCGAACCGTGGAGGGGTTTTGACGCGCACGCGCACGCCCGTGGTGGCGGGCTGGTTCACACAGGCGCCGGACCAGGAGTTCCGGCTGCTCGGCACCCGGTGCTCCGACTGCGCCTGTGTGTTCTTCCCCCGCGAGGACGCCTTCTGCCGCAACCCCGCCTGCGGCGGCACCCGGTTGACCGAGGTGCCGCTCTCCCGGCGCGGGCGCGTCTGGTCGTACACCGACGGCCGCTACCGCCCGCCCGCGCCCTACCTCTTCGACCCCGAGGCCGTCTGGCAGCCGTACACGCTGGTCGCCGTGGAGCTGGCGGCCGAGCGGATGGTCGTCCTGGGGCAAGCCGCACCGGGGGTGACCACCGCCGACCTCGCCGTCGGCAGGGAGGTCGAGGTGGTCCCGGGCGTGCTCCACGAGGACGCCCACACCGTCTGGACCACCTGGCACTGGCGGCCCGTGGAGGCGGGCGCATGAGCGGCGCCCACGACATCGCGGTCCTCGGGGCCGGTATGCACCCCTGGGGCAAGTGGGGGCGCCGCTTCGTCGAGTACGGGACGGTCGCTGCCCGGGCCGCGCTCGCCGACGCCGGTCTCGACTGGTCCGCCGTGGGGTCCGTGGTGGGCGCCGGGACCGTACGGGGCGGATACCCCGGATATGTGGCCGGGGCGACCTTCGCGCGGGCGCTGGGGTGGCAGGGCGCGCGCGTGACGAGCGTCTACGCGGCCTGCGCCTCCGGGGCGCAGGCGATGAGCACCGCCCGGGCGCAGATCCTCTCCGGGCTGGCCGAGGTCGTCCTCGTGGTCGGCGCCGACGCCGCGCCCAAGGGGTTCTTCGCGCCCGCGGGCGGCGACCGGCCCGACGATCCGGACTGGCTGCGCTTCCGGGTGCTGGGCGCCACCAACCCGGCCTACTTCGGGCTCTACGCCCGCCGCCGCATGGCTCTGTACGGCGACACGGTCGACGACTTCGCGCGCGTGAAGGTGAAGAACGCGGCGGCCGGGGCGCTCAATCCGTACGCGCGCTACCGCAAGGCGGTCACCGCCGAGGAGGTCGCCGGGTCGGCCGTGGTCGCCGATCCGCTGCGGCTGCTCGACATCTGCGCGACCTCGGACGGGGCGGCCGCCCTGGTGCTGTGCGGGGTGGACTACGCGCGCGGGCGCGGCGTGGCGGACCCGGTCCGGATCCGGGCCGTCTCCACGGTCACGCCCACCTACCCCAACACCGTGCTGGACCTGCCGGACATCGCCACCGACTCGGCGCTCGGGAGCGAGCCCTCGCCGCACTCCTTCCGCGCCTCCATCGCGCGGGCCGCCTATGAGGAAGCGGGGATCGGGCCCGAGGACCTGTCGCTGGCGGAGGTGTACGACCTGTCGACGGCGCTGGAGCTGGAGTGGTACGAGGATCTGGGGCTGTGCGGCGCCGGTGAAGGCGCGAAGCTCGTACGGGAAGGCGTGACGGCGCTCGGGGGGCGCGTTCCGGTCAACGCGAGCGGCGGTCTCGCCTCGTTCGGCGAGGCGGTGCCCGCCCAGGCGATCGCCCAGGTCTGCGAGCTGACCTGGCAGTTGCGCGGCACGGCGGGAGAGCGGCAGATCACCGGGGCGCGGGTGGGGATGACCGCGAACCAGGGCCTGTTCGGGCACGGCTCGTCGGTGATCGCGGTGCGCTGAACTCCGGGCCGCGGGCCGCCGCGTACCCCCGCCGACCGGTGCTGCCGGCAACCTTGACGGTCCGTCACGGCCGGTGAACACTTCCCGTTGTCTCCCGGCGTCGCCGTTCCCCGGCCCCCGGCCGCGTGCCCCGTACGCGACCGCCGGGCCGCTCCCCCACGGGGCGATTCCGCCGGACGGGCACGCTCGTCACGCACGCCGGGCGGAGGCCGGCGGGCCCTCGTCCCCGGCCCCGCAGCCACGCACAGCGCCCACCCTGCACCGGGGCCGGGGCCGTACCCCGGTCGGACCGGCCCGCGATCCCGGCCCGCGCAGCCTCCAGACCTAGGGGTAGCCATGACGGAGAAGTTCGTCGCAGCCATCGACCAGGGCACCACCTCCAGCCGCTGCATCATCTTCGACCGGAGCGGCGCCGTCGTCGCCGTGGACCAGCGCGAGCACCGCCAGATCTTCCCCAGGCCCGGCTGGGTCGAGCACGACGCCACCGAGATCTGGTCCAAGGTGCAGGCGGTGGTCGCGGGAGCGCTGGCCAAGGCCGGGATGCGCGCCGACGAGCTGAGCGCGCTGGGCATCACCAACCAGCGCGAGACGACGGTGCTCTGGGACCGGGCGACCGGCAAGCCGGTGCACAACGCCGTCGTCTGGCAGGACACCCGCACCTCCGCACTCTGCGCCCGGCTCGGCGCCGAGCACGGCCAGGACCGCTTCCGGGACGCCACGGGACTGCCGCTGGCGAGCTACTTCTCCGGCCCCAAGGCGGCCTGGCTGCTCGACGACGTACCCGGACTGCGCGCCCGTGCCGAGCGCGGCGAGATCGCGTTCGGGACCATCGACTCCTGGCTGATCTGGAACCTGACCGGGGGCACGGACGGCGGGGTGCACGTCACCGATGTCACCAACGCCTCGCGGACCATGCTGATGAACCTGGAGACCCTCCAATGGGACCCCGCGATCCTGGCCGCGATGAACCTACCGGAGGCGATCCTTCCGGAGATCCGGTCCTCGGCGGAGGTGTACGGGACGGCGGTCGGGCGGCTGGCCGGTGTGCCGGTGGCCGCCGCGCTCGGCGACCAGCAGGCGGCGGTCTTCGGACAGGCCTGCTACGACACCGGCACGGCCAAGAACACGTACGGGACCGGGAGTTTCCTGCTGCTCAACACCGGCAGCCGCCCCGTTCCGTCCAAGAACGGCCTGATCACCACCGTCGGCTACAAGATCGGTGAGCAGGCGCCGGTCTACTGCCTGGAGGGCTCGATCGCCGTCACCGGCGCCCTGGTCCAGTGGTTCCGCGACCAGCTCGGCCTCATCCGCACCGCCGCGGAGATCGAGACGCTCGCCGCGAGCGTCGAGGACAACGGCGGCGCCTACATCGTCCCCGCCTTCTCCGGCCTGTTCGCGCCCTACTGGCGCTCGGACGCGCGCGGTGTCGTCACCGGGCTGACCCGGTACGTCACCAAGGCGCATCTGGCCCGGGCGGTCCTGGAGGCCACCAGCTGGCAGACGCGCGAGGTGGTGGACGCGATGTACCAGGACTCCGGCGTGCGGATCACCTCGCTCAAGGTCGACGGCGGCATGACCGTCAACGGGCTCCTGATGCAGCACCAGGCGGACGTCCTCGGCGTGCCGGTGATCCGGCCGAAGGTCTCCGAGACGACCTGTCTGGGCGCGGCCTACGCCGCCGGGCTCGCCACCGGGGTGTGGGCGGGCCTCGACGAACTCAAGGCGCACTGGCGCCAGGACGTGGAGTGGCGGCCCGCCATGGAGGCCGGGGCGCGCGAGCGCGAGTACGGCAGGTGGCGCAAGGCGGTGGAGCGGAGCCTGGGCTGGCACGAGGAGGGCGCGCCCTAGCCGCCCGGGCTCCGGGGCCGCGGCCGCTCCCTCACAGCGCACGGCCCGTACCCCGGTCGGCGGGGGTACGGGCCGTGTCCACGCGTCCGGGACGCGCGCGCGTCAGACCGAGACCGTGCGGCGGCGGCGCTCGGAGAGGACCATCGCGTGCTCCACGACCGCGACCAGGACGTCCTTGACGGCCTCGCGGTCGCGCGCGTCCGTCATCATCAGCGGCACCTCGGGGTCGAGGTCGAGTGCGGAGCGCACCGCGTCGGCGGGGTAGCGGGCGGCCTCGTCGAAGCAGTTGACGGCCACCGTGAAGGGCAGCCCGCGGCGTTCGAAGTAGTCGATCGCCGCGAAGGAGTCCTCCAGGCGGCGGGTGTCCGCGAGGACCACCGCGCCCAGGGCTCCCTGCGCCAGCTCGTCCCAGAGGAACCAGAAGCGGTCCTGGCCGGGCGTGCCGAAGAGGTAGAGCACCAGGTCCTCGCGGAGCGTGATGCGCCCGAAGTCCATCGCGACGGTGGTGGTGCTCTTGGTCTCCACCCCCGCCACGTCGTCGACGGGCCGCCCGGCCTCGCTGAGCCGCTCCTCGGTGCGCAGCGGCCGGATCTCGCTGACCGCGCCCACCAGCGTGGTCTTGCCGACGCCGAAGCCGCCCGCCACCAGGATCTTCAGGGTCACCGGTTCGACGGGCCGCTTCCTGCGGCTAGAGCGCCCGAAGGCCATTGATCACCTCGCGGAGAAGGGACTCGTCCGGCAGCTCGGCCGGCGGAACGGGTCGGGAGACGTGCACCAGCTGGTCCTGGACGAGATCGCCCACCAGGACGCGGACCACGCCGACGGGAAGGTCGAGTCCGGCGGCGAGTTCGGCGATGGACTGCGGGGTGCCGACGCAGCGTTCGACGATCTCGACGTGTTCGGGCGAGAGCGAGTGGTCCCGCCCCGGGTCGTCGGCGGCCGGTTCGGGCACCACCACCGCGATCAGGTCGAGCCGGTGCTGGCCGACGCTGCTGGTGCGGCCGCGGGTCATCGCGTACGGCCGCACCACCGGTCCGGCGTCGTCGTCGAACCAGTGGTGCTGCCGGGGCGGCGACTGCCGCGGCACCCGGTCCGGCTGCTGCGGGCCGCCGGCCGGCGCCCGCTGGTCTGCGTCACTCATACCGTCGCGCTCACCCTGCGGTGGGCAGGCCGGTCCGTGGTGCCGTGGTGAGGTGGGCCCCGACCCGCTTGACCATCAGGGTCATCTCGTACGCCACCTGGCCGACGTCGGCCTCGGCGTCGGCCAGGACGGCCAGACAGCTGCCGTCCCCCGCGGCCGTCACGAACAGGAAGGCGTCGTCGAGCTCCACGACGGTCTGGCGAACGCCGCCCACGTCGAAGTGGCGCCCGACGCCCTTGGCGAGGCTGTGGAAGCCGGAGGCGACGGCGGCCAGGTGTTCGCCGTCCTCCCGCGTCAGGTCTCCCGACGTGCCGGTGGGCAGGCCGTCACTGGACAGGACGAGCGCCTTGCGGATGGCGCCGACCCGGTCGACCAGCTCGTCCAGCAACCAGTTGAGTTCCCCGGCGCCCTTCCCCATGACGTCGTGTGCTGCGGACTTCGGTGCGGTCATCGACCGTCCCCCTCCGATGTGTTGCGTCGTACGTCGCCGAGGGCCTGGTCGGGCCCGTCGGCTGTGGTCTCTGCGCTGGTCATCGCGTTGTGCCGGCGCCCGCGCTGCCAGCCGCGCTGCATCGACGCCATACGGTCGCGCACTTCCTCGGCGTCGCGCTCGGGCTGCGGCTGAGCGCCCGGGCCGTCCGGCCCGGTGCGGTCCGCGGGCCGGGCGGAGGTCTCCTTGAGCTGCGGGGCGAGGCTGGCCTGGCGGACCCGGCGGGGCAGGGCACCCTGCGCGGCGGCGCCGTCGGCGCTCTCGCGGCCGGGGGCGGGGGCGGGCCGCCGCAGCGGCTCGGGCGCCGGGGCGGGGACGAGCCCGCTGGCGCGCAGCGCGTCGGCCCGCCGCCGCTCCAGGCCAGGACCGGCGGCCCGGAACGGCTCCGCCGCCGGCGAGGGGTGGTCGCGGCCCGGCTGGTCGTCGACCCGGCGGCCGTGGTCGCTGACCAGCGTCGGCGCGGGCGGACGGCGCCGGGGCAGCGGCACGGGGCCGGAGGCGTGGGCGGGCGCGCCCTCGTCGGCCGTCTGCTGGTGCTGACGGCGCTCGCCCGGGAACGCGCGGGCCGCGCCGAGGAAGCCCCCGCGTACGGCGTCGCGCTCGCCCACGCCGTTCGGGGCGTCCAGCTCCAACGGGTCCACCGGAGCCTCCAGTTCCACGGGGCCGTCGAGCAGGGCGCGGTCGGGGGCGCCCAGCGGGAGCGGGGAGAGTACGCGGGGGCCGGCGTCCCGCTCACGGCGTCCGGCCGCGTCGCCCTGGGCCGCGGCCTTGCGGTCGAGGCGGAAGCCGGTGCCGTTGGTGTCCGGCGCGTCGGTGAGCAGGGCGGCCGGGATGAAGACGACGGCGGTGGTGCCGCCGTACGGGGAGGGCTGGAGCGAGACGCGGACGTTCTGCCGCTGGGCGAGCCGGCTGACCACGAAAAGGCCGAGCCGGTCGGTGTCGGAGAGCTCGAACTCGGGGGTCTCCGCGAGGCGCAGATTGGCGTCGAGGAGCGCTTCGGGCGTCATGCCCAGGCCCCGGTCGTGGATCTCCAGGGTGAAGCCGTTGGCCACTCGCTCGCCGTGCACCTGGACGGCGGTGTGCGGGGGCGAGAACACCGTGGCGTTCTCCAGGAGTTCGGCCACCAGGTGGGTGAGGTCGGCGACGGCCGGGCCGCCCACGCCGAGCCGGGGCAGCCTGCGGACCTCGATGCGCTCGTAGTCCTCGACCTCGGCCACGGCCGCCCGGACCACGTCCATCAGCTGGACGGGCTTGCGCCACTGCCGGGAGGGCGCGGCGCCGGAGAGGATCACCAGGCCCTCGGCGTGGCGGCGCATACGGGTGGTGAGGTGGTCGAGGCGGAAGAGGTCGGCGAGCTCGTCGGTGTCCTCGGTGCGGCGCTCCATGGTGTCCAGGAGCGTGAGCTGGCGGTGGAGCAGGACCTGGTTGCGGCGGGCCAGGTTGACGAAGACCTCGGCCACTCCGCGCCGCATGTCGGCCTGTTTGACGGCCGCCTCGACGGCGGCCCGCTGGAGGGTGTTGAGGGCCTGGCCGACCTGGCCGACCTCGTCCTTCTCGAAGTCCAGGCGCGGCGCCTCGGTCTCGACGTCGACGTGTTCACCGGCGGCGAGGCGGCGCATGACGCTCGGCAGGCGCACGCCGGACACCTCGTGCGCCTCCTTGCGCAGACGGGTGAGGTCGCGGATCAGTTCGCGGCCGATGCGGACGGAGAGGAAGAGCGAGAAGACGAGCGCGAGGAAGCCGAGGACGCCCGCGACACCGGCCTTGATAAGGACGTTGAAGGCGACCGGGTGGACACGGTCGCGGTAGCGGTCGTCGGCGTCCGAGACGGCCTGCGAGAGACGGCCGAGCAGCGGGGTGGCCGTCTGCTGCCAGCGGGCCAGGTCGACCCGCGGGTTCTTGGTGGGGCCGGCGGTGATGATGCTCTGCTCGGCGGCACGCAGCGACTCGGAGCCGGCGGCGGCCCAGAAGCGCTCGAAGATCTCGCGCTCGCCGCCGGGCAGGTTCTCCAGGCTGATCTCGTACAGGAGCGTGCGGTTGGCCACCAGGTTGACCACCTCGCGCAGTTCGTTCCAGGTGAACTGGGGCGGGGCGACCAGCGCGGAGGCGACCAGGGCGTCCTCGCGGGCCAGCATCTCGCGGGCGCGGGCGAGGCCGACGACCGCGCGGCCCTGCTTGTCCATGTCCACGTTCTCGAGCGCGTGGAGGTTGGTGAGGAAGGTGTAGCAGGGTTCGATGACCCCGCTGTACGCCTCCAGCGCCCGGGTGCGGTTGACGCTGCGCCGGTCGACCTGGCGGCGCAGGTCGCCGATGCCGTCGAACGCCTCGAGGACGGTCTTCAGCCGGGCCTTGGCCGCCGGGCGCAGATCGTCGCGGACCTGGGAGTCACGGGCGGCGGAACGAATCTTCGCCACGGCGCGGTCGGTGTCCCGGCGCCGTCCCTGGAGCGCGGCGAGCGCGTCGGCGGCCCGCTGGTCGGCCAGGTAGACGAGCGTCTGGCGGCGTTCCTCCTGGATGACCTGGACGGTGTCCTCCATCGGGGAGCCGACCTTGTCCACGATGTACGTGACGTTCAGCAGCTCGTTGGCCTCGCGGCCGGTGATGTAGGTCGTGAATCCCCACAGGGCGGTGAGGGAGACGAGCGGCACCAGCAGCAACGCCACGATCTTCCTGCGGATGGACTTCCCGCGAAAGCGCATGGCCTCCCCCAGATCAACCGTCAACAAACGGCGTGAGCCTACTACTGCCACACAGCCGACTCGAAGGCGCGTCCGGACGATTTTCGGCCGTGCTCAAGGGAGTTGACCATGGGTTGTCCTGGTATTACGGGAGATCACCTACCGGCTGTGGCCGAGTACGTCCCCCGGCCCGCTGGTTCCCCTACCGGGCCGGTTGGCTGGAATTCTGCCTTCCCCGCACATCCCGGGAATCCTGCGGCAGTTCCGTTCGTCCTTCTGTACGGGGGTTGAGACGGGGATGTACGGACCCGTGCGAATCGGCAGGCATTGATGCGCCGATGGTGGGGAGGGAGTATGCATGGGCACTGAAGGCATGTGTGCGGACGGTGAGGCGGCTCGGGGTGCGCGAGGGGGTGAACTGCCGCCGCTGTGGGTGGAGGAGCCCGCGGTGCGGCCACGGCTGCCCGACCCGATCAGGGACGCGGCCGTGCGGTCGGTGCTGATCGTCGCCTGCACCCTGATCCAGGCGGTGATCGCGTTCCTGTGCACGATGGCGGGCTCCTGGCTCGCCTTCCCGATGGTCCTCAGCAGTGTGGCGAGCACGGTCGTGGCGACCTGGGCGGTCCTCGACGTGTGGGTCACCCGCCAGGTGTGGAACCAGCGCAACGGCGTGGTGTCGGTGCCGAGCAGCACCGCGCGCGAGCGGCGCAGGGAGCGCAGGCGGGTGCGCCTGGCGGCCAGGTCGGCCGAGCCGTCGGGGACCGGCCGCATACGGCAGCACAAGGCGGGCAGCCTCTCCCGGGCATAGCGGCCCCGAGGAGTGCGGGTGGGTGAGGTGCGGGAGCCGGACGCGGCCGCGGGCAGACGCCGGGGCGGCGCCGGGTCGCTGCGGTCGGTCGATCGCGCGGTCAGCGTGCTGGAGGCGCTGGCCCGGCTCGGCGAGGCCGGAGTCACCGCAGTCGCCGATGAGTTGGGGGTGCACAAGTCCACCGCGTTCCGGCTGCTGGACGCGCTGGAGAAGCGCGGCCTGGTCGGCCAGGAGAAGGAGCGGGGGAAGTACTTCCTGGGGACCGGGGTGCTGCGGCTGGCCGGAGCGGCGGCCGTGCGGCTGGACATCTCGCAGGAGGGCGTGCCGGTCTGCCGCGCGCTCGCGGAGGCCACGGGCGAGACCGCCAACGTCGCCGTGCTCGACGGTGACGCGGCCGTCAACATCACGCAGGCGCGGGGCGCGGCGGCCGTCACGGCCTTCGACTGGCTGGGCCGGCGCACCCCGCTGCACGCGACGGCGAGCGGCAAGGCTCTGCTCGCCCACCTTCCCGAGGAGCGCCGCGAGGCCCTGCTCGGCCAGGGGCTGGCGCGCTTCACCGCGCACACGGTCACGGATCCGGCCGTCCTGCGCGCCGAGCTGGCCGAGGTGGTGGAGCGGGGGTACGCGCGGACGGCCGAGGAACTGGAGGACGGGCTCAACGCCCTGGGGGCGGCGGTGCGCGGCCACGACGGCTCGGTGATCGGCGCGATCGGCGTCTCGGGCCCGGTGTACCGGCTGCCGGGGAGGGTGCTCCCGGAGATGGCCGAGCACGTCCGGGAAGCCGCCCGGGACCTCTCGCGTCGCATGGGCCATCCCGGGTAACACCGGCCCTGACCTCGCGTCATACACGTTTTCGGCCAGGCGGACTCGTCGGTCGCGGGCCCCTGGGCCACGGCCGGTCCGCCCCTCTTGACGCTCTCCTGGGCCGTCCTCAGGATGTCTCACATCGCGCAACCGGTAGTGCTCTGCGCAACAGGAGGGTGAGGCCGTGTCTCACGAGGTCCGCACCACCCCCGCCCCCGACCCCGCCCACGCGCGCGTAGTGATCATCGGCGCCGGGATCGTGGGCTGTTCGCTCGCCGACGAGCTCACCGCGCGTGGCTGGTCGCACGTCACCGTCGTGGAGCAGGGGCCGCTGCCCGCACCCGGCGGTTCCACCTCGCACGCGCCCGGTCTGGTCTTCCGGACGCATGTCTCGCGGACGATGACGGCCTTCGGCACGTACACGGCCGACACCCTCCGCGGGCTCAGCGTGGCGGGCGAGCCCTGCTTCCGGGCGGTGGGCGGCCTGGAGGTCGCCACCACACCGGAGCGCTGGGCCGATCTGCACCGCAAGGCGGGACTCGCCGCCTCCTGGGGTGTGCGGGGCGCTCTGCTCAGCGCGCACCAGTGCGTTGCGCTGTGGCCGCTGCTCGCCGGGGAGAAGGTCCTGGGCGGCTTCCACACCCCCGACGACGGGCTCGCCGACGCGCTGCTCGCCTGTCAGGCGCTCCAGGCCCGCGCCCGGGCCCGCGGCGCCCGGTTCCTGGCGCGCCACACGGTCACCGCCGTCGAGCAGGAGGACGGCCGGGTCACCGCGGTCGTCACCGACCGGGGCCGCTTCCCGGCCGATCTGGTGGTCTCGGCGGCCGGCTTCTGGGGCCCGGTGATCGGACGGATGGCCGGCGTGGCGGTGCCGCTCCTGCCGCTCGCCCACCAGTACGCGCGGACCGCCCCGCTGCCCGGGCTCACCGAACGTGCGGCCGCCGCCCTGCCCATCCTGCGCCACCAGGACCGCGACCTGTACTTCCGTACGCACGCGGACGCGGAAGGGGTGCGGCTCGGCATCGGCTCGTACGCCCACCGGCCGCTGCCGGTGGACCCGTGGGCGGTCCCGGCGTACGACGACGCGCCGGTCATGCCCTCCTCGCTCGCCTTCACCCCCGAGGACTTCGCCCCGAGCTGGCAGGACGCGGCGGCGCTGCTGCCCGAACTCGCGGACAGCGCGGTCGCGGACGGCTTCAACGGCGTCTTCTCCTTCACGCCGGACGGGATGCCGCTGCTGGGCGAGTCCCGCGAGCTGCGCGGGTTCTGGCTGGCCGAGGCGGTGTGGGTGACGCACGCGGCGGGGGCGGCCAGGGCGGTCGCCGAGTGGATGACGCACGGGCGCCCCTCGCTCGACGTGCACGCCTGCGACATCCGGCGCTTCGAGGACGTCCAGCTCACGGACCGGTACGTGGAGGAGCGCTCGGCGCGGAGCTTCGTCGAGGTGTACGACGTCGTCCATCCGCTCCAGCCGCCGCAGAGCCCGCGCCCGCTGCGGACGAGCCCCTTCCATGGACGCCAGTGCGCGCTGGGCGCTTACTTCCTGGAGGGCGGCGGCTGGGAGCGGCCGCACTGGTACGAGGCGAACGCGCCCCTGGTGGACGGGCTGCACCTCCCCGTACGCGACGCCTGGTCCGCGCGGTACTGGTCGCCGGTCGCGGCGGCGGAGGCCAAGGCGACCCGGGAGCGGGTGGCGCTCTACGACATGACGCCGCTGCGGCGCCTGGAGGTGACCGGACGCGGCGCGCTCGCGTTCCTCCAGCGGATGACGACCAACCAGCTGGAGAAGAAGCCCGGTTCGGTGACGTACACGCTCATGCTGGACGACGCGGGCGGGATCCTCTCCGATCTGACCGTGGCGCGGCTGGCTCCCGACCGCTTCCAGGTGGGCGCCAACTCCCCCGCCGACCTGGACCGGCTGCTCGCGCACGCGCCGGACACCGTCACCGTCCGGGACGTCACCTCCGGCACCTGCTGCGTCGGCGTGTGGGGCCCGCTCGCCCGCGACCTGGTCCAGCCCCTGACCCGCGACGACTTCTCGCACAGCGCGTTCGGCTACTTCCGGGCGAAGGAGACGGTCCTCGGAAATGTGCCGGTCACGGCCCTGCGGCTGAGCTACGTCGGTGAGCTGGGCTGGGAGCTGTACACGAGCGCCGACCTCGGGCTGCGGCTGTGGGACACGCTCTGGGAGGCAGGGCGGCGGCTCGACGTGGTCGCGGCGGGGCGCGGCGCGTTCGAGTCGCTGCGCCTGGAGAAGGGCTACCGCGCCTGGGGCCGCGACATGACGAGCGAGCACACCCCCTACGAAGCGGGGCTGGGCTTCGCGGTCCGGCCGGACAAGGGCGAGTTCGTCGGCCGCGCCGCGCTGGGCGATCCGGCGGCGCTCACCCGCAAACTCACCTGCCTGACCCTGGACTCCCGCTCGGCGGTGGTCCTCGGGAACGAGCCGGTGCTGGTCGACGGTGTGCCCGCCGGTCACGTCACCAGCGCCGCGTACGGCTACACGGTCGGCCGGTGCGTGGCGTACGCGTGGCTGCCCGTGACGGCTCCGGGCACGGCGGTCCAGGTGGAGTACTTCGGCGAGAAGGTGCCCGCGACCGTCGCCGAGGAGCCCCTGTTCGACCCGCGGATGACCCACCTCTTGCGGTGAGGGCCCGCGCCCGGCGGTTCCGGGCGCCGAAGGGCTCATCCGTGGAACGGCACCGCGCCGGCCGGTATCCCGCACGGCGGGTCCGGCCGGACACCGACCCTCCGGGAGGAAACATGGCTCCGACGTACGACGTGATCGTCCTCGGCCTCGGCGGCATGGGTTCCGCCGCCGCCCGGCACCTCGCCGCGCGCGGGGTGCGCGTCCTCGGCCTGGAGCGGTTCGGCCCGGCGCACGCGCACGGCTCCAGCCACGGCGGTTCGCGGATCACCCGGCAGTCCTACTTCGAGGACCCGGCGTACGTACCGCTGCTGCTGCGGGCGTACGAGCTGTACGAGCAGGTCGAGCGGGACTCCGGGCACGAGATCGCGCTGCTGTGCGGCGGGATGATGGTGGGCCGTCCCGACTGCCGGACGGTCGCGGGGGCGGTGCGCTCGGCCCGCGCGTGGGACCTGCCGCACGAGATGCTGGACGCCCGGGAGATCCGGCGCCGCTTCCCGGCCATGAGCCCGCTCGACGACGAGGTGGCCCTCTACGAGGCGCGGGCCGGGCTGCTGCGGCCGGAGGCCACGGTGGCGGCCCATCTCCACCTCGCCGCCAAGGCGGGGGCCGAGCTGCGCTTCGAGGAGCCGGTGACCGGCTGGGAGGAGTTGCCGGGCGGGCGGGGGGTCCGCGTCCACACGGCCGGGCGCCACTACACGGCGGGGCAGCTGGTGGTCTGTCCGGGGGCCTGGGCGCCGGAGCTGCTGGCGGACCTCGGGGTGCCGGTCCGCGTCGAGCGGCAGGTCATGTACTGGTTCGAGCCCCGGGGCGGCATCGGGCCGTTCCTCCCCGAGCGCCAGCCGGTCTTCGTGTGGGAGGAGGCGGACGGGGTCCAGGTGTACGGCTTCCCGGCCGTCGACGGGCCCTCCGGCGGCGTGAAGACCGCCTTCTTCCGCAAGAACGGCGCCCCCTGCACCCCGGCGACCATCGACCGTACGGTCACCGCGGCCGAGGCCGAGGACATGGCGGCGGCCATGCGCCGGGTGGCCCCCACCCTGCCGGGAACGTTCCTGCGGGCCGTGACCTGCATGTACTCCAACACTCCGGACGAGCACTTCGTGATCGCCCGGCACCCCGCCCACCCGGAGACCACCACGGTGGCCTGCGGTTTCTCGGGGCACGGCTTCAAGTTCGTACCGGTGGTCGGCGAGATCCTCGCCGATCTGGCCCTGGAGGGCGCCACGGCCCATCCGATCGGGCTCTTCGACCCGCTCAGGTTCGCCGCCGGCACGCCCGCCGGGGCCGGCCCGGGCGCCGGTGGGGGCTCGCGATGACCGCCGAGGCCACTGAGGCCACCGAGGCCGCGCCGAGCCTCCTGCGGACGCTGCCCGGCCGCTTCTACTGCGACCCGGCCGTCTTCGCCCGCGAGCAGGAGCGGATCTTCGAGGCGCTGTGGTTCTGCGCGGTGCGCGCCGCCGACCTCGACCGGCCCGGCGCCTTCCGCACGGTCCAGGTGGGCCGCGAGAACGTGCTGGTGGTGCGGACCCGCGAGGGCGCCCTGCGCGCGTTCCTCAACGTGTGCCGGCACCGGGGCGCCCGGGTGTGCGCCGAGGAGAGCGGTACGGTCCGGCGCACCTTGCAGTGCCCGTACCACGCGTGGACGTACGACCTGGACGGCCGGCTGGTGGCGGCGCCGAACCTGGCGCGGATGCCGGACGTGGACCGCGGGGAGCGCGGGCTGCTGCCGGTCGCGCTGCGCGAGTGGCTCGGCTACGTGTGGGTGTGCCCGGCCGACGAGCCGCCGTCGTTCGAGGACACCGTGGTCGGCGCCGCCACCGAGCGCCTGGGCGACCCGGCGGCGGTGGAGCGCTACGGGGCCGCGGACCTCGCCCTGGGCCGCCGCGTCTCGTACGACGTGGCCGCCAACTGGAAGCTGATCGTCGAGAACTTCATGGAGTGCTACCACTGCGCGACCATCCACCCCGAACTCACCCATGTGCTGCCGGAGTTCGCCAAGGGATTCGCCGCGCAGTACTACGTGGGCCACGGCGCCGCGTTCGCGCGCGGCGCCGAGGGGTTCACCGTGGACGGCGGCGCGGGCTTCGCGCGCCTGGCGGGCCTCGCGGACGAGCAGGACCGCCGCTACTACGCGATCACCGTGAAACCGCAGGTGTTCGTGAACCTGGTGCCCGACCACGTGATCGTCCACCGGATGTTCCCGCGGGCCGTGGACCGCACGGTCGTCGAGTGCGACTGGCTGTACGCGCCACGGGTCGTGGCGGACGGCGCCGACGTCTCACGGTCGGTGGAGCTGTTCCACCGCGTCAACCTCCAGGACTTCGAGGCGTGCGAGCGCACCCAGCCGGCCATGGACTCGCGGGCGTACCGCGACGGAGGCGTCCTGGTGCCCAGCGAACACCACATCCGTGCGTTCCATACCTGGGTCCTCGACCGCCTGGGCGCGGACTCGGGCGGCCCCTGAAACCGCGGCTCACGCGCTGTTCCGCCGCCCAAACTATCGGCATCGTCACAGGCCTGAAGTGTGCCCGCCTGGGTAGCGGCGCCTCTGTTCGTGACCAGAAGTCGAGGAGCGTCATGCCTGATTTGTTCATCGGTGGCCGGTGGAGCGCCGCCGTCGACGGGGAGACCCGCGAGATCCGCTGTCCCGCGGACGGCTCGCCGGTCGCCGTGGTCGACGAGGGGGGTCCCAAGGACGCGGCCGCGGCGGTGGCCGCCGCCCGCGAGGCCTTCGACCGCGGCCCCTGGCCCCGGACGACGGCCGCCGAGCGGGCCGCGCTCCTGCTGCGCGTCGCCGGGCTCATCGAGCGTGACGCCGCCGCGCTGGCCCGCGCCGAGTCGCTGGACACCGGCAAGCGGCTGGTCGAGTCGGAGTACGACATGGCCGACATCGCCAACTGCTTCCGCCACTTCGGCCACCAGGTCGCCGCCCAGGACCCGGGCCGGGTCGTGGACACCGGCAACCCGGAGACCGACAGCCGTACCGTCGTCGAGCCGGTGGGCGTCTGCGCGCTGATCACGCCGTGGAACTACCCGCTGCTCCAGACCGCGTGGAAGGTCGCCCCCGCCATCGGCGCGGGCAACACCTTCGTCCTCAAGCCCAGCGAGCTGACCCCGCACACCGCGATCATCCTGATGCGGCTGCTCACCGAGGCCGGGCTGCCGGAGGGCGTCGCCAACCTGGTCCTCGGCACCGGCCCCGCGGTCGGCGCGCCGCTGACCGAGGACGCGCGTGTGGACCTGGTGTCGTTCACCGGCGGACTGTCCACCGGGAAGCGGGTGATGGCGTCGGCCGCGGCCACCGTCAAGCGCACCGCGCTGGAGCTCGGCGGCAAGAACCCCAACATCGTCTTCGCCGACGCCGACTTCGACACGGCCGTCGACTACGCGCTGACCGCCGTGTTCCTGCACTCCGGCCAGGTCTGCTCGGCGGGCGCGCGCCTGCTGGTCGAGGACTCGCTGCACGACCGCTTCGTCGACGAAGTGGTGCGCCGCGCACGGCAGATCAGGCTCGGCGGCCCCTTCGACGAGCAGGCCCGCTCCGGTCCGCTGATCTCCGCCGCCCATCTCGCGAAGGTCGAGGCGTACGTCGCGGACGGGCTCGCCGAGGGCGCGGTGCTGCGCTGCGGCGGCGCGCGCCCCGACGACCCGGCGCTGGCGAACGGCCACTACTACCTGCCCACGGTCCTGGACGAGTGCACGGCCTCGATGTCCGTGGTCCGTCTGGAGTCGTTCGGGCCGGTGCTGACCGTGGAGCGCTTCCACGACGAGGACGAGGCCCTCGCCCTGGCCAATGACACGGTCTACGGCCTGGCCGGAGCGGTGTGGACCCGAGACGAGGCACGCGCGCGACGCGTGGCGGCCGGGCTGCGCGCGGGCACGGTGTGGATCAACGACTTCCACCCGTACGTCCCGCAGGCCGAGTGGGGCGGGATGAAGCAGTCGGGGACGGGCCGCGAGCTCGGGCTCGCCGGGCTCGCCGAGTACCAGGAGATCAAGCACATCTGGCGCAACACCGACCCGCGCCCGCAGCGCTGGTTCGACTGAACGGCCCCGCCCCGGCACCGGACGGCCCCGCTCACCGCGGCCGTCCGACCGGTACGTCCCCCGTCCCACCGCCGCGCGATCCCGTACGAGGAGTGATCCCCGATGACCGCCACCAGTCCCCCGCCGCCCTCTCCCTCCCCAGCCCGGGCGGGCGCCGACGCCGATGACGCCGCGCTCGCCGAACTCGGGTACAAGCCGGGCCTCAAGCGCACCCTCGGCAACTTCCACACCTTCGCCGCCGGAATCAGCTACATCTCGATCCTGACCGGCACGTTCCAGATGTTCTACTTCGGCGTCAGCCTCGGCGGGCCGGCCTACTGGTGGTCCTGGCCGCTGGTCTTCGTCGGCCAGTTGATGGTGGCGCTCTGCTTCTGCGAGCTGGCCGCCCGCTACCCGGTGGCCGGATCGGTCTACAACTGGGCCAAGAACCTGGGCGGTCCGCACGTCGGCTGGCTGGCCGGCTGGATGATGACGCTGGCGAGCATGGTGTCGCTGGCCGCCGTCGCCCTGGCCCTCCAGCTGACGCTCCCCCAGATCTCCTCGTGGTTCCAGTTCGTGGGCGACGGCAGCGGGAAGTACGACGCGGCGGCCAACGCCGTGGTGCTCGCCTGCGGGCTGATCCTCTTCACCACGCTGGTCAACGCGTTCGGCGTCAAGCTGATGGCACGGATCAACACCGCCGGCGTCTTCATCGAGCTGGTCGCCGCCGTGATCCTGGTGATCCTGCTGGCCGCGCACATCACCCGGGGCCCCAGCGCCATCGTGGAGACCCACGGCATCGGCGCCGGCCAGAACCTGGGCTACTTCGGCGCCTTCCTCACCGCCTCGCTCGCCTCCGCGTACGTCATGTACGGCTTCGACACCGCGTCCTCGCTCGGCGAGGAGGCCGTCGACCCCAGCCGCAACGCGCCGCGCGCGATCCTGCGGGCGCTGATCGCCTCGTTCGTCATCGGCGGCCTCATCCTGCTGTGCGCGCTGCTCGCCACCCCCGACCTGAGCGCGCCCGAACTCTCCGTGGACGGCCTGCAGTACGTGGTCCTGAGCACGCTCGGCGACACCATGGGCCAGGCCCTGCTGTGGTGCGTGGTGATCGCGGTCGTCGTCTGCGAACTCGCCGTGCACACCGCCGGCATCCGGCTGATGTTCGCGATGGCCCGGGACAACAACCTGCCCGGCGGCAGCCGGCTCGCGCGGATCAGCCCGCGCTTCCAGACCCCGATCGCGCCCGCCGTGGTCTGCGGGGTCGTCGCCATCGGCATCCTGCTGGTCAACATCAAGCAGCCGCAGATCTTCTCGGTCGTCACCAGCATCGCGATCATCATGATCTACGTGGCGTATCTGCTGGTCACGCTGCCCATGCTGGTCCGCAGGCTGCGCGGCACCTGGCAGCCCGCCCCGGGACGCTTCTCGCTCGGCCGCTTCGGTCTGCCCGTCAACATCCTCGCGGTGCTGTGGGGCACGGGCATGACGGTCAACCTGCTGTGGCCGCGCGCCGCCGTCTACAACGCGGCCGCCCCCTACCACTGGTACCTGCGCTGGGGCGGTGTGCTGTTCGTCGGCGCCGTCACCGTCGGCGGGTTCGCCTACTACTGGTTCGTCCAGCGCCACCGCACCGGCGTCCTCGCGGACCACGCCGCCGAGAAGCAGGACACCGACCCCGCCACCACCCCCGGCAACCCCGCCGCCGCCACCGGCTGACGCAAGGAGCGAAGCAATCATGAACGAGGCCAACACCCCCGTGGCCATGGACGAGTTCGACTACGTCGTCGTCGGCGGCGGCACCGCGGGCAACGTTGTCGCGGCCCGCCTCAGCGAGGACCCCTCGGTGACGGTGTGCGTCCTGGAAGCCGGTCCCTCGGACGTCGGCGACGACAACGTGCTGCGCCTGGAGCGCTGGATGGGGCTCCTCGAATCCGGCTACGACTGGGACTACCCGGTCGAGCCGCAGGAGCGCGGCAACAGCATGATGCGCCACGCCCGCGCCAAGGTGCTCGGCGGCTGCTCCTCGCACAACTCCTGCATAGCCTTCTGGGCGCCCGCCGAGGACCTGGACGGCTGGGCGGCCGAGGGCTGTACGGGCTGGGGCGCCGAGGACGTCTTCCCGCTCTACAAACGGCTGGAGAACAACGACGCGCCGGGCGAGCACCACGGCCGCAGCGGCCCGGTGAAGCTGCGCACCATCAAGGGCGAGGACCCCTGCGGCAGCGCCCTGCTCGACGCGTGCGCCCAGACGGGCATCCCCACCACGCCCTTCAACACCGGCCGTACGGTGATCAGAGGCGCCAACTGGTTCCAGATCAACTCCGACGAGAACAACATCCGCCAGTCGTCGTCGGTCGCGTATCTGCACCCGATCATCGGCAAGCGCCCCAATCTGACCGTACGGACCGGGATCCGCGCCAAGCGGCTGGTGATCGGCGAGGACCGGCGCTGCACGGGCGTGGAGTACCTGGACCCGGACCTGATCCACACCCGTACCGTCTCGGCGCGGCGCGAGGTCGTCGTCAGCTGCGGCTCGATCGACACGCCCAAGCTGCTGATGCTCTCCGGCATCGGCCCCGCCGACCATCTGCGCGAGGTGGGCGTCCCGACGCTGGTGCACTCCCCCGGCGTCGGCGAGAACCTGCAGGACCACCCCGAGGGCGTCATCATGTGGGACGCCAAGCGGCCGATGCCGACCCGCTCCAACCAGTGGTGGGAGATCGGGATCTTCGCCGACACCGAGCCGGGCCTGGACCGGCCGGACCTGATGTTCCACTACGGCTCGGTGCCGTTCGACATGAACACCACCCGCCACGGCTACCCGACCAGCGAGAACGCGTTCTGTCTGACGCCCAACGTCACGCACGCCAAGTCGCGCGGCACGGTGCGGCTGCGCACCCGCGACTACCGGGACAAGCCGATGGTCGACCCGCGCTACTTCACCCATGAGCACGACGTACGGGTGATGACGTACGGGCTGAAGCTCGCCCGCCAGATCGTGGCGCAGCCCGCGCTCGCGGACTGGGCGGGCGCGGAGCTGGCGCCCGGACCGGACGTGCGCACCGACGACGAGCTGTTCGAGTACATCCGCACCACGCACAACACCGTCTACCACCCGGCGTGCACGGTGAAGATGGGCGCCGACGACGACGCGATGGCGCCGCTCGACGCCCGGCTGCGCGTCAAGGGCGTCAGCGGCCTGCGCGTCGCCGACGGTTCGGTGATGCCGGAGCTGGTCACCGTCAACCCGTGCATCACGACGATGATGATCGGCGAGAAGTGCGCGGACATGATGAAGGCCGACGCGGCCTGAGCGGGGCCGCGGGAGCGTGAGAAAAGGGGGGCGCCGCGGCGCCCCCCTTTTCTCACGCCGGCTTCCGGAACATCCGGGTCGCAATGATCTCCCCGTGCACCGACCCGTCGGGGTCGGCGGGCAGGCCCGGCCGCAGGTGCTCCTCGACGCTGATGTACTTCAGCCCCGCCCGCAGGTCCGCGTCATTGCGCAACCGGATGACCAGCGGGAACTCCGCGAGCGCCGTGGTGTCGAACAGGCCCGTGGTGTACAGGAGCTGCACGCCCAGCGCGTCCGACACGGCCCGCTGGAGCTCCAGGAGGTACGTGGCGTTGGCCCGGCCGATGGGGTTGTCCAGGAACAGCGTGCCCGCGTGGCGGTGCTTGTCGCGGCCCCGGTCGTTGCTGCGCAGGGCGGCCATCGTGCAGTACAGCGCGATCGCCGCGGTGAGCAGCTGCCCGCCGGAGAACACATCGCCCATCTGCCCGACCGGGACGCGCTCGGCGCGCAGCACCGCGTCCGGCTTGAGGATCTCCACGGCGATGCCGCGCGGTTCGAGGGCGGCCTGGACTCCCCGCAGCAGCAGGGACATCCCGTCCCGGCGCATGTCCGCGTTCTTCTTCACGGCCGCGCGCGTGGCCTCGTCGATGACCTCGCCCAGGCGCTCGGTCAGCGTCGCCTGGTCGGGCTCCTCGAAGCGGATCCGCAGGAACTCCTGCCCCGACCACTCGCCGAGCCCCTCCGGCAGCTGCGAGAGCCGCTGGGCCGAACGCAGCGTGGTCAGCGCCGACTCCACGAGCCCGCGCAGCCGGTCCACGATCGAGTCCCGGTTGCGCTCCAGCTGCTCCAGCTCGTCGGTGAGGACCCGCAGCCGGGGCGCGAACGCCGCCGCCCACGCCGCCGCGTGCTCGGGCAGCGCGGCGGCGGGCAGCTCCCGGATCTGCTGGCGGGCGGGGGTGCGCACCTGCTCGTAGCGGGTCGCGTTCGCGTGCCGGACCAGGATGTCCGAGGCCTCGCGGACGGCGGCCTCGGCGGCCGACAGGTCTCCCGCGCAACCGCGCAGCGAACGCCGCGCCTCGGCTGCCGACCGCCGCGCCTCGGCGAGGTCGCCGGGGAACGGCTCGGGCTCCTGCTCGTCCTCGTCCTGCTGGTGGTCGCGGAGCAGGTCGCGCAGGAGCGCGGCCGTCTCCTCGAAGCCCCCGGCCGCGTCCTCGGCGGCGCGGTGGGCCGTCAGGAGCTCGGCGTGCGCGGCGCGCGAGGTCTCCAGCGCGTCGGTGCGCGCGGCGAGTTCCCCCGTGGCCGTACGCAGCAGGGCCTGGGCCTGCTCGGCGTCGCCGGGCACCAGCTCCTCGGGCAGCTCGGTGTGCGCCGCGCCGTCCTCGGGGGCCAGGCGCTCGGCCTCGCCGCGCAGCCGGCCCAGCTGCTCGCTCGCCGCCGACGCCCTGGTCTCCAGGAGCTGTACGAGGGACTCGGCGCGGGCGGCGGCGGCCTGCCGGGACGGGCCGTCGGCGCCGTCGGTGCCCTCCAGGAGCTGGGCGGCGCGGGTGCGGACCTTGTTGGTGAGCCGGTCCAGCTCGGCGAGCGCGGCGCTCTCGTCGCTCTCCGCACGGGCCTGCTCGGCGCGCAGGTCGGCGCCGACGCCGACCTTCTCGTACAACTGCGACGCGGCGCGGTAGGCCTCGCGCAGAGCGGGCAGCGCGGTCCTGGGCGCATCCGCGTCCGGCTCCGGCAGGTTCTCCGGGGCGCCCGCGATCTCGGCGCGCTCGGCGCGCAGCGCGCGGGCCGTGCGGTGGGCGTCGTCGGCGGCGCGCTGGGCGCCGCGGCGGTCCTCGTCGGCGGCCCGGGCGCGCTCCAGGAGGGACTGGGCGCGGGCCTCGGACTCGGCGGCCTCGTCCACCAGCTCGCGCAGGGTGGCCTGCCAGCCCGCGCGCTCGCGCAGCCGGAAGGCGAGCCCGGCCAGCGCGTCGGCGGCGCGGCGGGCGCGCTGGGCGGCCTCCTGGCGCTCGTCGCGCACGCGGGCGGCCTCGGCGGCGGCCTCATCGGCCTCCGCCCGTGCCGTACGGGCCTCGGCCAGCTCCTCCAGGGCGGTCCTGGCCGCCTCGCGCGCGCCGTGGGCGGCCGTGGCGAGCTCGTCGAGCATCCCGGGCGGGCAGTCGGCGCGCCAGGAGCCGAGCCGCGCGGCGATGCTCCGGTCACCGGCGAGGCGGGCGGCCAGGGCGCGGATCTCCTCGTCGCGGGCGGCGGCGCGGGTGCGCAGCGCCTGCCGCTCCTCGTCGGCGGCGTGCTCGTCGTGCATGGCGGGGTTCGGCGGGACGAGGAAGACCTCGCTGTCCGCCGCGCCCTCGCCCTGCCGGGGCACCGGGGCGAGCAGCGCGGCCGCGGTGCCGACGGCGACCGCCGAGCGGGGCAGCAGCGCGGCCCCGGCCAGCACCTCGCGGGCCCGCACGTGCGAGGCGGGGTCGGTGATCACCACACCGTCGACCAGCTCGGGCCGGGCCGCGAGCACCGCCGCGTGGTCGGCGGGGTCGACGGCCTGGGCGAGGTAGCGCCAGCCCGGCAGGGCGGGGATGCCGTGCTCGCCCAGGTACTCCACGGTGGCCAGCACGTCGGGGCCCGGCGGCAGCAGGCCGCCGTCGCCGAGCGCGCCGAGGATGCGGGAGTCGTCGGCGGCGGCGGTCCGCAGCTCGAAGAGCTGCCGCTCGGCGGAGGCGATGTTCTGGTCGAGGAGCCGGCGCAGCTCGTCGGCCTGGCGGTCCAGCTCCTCGGCGGTCAGCGGGGTGTCCGCGCCGTCCGGGGCGAAGGAGGCGGGCGTGCCGCGGACCGCCGCGTGGACGGCCTCCGCCGCGTACATGGTCGCGTTGCGCGGCTGCGGGACCCCGGCCGCCGGGGCGGACGGCAGGCCCAGGAGCTCGGCGAGGCGCTCTTCGGAGGCGATGGACTCGGCGGCGCGGCGCTCGGCGTCGTAGGCGTTGCCCGCCGCCTCGGCCGCGTCCTGGGCGCGGGCGGCGGCCAGTTCGGCGCGCGCCTCGGTGGCGGCGGCCTCGCGGGCGCGGTCGGCGGTCGTACGGGCGCTCTCGCGGGCCGTGTCCCAGGCGGCGACCGCGGTCTTCTCGGCGTCGCTGGCGGCGAGCGCGGCCCTGGCCGGGTCGGCGTCGGGGGCGCTGTCGTCCAGCCAGCCCGCGCGCACGGCCTCGGCGGTCTCCTGCTCGACCTCGGCCAGGCGCTGGCGCAGATGCCCGGCCTCGCTGCGGGCGCGCTGGGCGTCGGTGGCGGCGGCCGTGGCGTCGCGGTGGGCCGCCTCGCTCGCCTCCTGGAGCGCGGCGGAGCGCTCCTCCTCCTCGGCCGCGACCCGCTCGCCGTCCTCGGCGGCGGTGTGCAGGGCCCGTACGAGATCGGCGGCGGCGGTGGCGCGGGCGGCGAGCGCGGGCGCCGCGTCCCGCTCGGCCTCGCGGATCGCGGCGGCCACGCGCGCGGAGCGGTCGGCGGCGGCCCGGTGCCGCAGCACCGCCTCGGCGGCCTGCCAGGCGGAGTGCAGCGTACGGGCGTCGGCCAGCTCGCGGCGCTGGGCGGTGGCGGCCTTCTCGGCGACGGCGAGCGCCAGGGAGGCGTGGCGGTAGGCGAGTTCGGAGGCGATCAGGGCACTGCGGCCGCGGGCCTGCTCGGCCTCGGTGACGGTGTGCGCGGCGGCGGTGACCCGGCCCGCGAGGTCGGTGGCGCGCCCGCGCTCCTGGGCGGCGCGCGCGGAGAGCCTGCGCGCGAGCGTACGGGTACGGCGCTCGGCGCCTGCGTGGATGTCGCGCGCGCGGGAGCGGGCCTCGGCGGCCTCGACGATCTTGGTGAGCAGGTCCACCGAGCCCGCGGTGAAGTCGCGTTCCGCGGTCAGCTCGGCGCGTCGGCCCAGCTTGTTGCCGAAGCCGCTGACCAGGTCCGCGAGGCCGTCGGTGTCACGGGTGTCGGTGACCGCGCGCAGCAGCAGGTCGGTGAAGTCGGAGTCCTTCTTGACCGCGAAGAGACCGGCCGCCTCGCCCTCGTCCGCGTTCATCTCGCGCTGGTAGCGGAAGAGTTCGGGGTCCAGGCCCAGGTCGCCCAGGTGCTCGTTCCAGCGGTCGTGGATCTCCTCCCACACCACGTCGAGGTGGGGATAGGCCTTGCCCGCCTCGGTGACCGCGTCGCGGAAACCCTTCATGGTGCGGCGCCTGCCCTGGGCGCCGGACGCGCCCTCGGCCGAGGGGCGCATCGCGCTGGACTCGGCGACCGGCAGCGAGTCCAGGCTGAGGCCGGGGCCGGGCCGGAACGAGTACCAGGCCTCGGCGAACTTCCGCGGGTCGTTGGAGACCTGCCGGCCGCGCCACTCGCTGACCTTGCCGACGACGACCAGCTCGCCGGTGAGGGTGTGCTGCCACTCCAGGGCGACGTGGCCGCAGTCGTCGGCGAGCAGGAACTTGCGCAGCACGCCGGAGCTGGCGCCGCCGAGGGTGTTGCGGTGGCCGGGCAGCATCACCGAGAAGATCAGCTTGAGCAGGACGGACTTGCCGCCGCCGTTCTCCAGGAAGAGCACGCCCGCGGGGGCGGGGCGGCGGGGCGGCCCGACCGGCTCGTCCTCGAAGAACTCCGCCTGGGCGGGCGCCGGGTGGGGCACGGGCGCGCCCACGCCTCGCAGGTCCAGCACGGTGTCGGCGTAGCGCGCACCGGCGGGACCGATCGAGTAGAGGCGGACCCGGGACAGCTCGTACATGGCGGACTCTCGTGGATGTGGCGGCGGATGGGCGTGGGGGGCGTACGGGTGCCGGTCAGGCGTGGAAGGGGAGCCCGGCGTCGGCGGCCAGGTCGAGGTCGTCGCCGTCCGGGGGCGGCAGGAGGGTCGCGCTGCCGTCGCTGACCGCGACGACGCCGAGCTCCAGGAGCTCGGCGAGGGCGGCACTGCCGGCCATGTCACGGACCTGGAGCTGGTAGCGGGCGGTGGTGCGGTAGGCGCCGCCCGCGTCGTCGCCGGTCCGCTGGAGGAAGCCGGACTCGGTGAGGAACGCGACGGCCTTGGCCACGATGCCGGTGGTGGAGCCGGCCAGGCGGCGGGCGTCCTTGGTGGCGCCGGTCGAGCTGCGCCGGGCGTAGATGCGCCAGGCGGCCTCCAGGCCAGGGGCGCCGGTCTCGGGGTCGGTGTTCTCGCCCTGCTCGGCGGCCTTCTCCTCCAGCCGGCGGCAGGCCTGGCGGACGAACGCGTCGACCCCGTTGACGGTGATCCGCCCGATGTAGCCGTCGTCGGCCAGGTCCTCGGGGCGGGGGAAGGCCAGGGCGGCCACGGCGAGGTGGGCGAGGCCGTGCAGGAAGCGGTCGGCGGAGTCGGTGGCGGCGCGGCGGGCGTAGTCGCCCATGCGGACGGCGAAGACGGAGTCCTCGGCGGCGGTCACGGCCATGCCGGCGCGGGGGGAGACCTCCAGGACGACGAGGCCGAGCCCGGCGGCGACGGCGTCCGCGAGCCGCGCGAAGGCCGGGTCCTCGCGGTGGCGGCGGAGCAGTTCCGCGTACTCCGCGTCGCGGGCGGGGAGCAGTTTGGGCTGGAGGCCGAAGGCGACGAGGCGGGCGGCGTCGGCGGCGTCGCCCGGAGTGATCCGCCGCTCGTCCCCGTCCCGGGGCACCTCAACGGGACCGTCGCCGGCCTCGGGCTCGTGCTCGGGGTGGTGGTCGGTCACGGGTCTGCTCCTTGGGGGGGTGGTTGTGCGGTGGGGGTGCGGTGCGGGGTGGGGGGCGCCTGCGGCGGGCGGCCCCACCCCGCCCCTTCCCTAGAGCCCTGGGCGGGCGGCCTGGGGGGCCGGTGTTCGTCCGCGGGTCCGGTGGGGGCCGGTCGCGCGGTTCCCCGCGCCCCTTGGGCGACTGCGGCCCCAGCCACCGCCAGCCCCTCGGGCGTTTGAGGAGCGGGGGCCGGGGCGGCGCCCCGTTCCTTCAGCGGCGCGGGGAACCGCGCGGCCAGCCCCCACCGGCCCGCAGCTCGACACAAGAGCCGGCCGAAGGCCCCGCAACGGGGTCCGGGCGCGAAGCCCCCGGGGAACCGCTCTCCCCCACCCCCGGAGGGTCTCGGGAGGGGGCGGGGCGGGGGACATCACGCCGCCTCCCGGTCCGCCGCCATCCCCGCCGCGTCCAGCCGCGCCGTCCCCACGATCAGATCCGCCCCGCCGAACTCCGGGTCGTCCAGCAGCGTCCCGTCGTCCACGGCGAACAGCAGGCGCTCCTCGCCCTGGCGGTAGGCCGTGCCGACCGGGGGACTCGCCGCGTGGACCGCGAGCAGGGCGACCAGGTACGGCAGGTCGGGGTCGAGGGCGCGCGCCTCGGCGAGGAGGCCCGAGAGGCGGCGCGGGGCGTCGTGCTCCAGGTCGAGCAGCTCCATCGCCGCCGCCAGCTGCTCCTCGCTGAAGCGGCTGTCGTCCGGCGTGGCGATCAGATCGGGCTCGGGCATCTCCGCGCCGAGGTGCTCCCGCTCCATCGGCGGCGTCAGCAGTATGTCGACGAGGTCGGCGACCCGCACGGAGACCGGCGTCCGCAGCCCCGTCCCGCGCGCGAAGAAGGCGTCCGTCACCCGCGACGCGTCCTCCACCGGCAGCGGCAGCAGGGGCGCGACCAGCTGCCCGTAGAGGTCGAGGCCGGTGCGGGCGGCCGGGCGCGCGAACGCCTGGCGGTCCTGCTCGGCCCGGAACAGCGGGCCGGCCTCCAGCAGACGCGACTGCAACTGCGTATGGCGCCGGATGCAGTCCTTGACGATGTCGACGAGCTCGGCGGCCCGCCGCTTGTTCTCGGGCTCCTCCGCCTCGTCGCGCGCCTTGCGGATGTTGGTGAGGATCGCGTTCTCGTGCCGGTAGCGGTCGGCCACGTGCTCCAGCGCCTCCGCGATCATGTCCGGGACGGCGTTGAGCCAGTCGACCGCGCGGACGTTGCGCCGCGTCGCCTCCAGGGTGCGGCGCAGGGTCTCCGCGTACTGCACGGTGCGGTAGCGGGCCTGCTCGGCGGCGAGCTGGGCGTCGGCGAGGCGGCCCCGGCTGATCAGCACCTCCAGCTTCACCTCGGCGGCGATCTGGGCGCTGGTGACATCCGTGTCGAGCGCGCCCACCAGCACGTTCACGGCCTCGTCGGTGGTGCGCAGATAGACGCTGCCCCCGTATCCGGGGACCTCCTCGATCAGCTTGAAGTCGTAGTCCCGGCGCACATAGACGCCGTCCGGGCTGAACGTCCCGTACACCGCGCGGAAGCCGCGGTCCACGCTGCCGACGTTGATCAGGTTCTCCAGGACCCAGCGGGCCACCCGCTCGTGCTCCGCGGCCGGGCGGCCCGGCGCCTGGGCGGCGACGCGCGGGATCAGCCGGGCCACGATCTGCTCGTGGTCGGCGCCGGTGTCGAAGTCCATGTTGAGCGTGACGAGGTCGATCGAGGCGAGGGCGACCTCGGCCATCGCGTAGACCGAGTACTCACCGGCCAGGTTCGCCTTGCGCACGTCCAGGTCGTGCAGCGGGGCGGTGCAGGCGAGCGCGCGCAGCCGACGCGCCAGCCCCTCGTCGGCGGCCGGGCCCGGTGCGGGGCGCGGCCCCGCGCTGAGCTGGGGCGGAACGGGTTCCGTCGAGGCAGGCGAAGTCACGCTGCACAGATTAGGTCCTCGCACTGACAACGGTCGAAACGGCGCAGATACGACCGCCCGGCAGCCCCTGGCGCCGCCGGGTCACCGCTCGGCCCGGCCGTCACGCGTCGTCCGCCACCAGCCCCGCGTACGCCTCCACCAACTGCTCGCGGGAGTCGTCGAGATAGTCGGCCAGCAACCGGACCGCGCCGGTCCGCTCGCCCGCCCGCAGCGCCTCCAGAATCTCCCGGTTCCGTATGAGATAGGGCTGATGGAGCAGTTTGGGGTCGTCCACCACATGGAAGGCGAGCCGCAGTTCGGCCAGGACCCCGCGCATCAGCTCGTCCGTGCGCGCGCTGCCCGCGAGGGCCACCAGCTCCCGGTGGAAGTGGATGTTGGCGGTGGAGACGCCCCGCCAGTCGTGGCGGCGGGCCGCCCGCTCCCCGGCCGCCACCGCCGCGTCCAGCGGTCCGAGCGCGTACGGGGGCGCGCCGAGGCCCCGGACGACGGCGCACTCGACCAGGCGCCGGGTGCGGTAGATGTCCTCGACGTCCTCGACGGCCAGGATCCGTACGAACACGCCCCGGTTGAGCTCGTGGACCAGCAGCCGCTCGTGGGTCAGCAGCCGGAACGCCTCGCGCAGGGTGTTGCGCGAGACCCCGAGCGCCTTGCCGATGGCGTCCTCCGCGAGGCGTTCGCCCGGCGGGAAGTAGCCCTCCGCGATCCGGCCGCGCAGGATGTCCGCGACCCGCTCGGCGGTACTGGTGCGGCCGAGCAGCGGGCGGTCGTCCGCCAGCCCGCCGGCCCCGGACCCGGTGGTCCCCACGGCAACCTCACTCCCCCGCCGGGCTTTCCGGCGGCGCACTGCCCGCCATCGTAGAAGCGCCGTCGCGGAAGAACGGACCGACACGGCTCTTGTCGGATTGTTCAACGATCCTCTAGCTTGGGCGTCACCCCGGAGCCCCCCACCCCTCCGCTCTCGACCGCACCCTCCCCCCTCCCCCTGCGAGGTGCAGATGAGCACGACCCAGGACCGGCCGAAACAGGACGAACTGCCCGCATTCGGCGGCCCGTTCGGCTGGCTGCGCGCCCTCGGCCCGCGCGGCCGGCACGCCTTCGGCGGCGCGTTCGGCGGCTACGCCCTCGACTCCTACGACTACTTCACGCTGCCGCTGAGCATGGTCGCGATCGGCGCGTACTTCGGCCTCGACCACGGCCAGACCGGTCTGCTCACCACCGTGACCCTGGTGGTCTCGGCGGTCGGCGGCGCGCTCGCGGGGATCCTGGCCGACCGCATCGGCCGGGTGAAGGCCCTGATGATCACCGTCATCACCTACGCGGTGTTCACCGTGGCCTGCGGCTTCGCGCCCACGTACGAGACGCTGATGGTCTGCCGCGCCCTCCAGGGCTTCGGCTTCGGCGGCGAGTGGGCGGTCGGCGCGATCCTGGTCGCCGAGTACGCCTCGGCCAAGGACCGCGGGCGGACGCTGGGCGCGGTGCAGAGCGCCTGGGCGGCGGGCTGGGCGCTGGCCGTCCTCGTCTACACCCTGGTCTTCCACTACGTGGACGCCGACACCGCCTGGCGCGTGATGTTCTGGACGGGCGCGCTGCCCGCCCTCCTGGTGATCTACATCCGGCGCAACGTCACCGACGCCCCCGAGGCCGCCGCGCGGCGCGCCGCCGACTCCACCCGCGGCTCCTTCGCCGCCATCTTCAAGAAGGACCTGCTGCGCGCCACCTTCTTCGCGACGCTGCTCTCCACCGGGGTCCAGGGCGGCTACTACACGCTCGCCACCTGGGTGCCGACCTACCTCAAGACCGACCGCGGGCTGACCGTCGTCGGCACCGGCGGCTATCTGACGTTCCTGATCTCCGGCGCGTTCCTCGGCTACCTCACCGGCGGCGTCCTCAGCGACCGGCTGGGCCGCAAGCGGAACATCCAGCTCTTCGCCGTGCTGTCCGCGTTGTGCATCCTGGTCTACACGCACATCCCGTCCGGCGCGAACACCCTGCTGCTCGTCCTCGGCTTCCCGCTGGGGTTCTGCATGTCCGCGATCTTCAGCGGGTTCGGCTCGTTCCTCAGCGAGCTCTATCCGACGGCGGTACGCGGGACCGGCCAGGGCTTCACGTACAACAGCGGCCGGGCCGTCGGCGCCTTCCTGCCCACCTTCGTGGGCTACCTCTCCGACAGCTGGGGCGTGGGCGGCGCGCTGACCCTGGGCGCGGTCGGCTACGCGCTGGCCGTCGTCGCCCTGTTCGGGCTGCCCGAGACCCGCGGCAAGGAGCTGCTGTGACCCCGACCCCGTCCCGTATCGACCTCAACGCCGACCTCGGCGAGGGCTTCGGGCGCTGGCGGCTGACCGACGACGAGCAGTTGCTGTCCGTCGTCACCAGCGCCAACGTCGCCTGCGGCTTCCACGCGGGCGACGCGGCCACCATGCGGCGCGTGTGCGCGCTCGCGGTCGAGCGCGGGGTGCGGATCGGCGCCCAGGTCTCCTACCGCGACCTGGCCGGTTTCGGCAGGCGCAGCATGGACGTGCCGCCGGACGAGCTGGCCGCCGAGGTCGCCTACCAGATAGGCGCGTTGGAGGTCTTCGCGCGGGCCGCCGGCAGCCGGGTCTCCTATGTGAAGCCGCACGGCGCGCTCTACAACCGCGTCGTCCACGACGAGGAGCAGGCGGCGGCCGTCGTCGAGGGGGTGTGCCTGGCGGCCGGCGCGGTGCCGGTGCTCGGGCTGCCCGGCTCGCGCCTGCTGGAGCGGGCCGCGAAGGCCGGACTGCCGGTCGTCACCGAGGCGTTCGCGGACCGCGCCTACACCGCGCGCGCCACCCTCGTCCCGCGCGGCCAGGAGGGCGCGGTCATCACGCACCCGCGCGCGGTCGTCCAGCGCGCGCTCGCGCTGGCGGGCAGCGGGACGGTGGTCGCCGTCACGGGCGAGAGCGTCGAGGTACGCGCGCGTTCGCTCTGTCTGCACGGCGACACCCCGGGCGCGGCCTCGCTCGCCCGCCGGGTGCGGGCGGAACTGGAGGGCGCGGGCGTGCGGGTGGAGGCGTTCGCGTGAGCCGTGCCCTGCCGATGCGGACGCTGCCGGTCGGCGACCGCGCGCTCCTCGTCGAGTTGGAGAGCGGTGAGGACGCCGAGGCCCTCCACGCCGAGCTGCTGCGCCGCCGCGCCGCCGGACGGCTGCCTCCCGTACGGGAGATCGTCCCGGCGGCCCGTACGGTCCTGCTCGACGGCCTGGACGACCCGGAGCGGCTCGCGGCGCTGCTGCCCGGCTGGGAGGTGGCCCCGCCGCGCGCGGACGCGGGCGCGACGGTCGAGATCCCGGTCCGCTACGACGGCCCCGACCTGGCCGAGGTGGCGGCGGAGTGGGGCGTCTCGCCGGAGGCGGCGGTACGGATCCACAGTGCGACCGCCTTCCGGGTGGCCTTCTGCGGGTTCGCGCCCGGCTTCGGCTATCTGACCGGGCTGCCCGAGCGGTACGCGGTCCCCCGCCGGGCCACGCCGAGGACCGCGGTCCCGGCCGGGTCGGTCGCGCTGGCGGGCCCGTACACCGGCGTCTATCCGCGCTCGTCCCCGGGCGGCTGGCAGCTGGTCGGCACCACGGACGCCGTCCTGTGGGATCCGGGCCGCGAGCCCGCCGCGCTCCTGGCGCCGGGCACCCGGGTGCGCTTCGTCCCGCTGGGCGCGGCATGACGGACCGGGCCTTCTGCGTGGTGCGGGCCGGTGCGCTCACCTCGGTCCAGGACGAGGGCCGCCCCGGCCACGCCCACCTCGGCGTACCGCGCTCGGGGGCGCTCGATCTGCCCGCGAGCCGTCTCGCCAACCGGCTGGTGGGCAACCCCGCGGGCGCCGCCGTCCTGGAGACGACGCTGAGCGGATGCGCGGTGCGCCCCCGCCGCGACGTGACGGCCGCGGTGACCGGGGCGCCCTGCCCGGTGACCGTCGACGGGCGTCCGGCGGCGTGGGGCGCGCCGGTGCGGGTGCCCGCCGGAGCGGTCCTGGAGGCGGGCGCCGCCGTACGGGGGGTGCGCTCCTATGTGGCGTTCGCCGGCGGGATCGCGGTCGATCCCGTCCTCGGCAGCCGCTCCACCGACCTGCTCTCCGGGCTCGGACCGCCTCCGCTCACGGACGGCGCCGTGGTGCCCCTGGGCCACCCGGCCGGGCGCCACGCGCGCGTGGACGCGGCCCCCGCGCCGGGACCGCCCGCCGAGCTGGTGCTGCGGGTGCTGCCGGGGCCGCGCGCCGACTGGTTCACGCCGGACGCCTTCGACGCTCTGGCGCGCGGGCGCTACCGGGTCTCCGCCGCCGGCAACCGCATCGGTCTGCGCACCGAGGGCCCGGCGCTGGAGCGGGCCGTCCACGGCGAGCTGCCGAGCGAGGGCATGGTGTGGGGAGCGGTCCAGGTGCCGCCGGACGGACGGCCGGTGGTGTTCCTGGCCGACCATCCCACCACCGGCGGCTATCCGGTGCTCGGCGTGGTCGCCGGGGCCGATCTGGCCGCCGCCGCGCAGGCCGCGCCCGGCACCCCGCTGCGGTTCGTGCCCGTCCGCCGGTCCCCCGCGCGCAGCCCTCAGCAGCCGTAGCCGCCGCCTCCGGGCGTGCGGACGACCAGGACGTCCCCGGGGCCCATCTCGACGGTGTCCACGCCGGCCAGCGGCTCGCTGCGGCCGTCCGCGCGCTCCACCAGGTTCTCGCCGAGCGCGCCCGGCCCGCCGCCCGCCATGCCGTACGGCGGGACGCGCCGGTGGCCGGTCAGCAGGGCCACCGTCATCGGCTCCAGGAAGCGGATCCGGCGCTCGGCCCCGCGGCCGCCGCTCCACCGGCCCGTCCCGCCGCTGCCCTCCCGTACGGAGAAGGCGTCCACCCGCACCGGGTACCGCCACTCCAGCACCTCGGGGTCGGTGAGGCGCGAGTTGGTCATATGGGTCTGTACGGCGTCCGCGCCGTCGAAGCCCTCGCCCGCGCCCGAGCCGCTGGCCACCGTCTCGTAGTACTGCACCCGGTCGTTGCCGAAGGTGACGTTGTTCATCGTGCCCGAGCCCTCGGCCTGGACTCCCAGGGCCGCGTAGAGGGCGCCGGTGACGGCCTGCGAGGTCTCGACGTTCCCGGCCACCGTCGCGGCCGGGTAGCGGGGTGCCAGCATCGAGCCGGGGGGCACCCGTACCTCCAGCGGCTCCAGACAGCCGCTGTTGAGCGGGATGTCGTCGTCCACCAGCGTCCGGAAGACGTAGAGGACGGCCGCCATCACCACCGACCGGGGCGCGTTGGCGTTGCCGGGCTGCTGCGGGGAGGTGCCGGCGAAGTCCACGACCGCGCCGCGCGCCTCGCGGTCCACGGTGACGGCGACCCGGATCACCGCGCCGCTGTCCGTCTCGTACGCGTACGAGCCGTCGTTCAGCCCGGCCACGATCCGGCGCACGGACTCCTCGGCGTTGGCGCGCACATGGCCCATGTACGCCTGGACGACGTCGGGACCGAACTCCTCGCTCACGCGCCGCAGTTCGGCGATGCCCTTTTCGTTGGCGGCGATCTGGGCGCGCAGGTCCGCGAGGTTGGTGTCGGGGTCGCGCGAGGGGTGGGCGGCGCCGGTCAGCAGCTCCCGCGTCTCGGCCTCGCGCAGCCGGCCGTCCCGGACGAGCAGCCAGTTGTCGAAGAGGACGCCCTCCTCCTCGATCGTGCGGCTGAAGGCGGGCATGGATCCGGGCGTGATGCCGCCGATCTCGGCGTGGTGGCCGCGCGAGGCCACCAGGAACCGCAGCTCGCCGCCGTCGAAGACCGGGGTGACCACGGTGACGTCGGGCAGGTGGGTGCCTCCGTGGTACGGGTCGTTGACGGCGTAGACGTCACCGGGCCGCAGGGTGCCCTCGTCGCGGCGCAGCACCTCTTTGATGGACTCGCCCATCGACCCCAGGTGCACCGGGATGTGCGGAGCGTTGGCGATCAGGTTGCCCTCGGAGTCGAAGAGCGCGCAGGAGAAGTCGAGGCGTTCCTTGATGTTGACGGAGTGGGCGGTGTTCTCCAGGCGTACGCCCATCTGCTCGGCGATCGCCATGAAGAGGTTGTTGAAGACCTCCAGCATCACCGGGTCGACGTCCGTTCCGACGGCCGTGCGGGCCGGGCGGGGGCGCGCCCGGGTCAGCAGCAGGTGCCCGAGGTCACCGGCGGCGGCCTGCCAGCCGTCGTCCACCACGGTGGTGGCGTCGGCCTCGGCGACGATGGCGGGCCCGGTGACGGCGGCGCCGGGCCGCAGGGCGGCGCGCCGGTACAGCGGGACCTCCCGGCGCTCGCCCGCCACGACCATGGACACGGTGGCCGCGGGCCCGGCCGCCCCCTCCCCCGCGTACTCCCCGGCCGCGGGGGCGCCGTGGGGCCCGGCGGCGCCGACCGCCTCCACCGACACGGCCTCCACGACCAGCGGCTTGTCCATGGTGAAGGCGTACCGCGCGCGGTGTTCGGCTTCGAAGGCCGCCTTCATGGCGTCCGGCGCGTCCAGGTCGACGGGCAGGCTCGCGTCCGTACCGGCGTAGCGCAACAGGACGCGCGCGTGGGTGGTGATTGCCTCGTCGGCGAGGCCGTCGGCGCGCAGTTCGGCGCGCGTGTGTGCCGCGAGCTCCGCGCACGCCTCGCGCGCCCGCCCGGCTCCGGCCCCGTCGAGCTCCGCCTCCACGGACCGCTCGCGCATCGCGGTCGCGTCCGCGAGGCCGATCCCGTACGCGGAGAGCACCCCGGCCAGCGGGGGGACGACGACGGTGGCGATGCCGAGCGCGTCCGCGACCGCGCAGGCGTGCTGGCCGCCCGCGCCGCCGAAGCTGGTCAGGGCGTAGCGGGTGACGTCGTGGCCGCGCTGCACGGAGATCTTCTTGACGGCGTTCGCCATGTTGAGGACGGCGATCTCCAGGAATCCCGCGGCCACGTCCTCGGCGGTGCGTCCGCCGCCGGTGCGCCGGGCGAGGGCGGCGAACCGCTCCCGCACCACCTCGGCGTCGAGCGGCTGGTCGCCGTCGGGGCCGAACACGGCCGGGAAGTGGGCGGGCTGGATCCGGCCGAGCATCACGTTGGCGTCGGTGACGGTGAGCGGGCCGCCGCGCCGGTAGCAGGCCGGGCCGGGGGAGGCGCCCGCCGAGTCGGGGCCGACCCGGTAGCGCCGGCCGTCGAAGTGGAGCACCGAGCCGCCGCCCGCCGCCACGGTGTGGACGGTCATCATCGGGGCGCGCATCCGCACCCCGGCGACCTGGGTGGCGAAGTCCCGTTCGAAGGCGCCCGCGTAGTGCGACACGTCGGTGGAGGTGCCGCCCATGTCGAAGCCGATCACGCGCGCGTGGCCGGCCTGTGCGGAGGTGCGGGCCATGCCGACGACGCCGCCCGCCGGGCCGGAGAGCACCGCGTCCTTGCCCCGGACGTGCGCGGCCTCCCGCAGCCCGCCGTTGGACTGGAGGAACATCAGCCGTACGCCGTGGAGTTCCCGCGCGACCTCGTCGACGTACCGGCGCAGGATCGGCGAGAGGTAGGCGTCCACCACGGTGGTGTCGCCGCGCGGCACCAGCTTGATCAGCGGACTCACCTCGTGGGAGCAGCTGACCTGGGTGAAGCCGAGCTCCCTGGCGGCCCCGGCGACGGCCGTCTCGTGGCCGGGGTGGCGGTAGCCGTGCGTCAGGACGACGGCGGCGCTGCGGAAGCCCTCCGCGTGGGCGGCGCGCAGCCGCCCGGTCGCGGCCGCGAGGTCGAGGGGGCGGACGACGGCGCCGTGCGCGTCGACCCGCTCGGGCACCTCCACGACCTTCTCGTACACCGCGTCCGGCAGCTCGATGTGCCGGTCGAACAGGCGCGGCCGGTTCTGGTACGCGATCCGCAGGGCGTCCCGGAAGCCCTCGGTGACGACCAGGACCGTCGGCTCGCCGCGCCGCTCCAGCAGGGCGTTGGTGGCGACGGTGGTGCCCATCTTGACGACCGCGATCCGCTCGGCGGGGACGGGCTCGCCGGGCCCGAGCCCCAGCAGGAGCCGGATCCCGGCGACGGCCGCGTCCCGGTACCGCGCCGGGTCGTGGGAGAGGAGCTTGCGGCTGACCAGGCGTCCGTCCGGGCGCCGGCCCACCACGTCGGTGAAGGTGCCGCCCCGGTCGACCCAGAACTCCCAGCGCCCTGTCATCCCTCCATTCTGGCAAGGAGGGGCGTGCCCGGGGGCGCACCGAGCACCGCGTGCGCGGCGCCGGCCCCGCCCGCTCCGTCCGGAAGGCGTCCCCCGGGCTCTTCGGAGAGGGTGTTCCGCCGCCGGGGCTCCCGGCCCGTCCGGACGGAGCCGCGGCTCATATAGCGGGCGCGTCGGGGCCCATCCGGTTGTGGATGGCGCTCTGTACCTCGGCCTCCTCGGCCGGGTCGTCGGCCAGGCGCCGCAGCCGCTCCGCCACGCGCGCGTCGACCAGCTCGGCGTACTGCGCGGCCACCTCGCGGGTGGTCTCCTCGCAGTCCCACAGGCACTCGACGGCGAAGCCGGTGGCGAAGGAGGGGTCGGTGGCGGCGAGCGCGCGGGCGGTGCGGCCGCGCAGCTCGGAGGAGGCGGTCTCGCGGTAGAGGTGCCGCAGTACGGGGGCGGCGCAGCCGATGCCGAGCCGTCCGGTGCCGTCGACGAGGGGGCGCAGCAGGGGCGCGTCGGCCCCCTCGGAGCGCACGCACTCGCGCAGCGCGCCCAGCACCAGCTGGGCGTCGTCGGCCTCGCCCCGGCAGGCGAGGACGCCCGCGGCGGCGGCGCCGAGCGCGTCGGGCCGGTGCACCCAGCCGCGCGCCCGGTCGACAGCCGCGGGTCCGCACATCCGCTCGAAGGCCTGGACGGCGGCCTCGGCCACCGTGCGGGAGCCGCCGCCGACGGCGGCCTCGATGAGGTCGAGGACGCGCGGGTCGCGTGACTCGGTGAGGTAGTGCAGGGCGGCGCAGCGGGCGCCGTCCGCGCCGGCGCGCGCGGCCTCGACGATCATTTCGCGGTCGTCGGGCCCGGCGACCGCGCCCAGGCAGCGGGCGGCGGGCAGGGTGAGGTCGGCGCCGCGGTCCAGGCCCTCCTGGGCCCAGTCGAAGACGGCCTGGACGCTCCAGCCGGGACGCGGCCCGGACGGCCTCAGCTGACGCTGCCAGCGGTCGAAGGAGCCGGCTTCCCGGGCGGCACGCACCCGGGCGCCGACCGAGGCGCGGGTGTCCTCGGCCCACAGCCGCCAGGGCCGGGGTTCGAAGGCGTCGCGGACGGTGGCGGCCAGCTCGGCGTCGCCCTCGGGGGTGCGGGGGAAGCGGGCGAGGACGGGCTCGGCGAGGGCGCGCAGTCCCGCGTCGTCGTCACGCAGCGCGAGCTCGTCCAGGGCCCAGCGCCAGTTGGCACCGCCCGCGGCGTAGCGGCGCAGCAGCAGCAGCGCGTCGTGCCTGCCGTAGGAGGCGAGGTGGCCGAGGACCGCGAGCGCGAGGCCGGTGCGGTTCTCGTCGGCGTCGAGAACGTCCTCGGCGCTGAGGAGATGGGCCTCGATCTCGTCGAGTCCGCCGTCGAGATCCAGGTAGAGGCGCGCGTAGTACAGGGAGCGGTTCTCCACCTGCCAGTCCTGGCGGGGGTCGCTCAGTACACAGTGGTTCAGGGCCGCCAGGGCTTCTGGGCGCGGGGCGGCGAGCGCGTGCAGGGTGCCGTCGCCGCGGCCCCGCTGCAGCAGGCCGAGCAGCGTACCGCTCGGCGCTATGACCGGATCAAACATGGAAGTAGCCTCACATCAAGCTGTCGACGCAACCGGGATTCGTGCCGTGCCCTAGTAGGCCGCGCGCCAACATGTTCGGCCGTCCGCCGTCTTCCGCTTGCTGTGGACCATCTTCCTGCCTCTCGTCGTGTGGCCCCCGATGTAAGGACCCTGCCCCTGATGAAGGGGCTCGTCGTCATGATGACCCAGGCATTTCGCCACCGCGACCACATTTACGAGCCTCTCCCACCAGGTAGGCAGGGGTACCCCGGCACAAACCTCAGCGGTCGCCGAAGAGTGCGAGCAGTTCCGTCTTGCCGAACATCCGTGCGGTGTCCAGCGCTGACGGCGTTCCGGCGGAAGGATCGGCTCCGCCTGTGAGCAGCGCCTTCACGACCTCCTGCTCGCCCTTGAAGACCGCTCCCGCGAGCGGGGTCTGGCCGCGGTCGTTGGCGCGGTCGGGGTCGGCCCCGCGCGCGAGGAGCGCGGAGACCGCCTCCGCGTGCCCGTGGTAGGCGGCGAGCATCACCAGGGTGTGACCCTGGTCATTGGTGAGGTCGGGCGAGACCCCGGCGTCCACGTACGCGGCGAGCGCCTCCGCCTCTCCCCGGCGGGCCAGATCGAAGATCCTGCTCGCCAGTTCGACCACCTCGGGATCGAGGGCATCGCTCATCGCGCGGACCGCCTTTCTTCGGGTGCGGCGCTCCTCGGAACGCCTGTGACCTGGCCCGTACGGCGTCGGGGCCGTACGAGTGAATCGACAGGGTACTGCCCGTCGGCCGACATGGACCGGTCCGCCCGGGGCAAAGCTCACCGCGAGTAACAGCACCCGGTCCACCGGCCGCGCAGTGTCCCTCCCGCGGCCCGGATCCCTGTCCGCCACTCCAGTGAAAATCAGAGGATTTCACTCGATTGCACCTTTTATCACATAGATACTTCCCGTGATCATGGAAGAACTCATGGTGACTGTCCCCCCACCCAGGAGAACTCCTCATGATCCTGTCCATCTCAGGCGTCGTCCTGCTCGGCATCATCGTCTTCCTCTTCTTCCGGAAAGACGGCCTCAAGGCCTCGCACGCCATGGTCTGCGCCCTGTTCGGCTTCTATCTCGCGGGCACGGCGATCGCCCCGAGCATCAAGGCCGGGGGCCAGAGCCTGGCCAGCCTGCTGGGCGGGATCAAGTTCTGACCTCCCGCAGCCCCGACCACCCCCACAGGAGACCGACGTGGCCCGGCGACCACTCCCCCGCATTCTGAGCAGCACGACCGCGCCGATCGCCCGCAGCCGCGAGCTGGCGCGCACGGCCGCCGACAGCGCCACCGACGTCCTCCATCCGCTCATCACGATCACCCGCGGCCTGCGGCTGATCCTCGCCGCCCTGGGCGGCAAGTGGACCGCCACGCCCAAGGAGCGGCGTGGTCCCGCGCTGTTCCTGGCGGCCGCCGTGGTCCTGGTGGTCGCGCTCATCCCGTACGGGCCGCTGCTCGCCCTGATCACGGTGATGGCCGCGGCCGCCTGGAAGGGCCGGGTGCGCGTCCCCGTCAAGACCGGCCCCGACGAGGCGGAGGCCGCCCGCCTCCAGGCGCTCTACGAGGCGCTCGTGCCGTACTTCTCGGTGCCGGAGGACCCCGGTCCGCTCTTCACCCACGGCGGCGACTGGACCGCCGCGTTCAGCGAGTACGCGTTCGACGACACGGGCCGGGTCACCCGTCTCCTCATCCGCTACCCGGCGTACTTCACGGACGGCGAGCCCGAGGCGCGCGCCCGTATCGAGCAGTTGCTGCACACCAAGTCCGGGCGCGGCCGGGAGTACCGGTTCGAGTGGGACGAGGAGGCCAACCAGCTCGTGATGCGCGTCCTCGGCGCGCTCCCCACCGCGATCGCCGCCCAGCGGTTCGTCGCCGGGCCCGGCGAGACCGTGCTCGGGTTCACCGACGCCGACGCGGTGCAGCGGACCGTGCCGGTCGTCGAGGGCGAGGACGTCCGCGACGCGCCCCCGGTCGTCTGGCGCACCGGGCCGCGCTCCACCGAGCCGCACCTGCTGGCGGTCGGCGAGCCCGGCAGCGGCACCACGACCCTGCTGCGCTCCATCGCCCTCCAGGCGCTCCAGTACGGCGACGTGCTCATGGTCGAGGGCAGCGGCACCGGGGAGTACGCGTGCCTGGCCGGGCGCCGGGGCGTGCTCGCCGTGGAGTGCGGCCTCGCCGGGGCGCTGGCCACGCTGGAGTGGGCCGCGCACGAGACCGAGCGCCGCCTCATCGCCGCCAACCGCGCCCGCCAGGCGGGCCACCCGACCCCGGACGACATCAAGCGGCCGCTGTGGATCCTGCTCGACCGGCCGAGCGTCTTCGGGCACCTGGCCGCCGCCGACGGGCGGCCCGAGCCGCAGCAGCTGCTCCAGATCCCGCTGCGGCACGGGCGGGCGGCCGGGGTGACGGTGGTGGTCGCCGAGCAGTTCGACTGCCTGGAGGCGCTGACCGAGCCGGTCCGCACGCACACCCGCGCGCGCGTGGTGCTCGGCCCCGCCACCGCCGCCCAGGCCGCGTGGGTCCTCGGGGTTCCGCCGCACACCACCCCGACCGCGCTCGTCCCGCCCGGCCGCGGCTACGCCCGGCTGGGCACGGGGCCCGTCCTGCGCCTCCAGGTCCCGGCGACCCCGGACCCGTACGACGAGGCGACCAGCGAACAGCACCGCCAGGCGGTCCTCGACCTGCTCCCCGAGCGCGACCTGCCGGTGGAGGCGGCCCCGCACGCGCAGGCGGTACCGGCCGAGGGGTGAGCCTCCGCACCGACGAACGGACCGAGTGAACGCCCGGGGCACCACGGCGAGCGCCCGTCAGCCCCGGGCGCCCCGGCACCCTCGCGGGCCCCGGCACCCCCGGCACCTCTCGGTCCCGGGAGCGCGGACACGTCCCCCAGGTGCCCCGAACGTCCCTCGGTCCTGAGTGCCGCACCTCTCGGCTCCGGGCGCCCCGGCACCCCTCAAGGCCCCGCACCCCTTCCCCTCACGCCACGAACGTCCGCGGCGACTCGCCCCCCGTGCTCGCCCCCTTCTCCACCAGCCGTGCCGCCGCCGCGAGGCGGGCCGCCGCCTCCTCGGCCACCGGGCCGCTCACGGTGAAGGGGAGGCGCACATAGCCCTCGAAGGCGCCGTCCACGCCGAACCGGGGGCCGGACGGCACCCGTACCCCGACCCGTTCGCCCACCTCCGCCAGGCGGGAGCCGGAGACTCCCCCGGTGCGCACCCACAGCGTGAGCCCGCCCACCGGTACGTCGAACTCCCACTCCGGCAGCTCCCGGCGGACCGCCGCCACCAGCGCGTCGCGGTTCTCGCGCGCCTGGGCCCGGCGCAGGTCGACCGCCTGCTCCCAGCCGCCCGTGGCCATCAGCCACTTGACGGCGAGCTGCTCCAGGACGGGGGTGCCCAGGTCGGCGTAGGCGCGGGCCGCGACCAGGGACCGGATGACGTCGGGGGCCGCCCGCACCCAGCCGATGCGCATGCCCGCCCAGAACGCCTTGCTCGCCGAGCCGACGGTGAGCACCGTCGCGCCCGCCGGGTCGAAGGCGCAGACCGGGCGCGGCATGTCGACGCCCTCGTCCAGCCACAGTTCGGACATGGTCTCGTCGACGACGAGCACGGTCCCGGCCGAGCGGGCGGCGTCCACCAGGGCGCGGCGCTGGTCCTCGTCGGCCAGCGCGCCCGTCGGGTTGTGGAAGTCGGCGACGACATAGGCGAGCCGGGGCGCGGAGTCGCGCAGCACCTGCCGCCACAGGGGCAGGTCCCAGCCGGTGAGCCCCTCGGCCATGGCGACCGGTACGAGCCGGGCCCCGGCCTCGCGCATCAGCTGGAGGATGTTGGCGTACGAGGGCGACTCCACCGCGATCCGCTCGCCGCGCCCGGCGAAGAGGTGGCAGATGGCGTCCATGGCGCCCATCGCCCCGGTGGTGACCATGATCTGTTCGGGCATGGTCGGGATGCCGCGCGCGGTGTACCGCTCGGCGAGCATCCGGCGCAGCGCCGGCAGCCCGGCCGGATAGTCGCCGTGGGTGTGCGCGTACGGCGGCAGCTCCTCCAGGGCGCCCTGCACCGAACGGGTCAGCCACGGCTCCGGCGCGGGCAGCGCCGCGCACCCCAGGTCGATCATGGATCCCAGCGACTCGGGCGGCAGCGGCTCCAGGCCGCGCGCGGGCAGCGGGTTGCCCGCCGGCACGGCCGTCCAGCTGCCCGCGCCCCGGCGGGACTCCAGGAAGCCCTCGCCACGCAGCGCCTCGTAGGCCGCGGCCACCGTGGTGCGGCTGACCGAGAGCGCCAAGGCCAGCTCCCGCTCGGCGGGCAGGCGCGCGGCCACCGGCACCCGGCCTTCGAGGACGAGGAGCCGGATCCCGTCGGCCAGCGCCCGGTAGGCGGGCGGCTTGCGGGTGCCCGCGGGGCGGGGCTGCTGCTGTGCGTTGAGCTGTCGGGCGAGCTGTGCCGGTCCGACCGCCGAGGTCCACTGCGCCATGAAGTCAGTCCACCTTCCCCGGATTGGCCATGGTTGGGAGAGGATTCCCCGCCACAGAGTGTCATGCGTCAGTCCACCACCACCAGACAGGGGGACGCTCACGTGTCCGCACACCTCACCCGGAGGCTGCTCCAGCTCTATGTCGGCCTCACGCTGTACGGGGTGAGCTCGGCGCTGCTGGTGCGCAGCGGGCTCGGGCTCGAACCCTGGGGTGTGCTGCACCAGGGCATCGCCGAGCGCACCGGGCTGACCATCGGGGTCGTCTCGATCATCGTGGGCGCGCTGGTGCTGCTGCTGTGGATCCCGCTGCGCCAGCGCCCGGGCCTGGGCACGGTCTCCAACGTCTTCGCCATCGGCATCGCGATGGACGCCACCCTCGCCCTGGTGCCGGACGTGCACGGCCTCGCCGTCGAGATCCCGCTGATGGCCGGCGGGATCCTGTTCAACGGCGTGGCGACCGGGCTGTACATCTCGGCGCGGTTCGGCCCCGGCCCGCGCGACGGCCTGATGACCGGGCTGCACCGGGTCACCGGCCGTTCCATCCGGCTGGTGCGCACCTCGATCGAGGTGGCGGTCGTGGTGACCGGCTTCCTGCTCGGCGGCTCGCTCGGTGTGGGCACGGTCGCCTACGCCCTCGCCATCGGCCCGCTCGCCCAGCTCTTCCTGCGGGTCTTCGCGATCCCGGAGGCGGCGGGGGAAGCGGAGGCCGCCCGCGAACCGGCCCCGGCCGCCGGACCCCCGGCCGGGGAGGCACCGGCACAGGCGATACTGCCCGGGTGACTCGCGTACGCCACCCCTATCTGGACCATCCGACGCCGATCGCCTTCGCCCACCGCGGCGGGGCCGCGGACGGCATCGAGAACACCGCGGCCGCCTTCGGGCGGGCCGCCGCGGCCGGTTTCCGGTACTTCGAGACCGATGTCCACACCACGGCGGACGGCCGTCTGGTCGCCTTCCACGACTCCACCCTGGACCGGGTCACCGACGCCGTGGGCCGGATCGCCGATCTGCCGTGGGGCGAGGTGTCACAGGCCCGGGTGGCGGGCCGGGAGCCGCTGCCGCTCTTCGAGGAGCTCCTCGACGCGTTCCCCGAGGCGCGCTGGAACGTGGATCTGAAGGCCGAGTCGGCGCTCGTGCCGCTGGTGGAGCTGATCCGGCGTACCGGCTCCTGGGACCGGGTGTGCGTGGGCTCGTTCTCCGAGGCCCGGGTCGCGCGGGCCGCGCGGCTGGCGGGTCCGCGCCTGGCCACCTCGTACGGGGTGCGGGGCGTGGCCGCGCTGCGGCTGCGCTCGCTGGGGCTGCCCGCGCCGCTGCGCCGGGGCGCGGTGTGCGCGCAGGTGCCCGAGTCCCAGAACGGCGTCCGGGTGGTGGACCGGCGCTTCGTGAGGACCGCGCACGCCCTGGGCCTGCACGTCCACGTGTGGACCGTCAACGATCCCGATCGGATGACGAGGCTCCTGGCCCTCGGCGTGGATGGCATCATGACCGATCATCTGGAGACGCTGCGCAAGGTACTGACCGACCGGGGAACCGGCTTCTGAACTCCGCGCGCGCCCACAGGACGAACGGAAGGGCGCGGGGTTTGACCGCCGAGACCATGGGCCGGGCCGCCGCGGAGGCGGTCCCGGACGCCGACCGCCGCCGCGAGCAACACGGCTGGTACTTCTACGACTTCGCGTGCTCGGTCTACTCGACGACCGTCCTCACCGTGTTCCTCGGGCCGTATCTGACGGCGATCGCCAAGGACGCCGCCGACGCCCGCGGTTTCGTGCACCCGCTGGGCGTCCCGGTGCGGGCCGGGTCCCTCTTCGCGTACGCCGTGTCCGCCTCGGTGGTGCTCGCGGTGGTCCTGATGCCGATGGTGGGCGCCGCGGCCGACCGCACCGGCCGCAAGAAGCCCCTGCTCGCGGTGGCGGCCTACACCGGTGCCGCGGCCACGGCCGGCATGTTCTTCCTGGACGGGCACCGCTATCTGCTCGGCGCGATTCTCCTGATCGTCGCCAATGCCGCCCTGTCGGTCTCGATGGTGCTCTACAACGCCTATCTGCCGCAGATCGCGGGCCCCGAGGAGCGCGACCGCGTCTCCTCGCGCGGCTGGGCCTTCGGTTACACCGCGGGCGCCTTCGTCCTCATCCTCAACCTGGTCCTCTACTCGGGCCACGACGGCTTCGGGCTGTCCGAGGGCACGGCCGTACGGATCTGCCTGGCGTCGGCGGGGGTGTGGTGGGGCGCCTTCACGCTCGTACCGCTGCGGCGGCTGCGGGACCGGCGCGCGCCCGCCGGGCACGTACCGGCCGAGGGCAGGGTGGGCGCGGGCTGGCGCCAGCTCGTCGCGACCCTGCGCGACATGCGCGCGCGTCCGCTGACGCTCGCCTTCCTGCTCGCGTACCTGATCTACAACGACGGCGTGCAGACCGTGATCTCGCAGGCGTCGCTGTACGGCTCCGAGGAACTCGGGCTGGACCAGAACACCCTGATCGTCGCCGTGCTCCTGGTGCAGGTGCTGGCGGTGGCGGGGGCGCTGGGGATGGGGCGGCTCGCGCGGACCCACGGCGCCAAGCGCACGATCCTGGGGTCGCTGGCGGTGTGGGCGCTGATCCTGGGCGCCGGGTACTTCCTGCCCGCGCACTCGCCCGCGCTCTTCTTCGTCCTGGCGGCGGCGATCGGCACGGTCCTCGGCGGCAGCCAGGCGCTGTCGCGGTCGCTTTTCTCACACCTGGTGCCGAGCGGCAAGGAGGCCGAATACTTCTCGGCCTACGAGATGAGCGACCGCGGGCTGAGCTGGCTGGGGCCACTGGTGTTCGGGCTCGCGTACCAGCTGACCGGCAGCTACCGGGATGCCATCCTCTCTCTCGTGATCTTCTTCGCGGTCGGCTTCGTGCTGCTCGCGAGGGTCCCGGTGAGGGCCGCCGTGGCGGCCGCCGGAAACCCCGTTCCGGCGCGGATTTAGACGTTGAAGTGAAAGGCCGGTAGTGTACGCCTTTGGCCTGCCAGGCGGACCGTTACTGCGTGCTCAACTAGTGAAGACGCTGGGTGACATCTGCTGCCAGATGTGACAAACCGGGCACTGGTGGGTACAACAAGGGGCGGCACGACGGCGACACATGACCCACAACGGGAATCTTTAACGCCGACCGGACGTTGACCGGATGACGACGACAGCGACACCTGTCCTGTGGGCGACAAGCCCGGGAGGCACGATTCATGAGTGAGCGAGCTCTTCGCGGCACGCGCCTCGTGGTGACCAGCTACGAGACCGACCGCGGCATCGATCTGGCCCCGCGCCAGGCGGTGGAGTACGCATGCGAGAACGGACATCGCTTCGAGATGCCGTTCTCGGTGGAGGCAGACATCCCGCCGGAGTGGGAGTGCAAGGCGTGTGGCGCCATGGCACTCCTGGTGGACGGCGAAGGTCCTGAGGAGAAGAAGGGCAAGCCCGCGCGTACGCACTGGGACATGCTCATGGAGCGGCGCACCCGCGAGGAGCTGGAGGAGGTTCTGGCCGAGAGGCTGGAGGTCCTGCGTTCCGGCGCCATGAACATTGCCGTGCATCCGCGCGACAGCCGCAAGTCCGCCTAAGCGCGCAAGCGCCGAAGCGCCCAAGAAGAAGAGGGCCGGTCCCACCGTTTCGGTGGGACCGGCCCTCTTCTTGTGCCCGGTGCGCCGCCCGCCGGGCCGGATCACGGCGCGGCGGCGGCCGGCCCGGGCGGGCCGTCCGTCAGGTCAGCGGCGGCCGGGGGCCCCGCTCGTCGTGGTAAGGCGAGGAGCCCGCGTCCTCGCGGATCACCTCGCCGCGCACCACCTTGCCGTCGGGCTGGTGGATACGGGCCTGCTGGAAGGCCGCGCCCAGACCGCCGGGGCGGGAGGCGCGCATCCGCTTGTCCAGCGAGCGCTCCGCGTACCGGCCGAGGGCCTTGCGCACCGGCGGCACCAGGCAGAGCAGGCCCAGGACGTCCGAGAGCAGTCCCGGCACCATCAGGAGCAGGCCGCCGAGCATCGTGAAGGTGTTGCCCTCGCCGCCGGACCGCGGTTCGGCGCCGGGATCCGCCGCCCCGGACTGCTGCCGCTGAAGCGTCTCCGTGAGGTTGCGGAAGGCGCGGCGCCCGGCCCGCTTGATGACGTATCCGCCGAGCACGGCGCCCGCGACCAGCAGGGCCAGCACGGTCAGTCCCCCGGCGGCGCGCGCCACCGCGACCAGCAGCCAGATCTCCGCGAGGAGCCAGGCGGCGATCGCCAGGGGGACGAGAGTACGCGCACGGGAGCGCTTGGGCGGGGCGGAGGGCGGAGTGCCGGTCGTCATGCTCCCAGTGTGCCTGGGCGCGTGCCAGGACGGCGTAAGGGATCCGTCAGCGCGGCCGCCCGGCCCGGGGGGCGTCGCCCGCTCAGGACGGCTTGCGGCCCATGAGCTTGTTGGCGCGCGAGCCGACGCCCCAGGCGGTGACCCGCCACAGCGCCTCGACGATGATGTCGTTGCTCATCTTGGAGTCGCCGCGCTCGCGCTCGACGAAGGTGATGGGCACCTCGACCACGTGGTAGCCGGCGGCCACCGCCCGGCGGGCCAGGTCGACCTGGAAGCAGTAGCCCTGCGAGGCCACCTCGTCCAGGCCGAGGCCTTCGAGGGTCTCGCGGCGGAAGGCCCGGAAGCCGCCCGTGACGTCGCGGATGTCCACGCCCAGCAGCAGCCGGGAGTAGGTCGAGCCGCCCCGGGAGATGAACTCGCGGTGCTTGGGCCAGTTCACCACCCGGCCGCCCGGCACCCAGCGCGAGCCGAGGACCAGGTCGGCGCCCTTGAGCGCGGTGAGCAGCCGGGGCAGCTCCTCGGGCTGGTGGGAGCCGTCGGCGTCCATCTCGACCAGGACGCCGTAGCCCTTCTCCACGCCCCAGCGGAAGCCCGCGAGGTAGGCGGCGCCGAGGCCCTCCTTGCCCTTGCGGTGCAGCACGTGGACGTGGTCGTCCTCGGCGGACAGCTCGTCGGCGATCTTGCCGGTGCCGTCCGGGCTGTTGTCGTCGGCGATCAGGACGTGGGCCTCGGGGACCGACTCCCGGACGCGGGAGACGATCGGCTTGATGTTCTCCGCCTCGTTGTAGGTCGGGATGATCACCAAGGCTCTGCCGAGCGGGCCGTATCGCCTCTGACCGCCGTCGTTCACTGCTGCCCCTTATTGTCCGTACGCAGAGCACCACCATAGCGAGCGGTTGGGGCACCGCCGCACCGCGAGGTCCCGGGGTGTCGGAATGGGGGCCCGGCGCCCTTCGGGCCGGGCCGGGGGCCCGCTGGCTGCGGGCCGCCTGGAACCGTTGTCTACTGAACGTCCGGGCCCCATCCGGGTCGCACGCTCCCCCGAGCTCCCGCGGAGCAGGGGGACCCCCCGGACGGCAGAAACCTTCTGTCGGCCGGACGTCCTGCGGTGGACCCGGCCGAACCTACCGGCCCCCCGCCGCTCTCTGTCAACAGCCGTTTGACCTGCGCAATCGTCCCGAACACGCAGGTCAGCGCGGGAGATCCGCAGGTGGCGACGGCCCGGCGAGGGCAGCCTGACGGCCGTACGGAACGTCCTTGCGTCACTCGTTCGGCCGGACGAAGACGGTGTGGCCGGAGACCACCGTGCGCAGACAGACCGGCAGGGCCGCGCCCGGGCTGAGGTCGGGCAGGCCGGGCGTGCCCGAGCGCGGGTCGGTCGACCAGCGGGCCACCCGGTCGTCCGGCGCCTGCACGATCAGCTCGCCGGTGCTCCAGACCGCGTAGTCGGCGGGGGCGCCCGGCACCAGGGTGCCCGCGTCGTCCCGGCCGATGGCGCGCCAGCCGCCCCGGGTGTGGGCGGTGAAGGCGGCGCGTACCGAGACCCGGTGCTCGGGGGTGCGGTGGAAGGCGGCCGCGCGGACGGTGCCCCACGGGCCGAACGGGGTGACCGGCGCGTCGGAGCCGAAGGCGAGGGGCACCCCGGCGCGCAGCAGGGCCGCGTACGGGTTCAGGGTGCGGGCCCGGTCCGCGCCGAGGCGCTCGGCGTACATGCCCTCCTCGCCGCCCCACAGCGCGTCGAAGGCGGGCTGCACGGAGGCGGTGAGGCCGAGTTCCGCGAAGGCGGCGATCGTCTCGGGGGTGAGCATCTCGGCGTGCTCGACGCGGTGGCGGGCGGCGCGGATCCGGGCCAGGCCCACCCTGGCGGCGGCGGCCCGGACGCCCTCGACGACCGCGGTCACGGCGGCGTCCCCGATGGCGTGGAACCCGGCCTGGAGCCCGGCCTCGGTGCAGGCGGTCACATGGGCGGCGATGTCGGCCGCGTCCAGATGGGCGGTGCCGGTGTGCGCGGCGTCGGCGTACGGCTCGTGCAGACAGGCCGTGTGGGAGCCGAGCGCGCCGTCGACGAAGAGGTCGCCGGCCGCGCCGAGCGCGCCGAGTTCGCGGATGCGATCGGCGTCCTTGGGCCCGGTGACCTGCTCGGCCCAGTAGCCGAAGACCCGCGGGCCGGCCTCCTCGCGGGCCAGGGCGAGCAGCGATGTGAAGTCGTCCTCGTCGGAGATCTCGGGGCCGCCGCACTCGTGCAGGGTGCCGATGCCGAGGGAGGCCGCGTGGCGCAGCGCGGCCCGCTGGGCCTCCTCGCGCTGGACGGGGGTGATCGCCGCGTGGGCGGCGGCCCGCACCGCGTGGTGGGCGGCGCCGGTCAGCGGGGCGTCCGGGTGGTAACCGTCGAGGCCGGTGACGCCGGGGATCCGGTCGAGCAGCGCGGTGCTCGCGACCGCCGAGTGCACGTCGATGCGGGGCAGGTACAGGGGGCGCCCGCCGGTGGCCTCGTCGAGCTCGGCGCGGGTGGGCGGGGTCCGCTCGGGCCAGCGCGCCGCGTCCCAGCCGTGGCCGAGCAGCACCTCGTCGCCGGGGCGGGCCGCGGCGTACTCCCGTACCGCCGCCAGGGCCTGCGCGAGGGTGCGGGCGGTGGACAGGTCGAGGCCGGTGAGCGCGAGGCCGGTGGCCGTGGTGTGCACATGCGCATCGGTGAACGCCGGGGTGACCAGCGCCCCTTCGAGGTCGACCACCTCGTCCACGCCCGCCGCGAAGGCGTCGGCCGCGCCCTCGGAGCCGACCCAGGCGACGTGCCCGCGTTCGACGACCATCGCCGTGGCGAACGGGTCGGCGGGGCTGTGGACCTCCCCGCCGCGCAGCAGCACGGTGCGGTGGTCGGGCTCGCCCGCGGGCAGCGGGGCGACGGTTCGGGCCGGAAGGGCGGCGGCGCTCTCGGAACTCATGGGAACAGCCTAGATACGCGGCGGCCGTGCCTCGTACGGGGTCGAGAGAACGACGGTGGTCCGGGTGGAGACGCCGGCCAGCGAGCGGATGCGGGTCAGCAGGTGCTCCAGCTCCAGCGGGGTCGCCACGCGCACCTTGAGGATGTAGTTCTCGTCGCCCGCGACGCTGTGGCACGCCTCTATCTCCGGCACGTCGGCCAGCCGCTCGGCGATGTCGTCGGGGGCGCTCGGGTCGAAGGGCTTGACCGAGATGAACGCGGTCAGCGGCAGCCCCACCGCCTCGGGGTCCACGACCGCGACATAGCCGCGGATGACCCCGCGCTGCTCCAGACGGCGTACCCGCTGGTGCACCGCCGAGGTGGACAGGCCGGTGGCCTTGCCCAGGTCGGTGTAGCTCATCCGCCCGTCCTTGACGAGCAGATCCACGATCTGACGGTCCAGCTCCTCCATGCGGATCAACCTATTCCCCCGGGTCCCCTCCGGCACAGTCCGCGGCGACCGGAAGGGGCACCTGCGGCGGGCATGTGACGAATGCCACAGGTTTGTGACGCCGCCGCGGGGGTCCGGGTGGTTACGGACGGGGCGTGGCGGGAATTGCTTGCTGTGGTCGCGGCTACGGCGCCTTGCCAGCCCACCCGAGGGGGAGAATCCCAATGCAGAACATGAAGCGCGGCGGACGTGTGCCGAATGAACGCACCGACGAACGCACCGGTCCGGAGCTCGTCGCTCCTTACGTCGAGGACGAGTTCACCGACGACGAGGCGGCCGACGCCTACGACACCTTCGAGATGTACCGGGTGATCTGCCCGGACTGCGCCCAGCCGATCGCGCTCCTCGCGGACGAGACGCTGCTGCCGGAGCACGCGCTGTGCCCGAGCCCCTGGAACCCGTTCGTCCTGACGGTGTGCGCCGGGACCGGCCGTCCCGCCGCCCAGAGCAGGCCCGCGGACACCTCCAAGGACCTGCTGGAGCAGGACACCGCGCTGCTCCTGACGCTCCCGCAGGGCCTGGACTGGCGCACCCAGCCCTTCTCGCACGTCGGCGGCCCCGGCTCGCGCCCGATGCGGGTCCCGCGCATGCGACGCGCCGCCTAGGACGCGCCCCCGCTCCAGTACGTTCCCCGCACCATCGCCTCCAGGCTCGCCCGGTGCAGGATCAGCGTGTCCGGGTCCTCGGGGGCCCGGACCTCGCCGAAGTGCAGCTGCCGGTAGGCGATCCTGAGCATCACCACCGCGTGCCGCAGCGCGGCGTAGAGCGTGTGGAACTCCATCGCGCGGGGCGTGTGGCCGGTCAACTGCGCGTAGCGCGCCTCGATGTGGTCGCGCGTCAGGAAGCCGGGCAGCCCCGGCTGGCCGAAACTCACCGTCAGATCCTGGAAGAAGCGGTGGAGGTAGACGGTCCAGCCGAGGTCGAGTTCGCGCGGGCCGAGCGCCGCCATCTCCCAGTCGAGGACGGCGGCGGGCTCGAAGCCGTCGTAGACGATGTTGCCGATCCGCGCGTCGCCCCAGCAGAGCACCGCCGGGCCCTCGTCGGCGGGCCAGTGCGCGTCGAGCCAGTCGAAGGCGGACTCGATGAGCGGGGAGGGCGTCAGTCCCTCCACCACCCAGGCGTAGTAGGCCCGTTGGGCCTCCACGTGGCGCCGCAGGGGTGAGCCCTCGCCCGGGGGCAGCAGGAACGCGGCCTCCTCGGCCGGAAAGCGGTCGTGGAGCCCGGCGAGCACCGCGACGGTGGCGTCCTCCAGCCGCCGGCGCTCGGCGTCGCTCGCGGAGTGCAGCCAGTTCCCCTCGTACGTGTAGGGCATGACGTCGGGCGGTACGCGCCCCTGCGCGCGCTCCATCACGAAGAAGGGCGCGCCGAGCGCGGCGGGGTCCTCTTCCAGCCACAGCACCCGGGGCACCGGGACGTCGGTGAGCTCGGCGACCAGGCGCATCACCCGGTGCTGGCGGGCCATGTCGTAGACCGGGAAGACGGTGTACGCGGCCGGGTCGGCGGCGAGCCGCAGGGCGCAGGCGCGCACCGGCGCGTCGGGGTGGTCGAGGCCGAAGAGCAGGGTCTCGCTCGACATCCCGTTGGAGGAGGGGACCTCGACGCCGGTGACGCGGGCGCCGGGCAGCCGGGCGTCGAGCCAGCGGGTGAGCCTGCGGCCGATCTCCTGGGGGTCGCGCGTGGTGGTGCGGGGCCGTGGTGCCGTGGCCATGGGCGGTTCCCTTCTCGGGGCGCGGAGGGGGCGCGGAGGGGCGGGGCGGGGCGCGGGGGTCAGGGCGCGACGGAGGTGTACGAGGCGAAGCCGCTGGGGTCGTGGCGGCCGAAGCTGCCGTGCTCGAAGATCCCGTAGCCGGTCCGCCCGTCGAGGGTGAAGCGGGCGGCGTGGTCGGTGACGCCGTAGGCGGCCAGGGGGTGGGCGGTGGGGTCGGAGAGGTCGTGGACACGGCGGTCGGTCCAGCCGCGCCCCTGCCAGGTGCCGTGCTGCCAGTCGTCCGCCGGCGGATACCCGGCGCCGACGGCCAGCGGCGAGGAGGTGAGGACCTCGACGCCCAGCTCCAGCGGCCTGCGGGAGGCGTCGGTCAGGTGGATCACCGCGCGTTCGGGGTGGCGGGTGCCGGAGCGGTAGGCGATGTCGGCCCGGGGCCAGCCGAGTTGGGCGTCCGGGTGGCCCTCGCGCACGAGCACGGCTTCGTTGAGCGTGCGGTAGCCGTCGGCGTCCTCCTGGGCGATCACCATCAGGAAGCGGTCGTCGAAGCGGACCGGCACCCAGAGCCAGTGGAAGCCATCGGGCCGGTGCTCGTCGGCGCGTCCGTCGCTCTCGCCGGGAATCGGGCGCACCCCCCAGCTGCGGTCCCGGGTGCCGGTCCACTCCCCCGCCGCGACCGCGATCTCCTCGCCGCCGACGCGGATGGTTCCGGTGCAGTGCCCGGCCTGGACGAAGCGGCGGCCTTCGAGGGTCAGGCGGTCGCCGCGCCGCTGGACGTGGTGCGGCTCCCAGACGGCCGGGAAGTCCGCCTGCCAGGTGATCTCGTACGAGAGCGAGGCGGGGTCGGCCGGGTCGGGGGCGCAGCGCAGGGTGAGGCGGCGCAGCGGCTCGTCGACGGTGATGCGCAGCGGGCCCACCGAGAGGTTCATCCGGTCGTCGGTGAGCGCGTCGCTGGCGCGGACGGCGTGCAGCCGGTCGCCGAGGCGCAGGGTGGCGTAGGCGTCGATGACCCCGGTGTTGGGGTAGACGCCGAGGCCCGCGATCAGCAGCGCGCGGCCGTGGTGGTCGAAGACGTGGAAAATGCAGCGGTCGTAGGCGTTGCGGTCACCGGTGGCGACGTGCTTCAGGGAGAGCGGGACCTGGTGGATCGGGTATTCGTCGAGTGCGATCGGACGGTCCTGGGACACGGCAACCTCCTGGACGACAGGGAAGTTGACGGTACGTCAGAAACCGCGAAAAGCCAGCCCCCCGCGAGCCGGGGCGTACGGATCCGCACGCCCCGGGCCCGCCGGGGTCAGCGGGTCTCCGGACCCGCCAGGTGGCGGGCGACGACCATGCGCTGGATCTGGTTGGTGCCCTCGACGATCTGGAGGACCTTGGCCTCGCGCATCAGGCGCTCGACAGGGAAGTCGGCGGTGTAGCCGTAGCCGCCGAGCACCTGGACGGCGTCGGTGGTGACCTTCATCGCCGCGTCCGTGCAGAAGAGCTTGGCCATGGCGGCTTCCTTGGAGAAGGGCCGTCCGGCGTCCCGCAGCCGCGCGGCCGACAGGTACAGCGCCCGGCCCGCCTCGATCTGGGTGGCCATGTCCGCGAGCATGAACCGCAGGCCCTGGAAGTCCGCGATGGGCCGGCCGAACTGCTGCCGCCCGGTCGCGTACGCCACGGCCTCGTCCAGCGCCGCCTGGGCGACGCCGATGGCGCAGGCGGCGATCCCGAGCCGGCCGGAGTCCAGCGCGGAGAGGGCGATCGCGAAGCCCTGGCCCTCCTCGCCGATCCGGCGGCTGTCGGGCACCCGGACCCCGTCGAAGTGCAGCTGGGCGGTGGGCGAGCCCTTCATGCCCATCTTCTTCTCGGGGGCGGCCGGGGTCAGCCCCTCGGCGTCGCCGGGGACCAGGAAGGCCGTGATGCCCCGGGAGCCCTCGGCGCCGGTGCGGGCGAGAACGGTGTAGAAGTCGGCGACCCCGCCGTGGGTGATCCAGGCCTTGGTGCCGGTGATGACCCAGTCGTCGCCGTCCCTGACCGCTCTGGTGCGCAGGGAGGCCGCGTCGGAGCCCGAGGCGGGTTCGGAGAGGCAGTAGGCGCCCAGCAGACCGCCGCCGAGCATGGCGGGCAGGTGGTCGGCCTGCTGCTGCTTGGTGCCGTAGCCCGCGAGGCCGTGGCAGGCCAGCGAGTGGACGCTGACGCCGAGGCCGACGGTCAGACGGGCGGCGGCGAGCTCTTCGAGGACCTGGAGGTACACCTCGTAGGGCTGGTCACCGCCGCCGAACGCGGAGTCGTACGGAAGACCGAGCAGCCCAGAGGCCGACAGCAGCGAGAAGATCTCGCGCGGAAAGCGTCCGGCGTCCTCCTGCTCGGCGGCATGAGGGGCGATCTCCCGCTGGACGATGTCGCGTACCAGTGCGACAAGGTCCCGGGCCTCCTCGGTGGGCAGCTGTCGGTCCACCGGCTGCGGGGCGCGGTCGGGCATGGCGGCGCTCTCCTCCCTGTCGGGCGCTTCGGCGGTCGCGCGCGCAGGGTGTGGCGGCGCCGCCGGTGACTCTGCCGGACAGCCGATGCCTACCCTCCCGGATCACGGAAGTCGCAGGCTGGTGGCTGTGGCGCTGTGAGTATGCCCGATCGGACGCGTCCCGTCACTGGCTTCAAGATCACGGATTGCGCATCCGGCGGTCACGAACGGACGGCCGTGGACGTGCGGTCGGGCCACCCGCGCGTCACGCGCCGGGCGAGGGGCAGTCCGGCTCGAACTCGGCGATGGTGTCCATGGTCCTGCGCAGCATCCGCACCAGCAGTTCGCGTACGGTCGCGCGCTCCGGCGCGCCCGTCCCCAGCCACTCCAGGGTCACGCTCTCCACCGAGCCCATCCAGCCGAGCAGCGCGAGCCGGGCGAGCACCGGGACGTCCCGTCTGCCGTAGGCGCCCTCGGCGATGGTGGCGATCAGCTCCTCGCGGACGGCGTCGCGTATCGCCTGGACCTGGGTGTCGAAGCCGACGCCGCCGGTGACGATCGTGCGGTACGCCGCCTGGTGGTGCTCGGCGTAGAGCAGATAGCCCTCCATCGTCCGGTGGACGCGGTCGGCGCGCGGCAGCTCGGTGTCGCCGGCGGCGCGGGCGACCAGCTCGGCCACCGCGTCCTCGACGATGGCGAGGTAGTAGCCGCGCTTGCTCGTGAAGTAGTAGTAGATGAGGCCCTTGGCCACCCCGGCGTGCCGGGCGATGTCGTCCATCGACAAGGCGTCGTACGACGTGTCGGCGAACAACTTCCGCCCCGTCGCGATGAGTTCGGAGCGACGGCCCTGCGATCGCCCGGACGCGCCTCGCTGTCGGCTCTTGTCCAAGTCCGTCCCTGGTCTCCGACTGCCACAGGATCCCGGCAGTATGGCAGACCGCCCTACGGGCTTCCGGACGGGTCGGGCCGGCCCCGGAAGGCCGGCCCCGGGGTCACAGCAGACCGGTCTGGGTGACCAGCATCGCCAGGACCACCACGAGGACCCACCCGAGGACGTGCTCCAGGATCTTGGGACCGTCGTCCGGGCCGCCGGTGCGGGCGCGGAGCTCGGCCAGGGCGCGCGGGTCGTCGGCGGTGGTCGCGTGCAGGGTCATGGGATCTCACTCGGTCGTCTGGCGGTGGACGGTCCCCCCGGGTGCCATTTCAGAGTGCCAGCAGATGCGGCCGGTGAGGGGGAGACGTTGGTCACGCCCGGACGCCCACCGAGGCCAGCGCCCCGCGCCGCCGCTCTCCCGGGTGCGCGGGCCAGTACAGGTAGCAGACCCCGCCGGTGCCCGAGACGACCTTGCCGGAGGCGTTGTACCGCTTGGTCCGCAGCCAGATGTTCTCGAATTCCCGGCGGAGATAGACCCGGCGCACCTCCGGGTCGCCCGGGGAGGCCGGGTCGTTGGCGATCACGTCGCCGTCGGCCGTGAAGCCGATCACCGTCATCAGATGGCCCGAGGTGCCGTACCCGGCGCCGGTCAGCTCGGTCTTCAGGAAGGACTGGGAGGTGATGGCCGGGATGCCCGCCCGGACCAGCGTCTCCAGGTCGTTCAGGGAGCGCAGCCGGGTGACCACCGCGCTCATGTCCCGGTACGTGGCGGCGTACGCGGCGTTGAAGGGCCAGTTGCCGCAGCCGCCGTACTGGTAGTCGTAGGTGTACCGGGCCGCGTGGCAGACCTGGGGGTCGGCGAAGGCCGGATCCACCCAGGCGAGGTCGGCCGCCGTGGGCCGGCGGTCCCAGTACTCGACGATCATCTGCGAGGAGGTGGGGCTGCACCAGGCCTCGCCGCCGTTGTCGTACTGCGGGTACTGGCCCTTGTGGATCTCCTGCGAGTACCGGGGGACGATCAGCTCGCCCGCGTACGCCGGGGTGGAGGCGGGCACCGTGAAGCGGTCCGGGATGTCGGAGGCCATCGCGCCGAGCCGCCACACCGTGGGGGTGAGGCGGGTGCCCGGGGCGCGGTAGAGGGTCAGGCGCAGCCGGTAGGAGGCCAGGCGCAGCCCGCTCGCCGCGTCGTCGATGGCGAAGGTGTCGGTGTAGACCGTGCTCCTGCCGTCCTTCTGGCCGTCGACGGAGGTGCGCCGGATGTCGCCGTCGCCGTCGCCCGCCGTCCAGCGGCCCAGCACGTACGCCGGCGTCGCCGTGCCGTCGGAGTACGTGCCGAGCAGCTCGACCTGGAGCCAGGTCCCGGCGGGGGTGTGCGCGTTCCAGTGGGCGACGGCCTCGGTGGCCGGGACGGGCGAGCGGTGCTCGGGCGAGGTCCAGCTCGCGTACTCCCAGGCGGCCGTCTTGCCGGTGTGCGGGTCGGTGTAGTCGATCCGGCCGGCGGGACGGGCGATGACCAGGCCCGGGCGGCGCCCCGGCACGGCCCGCGCCCCGGCGGCCTCGCCCGAGCGCCAGTCGGCGTGCGTGGTCCAGGCATGGTTGTCCACCAGGGAGGGGACGCCTTTCCCGGGCCGGCTCGGGGCGGCCCGCGGGGCCGAGGGGGCCGGGGCGGCCACCGCGGAGGCCGGGACGGCGGTGCCCGCCGCGGCGGCGAGCGCGGCGGCCAGGACGGTTCTGCGCGGGGTGGGACGGGTCATGGGCGGGACCCCCAGTCGGACGAGGATGGAGCGGGTGGGCGCGGCCGTGGCCCAACTATCCCGGGTCCCGGGCGACTTCTGCCAGAGACGCGCGCCGCGCCGCGCCACCAATATGGGTCTGGACCACTGGCATGGCTCGCGCGGCCGCCCGGAGCAGCGATCTAGGGTGGAGGCATGGCAGAAATCGACCGCATCGCGGCGGCCGTGCGCGCCCTGCCGCCCTCCTGCGGGGCGGTCCGGCTGGTCGCGGTGGACGGGCACGCGGGCTCCGGCAAGTCCACCTTCGCCGGACGGCTGGCCGCCGCGCTCGGCGGGGCGCCGGTCCTCCACCTCGACGACCTCGCCACCCATGAGGAGTTCTTCGCCTGGACGCCCCGGCTGCTCGCGCAGGTCGCCGGCCCGCTGGCGCGGGGCGAGGCCGGGCGGGTCACGCCGTACGACTGGAACGCGCGCCGGTTCGGCCCTCCGGTCCCGCTGCCGCCCGCGCCCGTGGTGCTGATCGAGGGCGTCGGGGCGGGCCGGCGCGAGGTGCGGCCGTGGCTGGCGTTGCTGCTGTGGATGGAAATGGACGCCGAGGGGTCCTGGGCGCGCGGTCGCCGACGGGACGGAGCGGCGCTTTCCGGCTTCTGGGACGAGTGGACGGAGGCGGAGATGCGCCATTTCGCTGCGGATCCCTCCCTTCCGTATGTGGATGCGTTGGTACGGCAGTGTCAGGAGGGATACGAGTGGCTCCCGAGGCGCGATTTCGCACCCCCCGCACACCGTTCCCTCACGGAGAGTGAGGACAAGCCCCCGTTGGGCTGAACCGTCGGAAAACCGCCCCCCGCACTCCTCCAACTCCGCTTGACCCGGGGGCCGTACAGGTCTTACGTTCTGAATGTGCGGCTTTCCGGAGCCGCCGCGGACGCGAAGCCCCCGGTTGTTCCCCCGTGATCGGGGGCTTCGTTCTGCCCTTTCCGGCCCTCTCACCGTGCACGTCAGCGCTTTTCGCTCACCCTCGGTCACCGGCCGCGTCACGCTTTCGATCCCCCCGCGCCACCCTTAGATCCGGGGCCCCCTCGCAGGTACGATGCGAGTGGTGCGGTCAGTTCCCGTCAATTCCGTTCGGTCATTCCCTTCCGTGAATTGGCGGTTCAGCACGGGGGCACGGTGGTGGGGGACGTGATGGACTTCGGCACGCAGGGCGCGCACGCCCCGGCCGATCTCGCCTGGCTGCGGGGCATCGACGCGTACACCATGGGCGCGTACCCGCAGGCCGAGGAGGAGTTCCGGGCCGCGGTGCGGATGGATCCGGGCATGGTCGACGGCTGGCTGGGACTGCACGCGCTGCGGGTGGACACCACCACGGCGCTGCTGCGCATGTACCGCCACCGGGAACGCTTCGGCGAACAGCGCGCCCGGCACCGGCGCACCCTCAACTCCTGGTACTGGCTGGGCTGGTGGGTCCAGCCGGTCCTGGAGAGCCCGCGCGATCTGCTGCTCGCACACGCCTCGCACTGGCTGGACGGGCGCCATGTGCCCGAGCTGGACCGGGCGCTGGCGGGGCTGCCGCCGGTCGACACCGACCCGCAGGTCCGCTTCCTGCACGCCTGCCGGGCGTACCTGGTCAAGGACTGGGACCAACTGGTGCGGCACACCGAGCCGTTACTGGGCGATCCGCTGCTCGGGATCGAGGCCGGGCTCTTCGGCGGGATGGCCCGGGTGCGCCTGGAGATGTTCGGACAGGCCGAGCCGCTCCTGTCGGCGGCCCTGATGCGCTGCCGCAGCGAGCAGCCCCAGCGCAAGGAGCTGCGCTACTGGCTGGCCCGCGCCCACGAGGGCACCGGCCGCTCCGCCGCCGCCCTTCCGCTGTACCGGGCGGTGCACCGGGTCGACCCGGCGTTCATGGACACCTCGGCGCGGCTGGCCGCGATCACCGAGTCCGACGTCCTGGACGGGTCGTACGGGCCGGAGGACCCGGCCGATCTGGCGGCCGTCTCGCTGGCCGGCTTCGGCCAGGACGGCTCCGCGGACGGCGCCGAGCCCGAGGCCGCCCCGCTCGAACCGCCGGAGGGACGCGAGGTGCGGGTGCCGCTGGCCGGTCCGGCGGTGGTGGTTCCGCCGCCCGACGGCGTCCGGCAGAAGGCGGGCGTCCCCGCCCAGCCCGCCCCGCCGCCGGTGCCGGCCGGTCCCACCGACTCGGCGCTGCTCGCCCAGGCCCTGGCGGAGCTGGAGCGGATGGTGGGCCTGGAGCCGGTGAAACGCCAGGTGAAGGCGTTGTCGGCGCAGCTGAACATGGCCCGGTTACGGGTCGGCCAGGGTCTGCCCGTCCAGCCGCCGAAACGTCACTTTGTCTTCTCCGGCCCCAGCGGCACCGGCAAGACCACGGTCGCACGCATCCTGGGGCGGGTCTTCTACGCGCTGGGCCTGCTGGGCGGCGACCACCTCGTCGAGGCGCAACGGGCCGACCTGGTGGGCGAGTTCCTCGGCCAGACGGCGGTCAAGGCGAACGAGCTGATCGACTCGGCGCTGGGCGGGGTGCTGTTCGTGGACGAGGCGTACAGCCTCTCCAACTCCGGCTACAGCAAGGGCGACGCGTACGGCGACGAGGCGCTCCAGGTGCTGCTGAAGCGCGCCGAGGACAACCGCGACCACCTGGTCGTCATCCTCGCCGGCTACCCCGAGGGCATGGACCGCCTCCTCGCCACCAACCCCGGCCTCTCCTCCCGCTTCACCACCCGGGTGGACTTCCCCTCCTACCGCCCCCTGGAGCTCACCGCGATCGGGGAGGTCCTGGCGGCGGAGAACGGCGACTGCTGGGACGAGGAGGCGCTGGACGAGCTCCGCTCGATCAGCGGCCATGTGGTGGACCAGGGCTGGATCGACGAACTCGGCAACGGCCGCTTTCTGCGCACGCTGTACGAGAAGAGCTGCGCGTACCGGGACCTGCGGCTGTCGGCGTATCCGACGACGCCGGGGCGCGAGGACCTGTCCACGCTGCGGCTGCCGGATCTGATGCAAGCGTACGGGGAGGTCCTGTCGGGCCGAGGCGGCCCGGTGGACCCGCTGTAGTCCCCCGCGGCAGGGCCCCGGGGGCTCCGCGCTCCGGCGGGGGTTGCTCGCATACTGGGGGGCTTCGCCCCCAGACCCCTTGTTTGCCTGCGGCTCCGGTGGGGGTTGCTCGCGCAGTTCCCCGCGCCCCTGGGCGGTTGGGGGCGCGGGGAACTGCGCGCTCAGCCACCCACAACCCGCAGCCAAAGACCGAGC